>NZ_SNWR01000001.1:1200000-1501666 GCF_004362215.1 Paractinoplanes brasiliensis | reverse complement strand
GGCGGCGGTGGCCGGCAGATCTCCCGGGGCAAGGCGCCGGTGCCCGAGACCAGGTCGAAGGGGCGCGGCGCGTCCGGGGCCACGGCCGCCAAGGGCATGGCCCGCGCCGAACTGGCCCAGCTCATCCAGGACCTCAACGAGCAGATGCTGGGCGCTGCCCGTGAGCTGCAGTTCGAGCTGGCCGCCCGGATCCGTGACGAGATGTCGGAGCTCAAGAAGGAGCTGCGGGGCATGGACGCTGCGGGGGTGAAATAGTTCGAGCCGCACCCCGGCCCTGGCTAGTCTGGCCGGATGACGTCGACCGGCGGGACAACGTGGACCGAGCTGACCGGCATGCCCGCGGAGCTGCTCGCCCTGGCCGAGCGGTGCTACGCGGCCGACGGGGGCATGCCGCTCGCCACCGATCCGGCGTTCCTCGGGCGGCGCTGGGCGGGTGACGGGGTGACGGCGTTCGGGCTGCGCTCCGGCGACGGGTCCCTGCTCGCCGCCGGTGCGGTCCGGAGGGGCCCGACGTTCACCGGGCTGGTAGACCCGGACGCGCGGGGCCGTGGGCTCGGGGCCGAGGTGCTCGATCGAGGGCTCGCCCTGGCCTCATCGGCGCTCGCCTCGTCCGCGTCCGCCTCGTCCGCGTCCGCCTCGTCCGCCTCATCCGCCTCATCCGCCTCATCCGCCTCATCCGCGCCGGACTCGTCCGCCTCATCGTCATCCTTGTCTCCGTCTGCGTCGTCTGCGTCGTCTGCGTCGGACTCGTCCTCGGCGACGGGTGACGTTGTGACCGTCGAGTCGGAGACGTTGACCGACGACGCTGCGGCGCTGTTCGAGTCGCGCGGGCTGCGGCGGACCTTCGCCGAGGACGTCATGCGCATCGACGACCTTGATCTGCCGCCCGCCGTCTGGCCCGACGGAGCGACCATCTCTTCCTGGGACGGGCCGGACGTCGCCCGGCGGTTCCACACGACGTATCACGCGTCGTTCCGGGACAGGCCGGGCTTCCCCGCCGACCCGGCCGGCGAGTGGATCGCCGAGAACGAGGAGGACGAGGACTTCCTGCCCTCCTGCTCGCTGCTCGCGACACTGCCCGACCTGGGCGACGCCGGCTTCGTCGTGGCCGCCCGGGGCTGGATCGTGCAGGCCGGCGTGGTGCCCTTCGCCCGGCGTCGCGGCCTGGCGGCGGCCCTGATCGCCGAGTCGCTGATCCGCATGCGCACCTCCGACGGCGTCGATCACGCCTGGCTGACCGTCAACGTGAACAACCCCGGAGCGGCGGCGCTCTATCGACGACTCGGCTTCCAGCAGCGGGGTTTGCGCGCCCGCTACCAGCGCCCGATGCAGGCGGCCGGGCTCGCTCGGTCAGCGGGGGCTTGAGGGCCGGGCTTGCTCGGTCGGGGGGCGTGAGGGCCGGGCTTGCTCGGTCAGCGGCGGGCCTGAGGGCGCTTGCGGGCTCGCTGCCGGCAGCCGGCTTGGGGCGTCTGCGCGTGTGGGCTCCCGCCGGCGGCCGGTGCGAGCTGTTCGGGCGCGCGGTGCATCAGGCTTCCCCGTACGGGTATGCCGGTCGATGTCACAGGGAAGGCGGTGTGCTGATGATTCGCTGGGTTGATGCCTTTCTGGACCGGCCGGCCGACAAGCTCGACGAGGCCGTCCGGTTCTGGGCGACGGTCACCGGGTCCACGCCGGCCCCGCAGCAAGACCCCGGCTTCGTACGGCTGCGCACCGCGGCCGGTGACGACTGGCTCGAGATCCAGGGCGTACGCGAGGGCCCTGGCGGACATCATCCGGACTTCTGGGTCGACGACCTCGCCGACTTCAACGGCCGGGCGTTGACGGCGGGCGCCACGGTCCGGGCCGACCACGGCGACTGGCAGACGCTACGCTCCCCGGCCGGCTTGCCGTTCTGCACAGCGTCCTGGCGTGATCAACACGTGCGGCCGAGGCCTTACGCCGGCCCGCACGGCGTGACGCTGCGGCCCCACCAGCTCTGCTTCGACCTGGCGCCCGCGGTCTACGACCAGGAGGTGCGCTTCTGGCAGACGCTGACCGGCTGGGACCTGGACGAGGGGGTGCGGGCCGACGAGTTCGTACGCCTGCAGCCGCAGCCACCCATCCCCGTACGGTTCCTGCTGCAACGCCTCGGCGAGGACAGGCCCGCCTCCGCCCACCTCGACGTCTCGTGCTCCGACATCCCGGCCGGCCGCCGCTGGCACGAGTCCCTGGGCGCGACGTTTCTGGGGGAGTGGCCGCACTGGTCAACCTTCCGCGACCCTGCGGGCGGCGTCTACTGCCTGACCAAGGGAGATCCCGCGGTCGACTGACCTGACGCCCGCCGCCGCTGCCACGGGTGGCCTGCGGCGCTCAGTCGGTGAAGAAATTGTGGTCGGGGCCGGGGCGTTCGCCGGGCGGGACGTCGAAGTAGTGCTCGACCAGCGGGGGATTGGCGAAGTACGGGCCGATCCAGCCGCGCCACTGCTGGAAGCGCTCGGTGGCGCGGAAGTTCTTCTCGTGCGCCTCGACGTCGTCCCACTCGACCAGCAGCACGAACCGCGACGCCGACTCGATGCCGCGGGTCATCCGCACCGAACGGCAACCGGGCGTGGTCGCCAGGATCGGGTGGGCCATCCGGTAAGCGGCGGCGAACGCGTCCTCGGAACCGGGCGTGATGTCGATAAGAGCAACCTCAAGAACCATGCCGGGCAGCTTGCCACAGATTTCCCCGAGCTAGGTTCCTAGGAAGCTCAGGGGCGGGCCGAGACGCTCGACACGGTTTGCCGCTGCGCTGTGCCGTTGTGCCCGTCGATAGGACACAATGGCTGCCGTAGGAGGGGAGTATTCCCCCGTGCCGGTCTCGTCAACACGGAACGCCCACCCCTGAGGGCGCGCCCGGGGCCGGCGGTCGCCACTGAGCAGCACGGCGGCGGAAGAGACCTCCGACAGTCGCACGACGCTGCTCCCGCCGTGAACCCCCGGTGCGGGCGCAGCGCCGAACCGTGTCTGCCGGAGGTCCTGGTTGAACATCTCTGCCTGGGTGTGGATCGCCACCCTGGTTGCCGTCGTCGTGGTGCTCGCGATTGACTTGCTGATCATCGGGCGGCGACCGCACGAGCCCTCGATGAAGGAATCGGGCAGCTGGGTGGCCTTCTACATCGCCCTCGCGCTGGCGTTCGGCGGTGGTCTCTGGTTCTTCGCCGGAGCCGGGCCCGCCGCGGAGTTCTACACCGGCTGGCTCACCGAGTACTCGCTGAGCGTCGACAACCTCTTCATCTTCATGATCATCATGGCGCGATTCGCCGTGCCGCGGCAGTTCCAGCAGAAGGTGCTGCTCATCGGCATCGTGCTGGCCCTGGTCATGCGAGGCCTGTTCATCGCCGCCGGCGCCGCGCTGATCTCGCAGTTCTCCTGGGTGTTCTACATCTTCGGCGCGTTCCTCGTGTACACCGCGATCACCCTGCTCAAGGAGGGTGAGACCGACGAGGACGACTTCAAGGAGAACATCCTGATCCGGTGGGCCAAGCGTGCCCTGCCGGTGTCGTCGTCGTTCGACACGGGCCGCATGACCGTGGTCACCGAGACCGGCAAGCGCCTGTTCACGCCGCTGCTCATCGTGATGATCGCGATCGGCACGACGGATCTGCTGTTCGCGCTCGACTCGATCCCGGCGATCTTCGGCATCACCAAGGAGCCGTACCTGGTCTTCACGGCCAACGTGTTCGCGCTGATGGGCCTGCGGCAGCTGTTCTTCCTGCTGGGCGGCCTGCTCGAACGCCTGGTCTACCTCAACTACGGCCTCGCGGCGGTGCTCGCCTTCATCGGCGTGAAGCTCTTCCTCGAGGCGCTGCACACCAACAACGTCGACTTCATCAACGGCGGCCACGGCGTCCACTGGGCCCCCGAGATCCCGATCTGGCTCTCCCTGCTGGTCATCATCGGCACGCTGGGCATCGCCACGGTGGCCAGCCTGGTCAAGTCCTCCCGCGACCGCCGGCGAGAACTGGCGGACTCCCAGGTCTGAGAGCGGGTACGGAGAAGGGGGCGGCCGCGGCCGCCCCCTTCTCCGTACCGGCTGTTACTGCTGGTGCTTGCGGCGGGCGGCCTGGCGGCCCCGCGTCTGCTGGTCGAGGATGACCTTGCGGATGCGGACCGCGGCCGGGGTGACCTCGACGCACTCGTCCTCGCGGCAGAACTCGAGGGCCTGCTCCAGCGAGAGCTTGCGCGGCGGGATCAGCTTCTCGGTCTCGTCGGCGGTCGACGAGCGCATGTTGGTGAGCTTCTTCTCCTTGGTGATGTTGACGTCCATGTCGTCGGAGCGGGAGTTCTCGCCGACGATCATGCCCTCGTACACCTCGGTGGTGGGCTCGACGAACAGCTGGCCGCGTTCCTGCAGGTTCGTCATGGCGAACGCGGTCACCACGCCGGCCCGGTCGGCCACCAGCGAGCCGTTGTTGCGGGTGCGCAGCTCGCCGAACCACGGCTCGTAGCGCTCGAACAGGTGGTGCATGATGCCCGTGCCGCGGGTCTCGGTGAGGAACTCCGTACGGAAGCCGATGAGGCCCCGGGCGGGAACCAGCCACTCCATGCGCAGCCAGCCGGTGCCGTGGTTGATCAGCTCTTCCATGCGGCCCTTGCGGGTGGACAGCAGCGTGGTGATGGCGCCCATGTACTCGTCGGGGGCGTCGATGGTCAGCCGCTCGACCGGCTCGTGGATCTTGCCGTCGATGACCTTGGTGACGACCTGGGGCTTGCCGACGGTGAGCTCGTAGGACTCGCGGCGCATCTGCTCGACCAGGATCGCCAGCGCCAGCTCGCCGCGGCCCTGCACCTCCCACGCGTCGGGCCGCTCGGTCGGCAGCACCCGTAGCGAGACGTTGCCGACGAGCTCCTTGTCGAGGCGGTCCTTGACCATGCGGGCCGTGACCTTGCTGCCCTTGACCTTGCCGACCAGCGGCGACGTGTTGGTGCCGAGGACCATCGAGATGGCCGGCTCGTCGACGGTGATCAGCGGCAGCGGCTTCGGGTTCTCGGCGTCGGCCAGCGTCTCACCGATCATGATGTCGGCGATGCCGGCGACGGCCATGATGTCGCCGGGACCGGCGCTCTCGGCGGGCTTGCGCTCCAGGCCCTCGGTGATCAGCAGCTCGGAGATGCGGACGTTGCTGATGGTGCCGTCGGTCTTGCACCAGGCGACCGTCTGGCCCTTGCGGATCGTGCCCTCGTGCACGCGGCACAGCGCGAGCCGGCCGAGGAACGGCGACGCGTCGAGGTTGACCACGTGGGCCTGCAGCGGCGCGTCCTCGTGGTAGGTGGGCGCCGGGATGGTCTCGAGGATCGTGCTGAACAGGACCTCGAGGTCGGTGCTGTCCTCGGGGACGGTGCCGTCCTTGGGCTGGGTCAGCGAGGCGATGCCGTCGCGGGCGCACGCGTAGACGATCGGGAACTCGATCTGGTGCTCGTCGGCGTCGAGGTCGAGGAAGAGCTCGTACGTCTCGTCGACGACCTCTTTGATGCGGGCGTCGGGCCGGTCGACCTTGTTGATGATCAGGATGATCGGGAGTTTGGCCGCCAGTGCCTTGCGCAGCACGAAGCGGGTCTGCGGCAGCGGGCCCTCGGAGGCGTCGACGAGCAGGGCGACACCGTCGACCATGGTGAGGCCGCGCTCGACCTCGCCGCCGAAGTCGGCGTGGCCGGGGGTGTCGATGATGTTGATGGTGACGGGGCCACCCTCGGCGGGCTGGTAGCTGATCGCCGTGTTCTTGGCGAGAATGGTGATGCCCTTTTCCCGCTCCAGGTCCATGGAGTCCATGACGCGGTCGGCCATCTCGCCGCGCGCGTGGGACTGGCTGCCCTGACGCAACATGGCGTCGACCAGGGTTGTTTTGCCATGGTCGACGTGAGCGATGATGGCGACGTTGCGTAGGTCGGTGCGGGTCTGCATACCTCTATTGTCCCCGGTCCAGGTTGCGATCGGCGGCTCGGGGTTCGATCGACGTTTCAGCCGTGCTTGAAGGGTGCAGCGGCGGAACGTGAAAAGGGCTAGCGTGCCTCCACGACTGTTCGGACGGGGGAGGGCGATCGGGTTGACGGCACGAAGATGGCAGGCCGGCGTGGTGCTGGTGACGCTGGTCATGGCGGCCGGCTGCGGGTTGGCCGGGGGCGGGGACGACAAGGCGGCCGCGCCCGCTGCTGCCGGGGCGACCGCCGCCGCCGACGAGCCCGAGTTCGAGCCGATCACGGAGTCGCCGACGCCCACGCCGGAGGTGACGAGCGCCACCCCGAAGCCGCGAAAGACGTCGAAGACGCCGAAGGCCGCCGAGCCCACGCAGCCGGCGTTCTGGAGCGAGCTGCCGGAGTGCGCGCATTACGACAAGACGAAGCCGGTCGCCAAGAAGACGGTGAAGAAGGCGCTCAGGTCGGCCGCCGCGCGTGTCTACTGGCGTACGGAAGCACCGACTTTGAAGTTGAACTACCCGCTGGTCAAGGCGATCGCCTGGCAGGAGAGCGGCTGGCAGACCAACATCCACAACTGTGACGGCGGCACGGGTGTCATGCAGGTCATGCCGGACACCGTCGACTTCGTCAACAACCGGTTCGGCCTGAACTACGACGCTTCCAACTACAGGGACAACGCGTACGTGGGAGCCAACTACATCGCGTGGTTCACCCGGTGGGCGGGGCAGAACTACTTCAAGGAGAACTACAACCTCAACGCCGGCAAGTGCAAGTCGCACACCTCGTGGTGCCTGCTCAACGTGGTGATCTCGGGTTACAACGCCGGCCAGGGCGCGATCGAGGCCGCCGCCGGGACCAAGACCTTGCCCAACCCCGCGTACGTGGCGGCGGTGCGCTCGCTGATGAGCCGGTGCGAGTGCGACCAGTTCTGACGGGCGAGATACACTTGGTCCGAACCTGAGACCCCCGCGCGCGCCGGGCCGTTTTGACCCGTTCGCAGACGCGGTAGTAAGGTCTCGGGGTTGTCGTGTGTTGATGAAGCTGGCGAGCTGCGGCTGGGCCCGCTAAAAGGTCCATCTAGCTTGTGCAGCTCACCTTAAGGAGCCCTACGCAATGCCGCCCAAGAAAAAGACTCATGAGGTAACCCTCGCGCTTGAGGCGGGTAACGCCGCGATGGTCGACCTCGGCAAGATGCTTGGTCCGACCGGGGCCAACATGCGTGCCGTCAAGGTGGAGTACGACGAGGCGACGGCGAAGAACCGCGGCGAGATCATCCCGGTCATCGTCAGCGTCTACGAGGACCGCAGCCACACGCTGGCCTACAAGACGCCGCCGACCAGCTTCCTGATCCGCAAGGCCCTGGGCATCCAGTCGGGCGCTTCCAACCCGCTGACCCAGACCGTGGGCACGCTGAGCGCGACCCAGGTCAAGGAGATCGCCGAGCGCAAGCTTCCCGACCTCAACGCGAACGACATCGACGCCGCGATCCAGATCGTCTCCGGCACCGCCCGTTCCATGGGTGTGAAGGTCGCTTCCTGAATCAGGCCGTGAGAACGGGCCCCGGGTGATCCCGGGGCCCGTTTTTCATGCCTTGCCGAGGATCTCCTCGATGAGCCCGTAGTCCAGGGCCTCCTGGGCGGTCAGACTGCGGCCGGCCGACATGTCGTCCTCGATGCGGCTGCGGGACTGCCCGGTCACCTCGACCAGCCGCAGCGTGATCTCTTCGAGCTCGCGCAGGTGCTGGCCGGCGGCGCGGGCGACCTCGTCGGCGGTGCCGGTCACACCGGTGGAGCGCGGCTCGTTGAGCTTGAACCGGGCATGCCTGTACGCGGCCCGCCGCTCGGCCGCGGCCAGCAGCGCCACCACGGCCCCGCCCGCCTGCGACGTGACGATCGCATGCACGGGCGCGGCCATCGAGTCGATCACGTCGAGGATCGAGAGCGCGGCGCCGAGCTCCCCGGCCTGGCTGGCCAGGTGCAGTTGCACCGGCGCGGGGCCGGCGGCATCAAGGGTCAGCAGCGCGGCGGCCGTGCCGGTGGCGGCCTCGGAGGTGAGCTGACCCCGCACCACGACGATGCGCTGGTCGAACAGCTTTTCCTCGAGCCAGCCGGGCATGGCCTGCTGCCATGGCTCCGGCTGTTGGGGCTGGGGCTGACCCCAGCGCGTCGGATCGTGCCGCATCTCCACCGCACACCTCCCGTTGGTCAACCCGCCCCGGCGGGACGGCGGTATCAGCGCGCGGCGCCGTCGGCCGGCCAGGGGTCGGCGCCCCTCGGCCAACGACAACCGCAGGGCATCTTCACCCTATCCAGCCCCACGAATCCCGATGCTCCCTTCTGCTGAGGGCTGATGCGAGGGGGAGGGGCCGATGGGGAGTGGGTGAAGGCGGGCAGTGGCGCCGGTCATGTGCGCCAGCGCCAGTTGGCCTCGGCGTCGGCCGGCGGCGGGCCGGGGAGGGGGCCGTCGGCGCGCAGGCCGTCGAGCAGGAACGTCAGGTAGCGGCGGCGCAGCTCGGTGGTGCGGGTGGCGTCGGGCACCCGGATGGCCGCGCACATGTCGAGCAGGATGGTGACGTCGGCCGGCACGATGCCCGGGCGCATGTGGGGGCGTGCGCGGTCGAACAGCGCGTTGCCCAGCTCGCCGGCCCGCATGGCGTCGGCGTTCATCTCGGCGGTCGGGGTGAACGTGCCGGCCAGGTGCACGGTGAGCGAGTGCACGTCGGCCTCGACCACGGCCCGCAGGAACGTCTCGAACGCCGCCCAGTCGTCGGTGAGTTGCGCGGCCTGTGAGGCCTCGGCGACGAACCGGCGCAGCCCGTCGTGGCACAGCGTGCGCAGCAGGTCCTCCTTGCCGGGGTACCGCCGGTAGAGCGCGCTGATGCCGACCCCGGCCCGCTCGGCCACCGCCGAGATCGGAGCGCGGGCGTCGGCCAGGAAAACCTCGCGCGCCGCCGCCAGGATGGTCTCGCTGTTGCGGGCGGCCTCGCGCGCCCTGCCTGCCGTCATTGGCACATCCTACCTCTGGAACGGAACGTTCCGCTCTGCTACGTTGGAACGGAACAAAGCATTCCGTTCCAGTTCGGGGAGCCGACATGACCGAGATCCGCCCCTTCCGCATCGCCGTCGACCAGGCCGACGTCGACGACCTTCGCGACCGCCTCGCCCGCACCCGCTGGGGCAGCGAGATCCCCGGCCAGGGCTGGCAGCGCGGCGTCCCGGTCGACTACCTTCGCGGCCTCGCGCGCTACTGGGAGCGCGAGTTCGACTGGCGCGCGGCCGAGGCCCGGCTCAACGAGATGCCCCAGTTCGTCACCGAGGTCGATGGTCAGACGTTGCACTTCGCGCACATCCGCTCGGCCAACCCCGCGGCGACCCCGTTGCTGATCAGCCACGACTGGCCGGGCTCGTTCGCGCTCTACCAGCCGGTGGTCGAGGCGCTCAGCCCCGACTTCCACCTGGTGCTGGCCGGCAACCCCGGCGTCGCCTTCTCGGGCCCGTTGAGCTCGCCGGGCTGGAACACGACCCGCAGCGCCGCCGCGCTCAACGAGATCATGAGCCGGCTCGGGTACGAGCGCTACGGCGTACAGGGAAACGGGGGCGGGGCCGCGATCGCCGTCGAGATGGGCCGGCAGCAGCCCGGCCGGGTGATCGGCGTGCACGTCAACGGCCACATCACGTTCCCGTCGGGCGACCCGGCCGAGTTCGAGGGGCTGACCGAGGCCGAGCAGGCGCGGCTGGGCCGCCTGCAGGAGTTCCGCGACGACAAGATGGGCTTCAACGCGATCCAGTCGACGCGGCCGCAGACGCTCGCCTTCGGCCTGCACGACTCGCCGGTCGGCCAGCTGGCCTGGATCGTCGAGAAGTTCCAGGAGTGGACCGACCCCGCGGCCACCCTGCCCGAGGACGCTGTCGACCGTGACCTGCTGCTGACCAACGTGAGCCTCTACTGGTTCACCGGCACCGCCGGTTCCTCGGCCAACCTCTACTGGGAGATGGCGCACGACCCGTCCGCATGGGCCCCGAAGGAGAAGTCGACAGTGCCGCTGGGCGTGGCGCTGGGCGTCACCGACATCACGATCCGCCGGTTCGCCGAGCGCGACACCCCCGTCGCCCACTGGACCGAGCTGCCGGCGGGCGGCAACTTCCTCTCCGCCGAGCAGCCCAAGATGTTCGCCGACGACGTCCGCGCGTTCTTCCTCGGCCTGACGAGGTAGGCGGCCGGCAGCAAAGGCGCAACGCGTGGCCCCGCTTGTCGTAACAGATCCGGTCTAGGGTCGGGACATGCCAGGGCCACGCCGCCGGTCGGTGCTGATCTCGCGGCTGTCCGGGTTGCCGCTGGGCAGCCCGCAGAACGTGATCCTCGACGAGCTGCGCCGCATCATCCTGGACGGGGAGGTGCCACCCGGCTCGGCCATCCCCGTCGACGCGGTGGCGACCGCTTTCGGGGTGAGCCGGATCCCCGTACGGGAAGCTCTGATGACCTTGATCGGCGAGGGGCTCGTCGATCACCGGCCCAACGGCGGGTATCGCGTGGCCATGATGACCGCGCACGAGTTCGCCGAGATCTATCTGGTGCGCGAGGCGCTCGAGACGGCCGGGCTGCGGGTCGCCGTCGAGCAGGCGTGCGCGGACGACGACGAACGGGCGGCGGCCTCGCTTCGTGCGCTTGACGCGGCTGTTCGCGCGTACGACGGAAGGGTTTATCACCGCGAGAGCCGGCGCTTCCACCTCGCTCTGATCAAGCCGTGCCGGATGCGCCGCCTGTTGCACATGCTCGACCTCGCGTGGAACCAGACCGAGCCGCTGCAACCGATGTCGCACCTGGACAGCTCCGAACGGGAGCTGCTGCACGCCGATCACGCCGGCATGCTGGCCGCCTTCCGCGCGCGGGACGCCGACGCGCTGATCGCGGTGTTCGCCACCCACCACCACCGGCTGCAGGCCGCCATCGGGGCGCTGCCGCAGGACACCGGGCTGTTCGAGCCGGAAGATATACAGTTCCGCTCATCGATGTGAAACAGCCGATACCTAGCGTCTCGGCTATGGCCGACATCACCACGAGCAAGCCCGAGGACCTGGTCGAAGCCGCCGGCATGCCGGTCGGCAGCGGCGTGATCAAGCCTTCCTACGACCCCCGGCTGACCAACGAGGACCTGGCGCCCCTGAAGAACCAGCACTGGGGCTCGTACAACATCTTCGCCTTCTGGATGTCCGACGTGCACAGCGTCGGCGGCTACGTGACAGCGGGCAGCCTGTTCGCGCTGGGCCTGTCGAGCTGGCAGGTGCTCGTCTCGCTGGTCGTGGGCATCACGATCGTCTACTTCTTCTGCAACCTGGTGGCCAAGCCGAGCCAGGTCACCGGCGTGCCCTATCCCGTGATCAACCGGGCCGCGTTCGGGGTGCTCGGCGCGAACGTGCCGGCGATCATCCGCGGCGCGATCGCGGTCGCCTGGTACGGCATCCAGACGTACCTGGCCTCGGCCGCGCTCGACGTCGTGGTCCTGAAGTTCTGGCCGGGCCTGGCCCCGTACGCCGACGTCGACCAGTACGGTTTCCTCGGCCTGCCGTTGCTCGGGTGGTGCACGTACGCGCTGCTCTGGGTTTTGCAGGCGGCCGTGTTCTGGACCGGCATGGAGACGATCCGCAAGTTCATCGACTTCTGCGGCCCGGCCGTCTACGTCGTGATGATCCTGCTCTGCGGCTACCTGATCTACAAGGCGGGCTGGAGCGAGATCGACCTGAACCTGGGTGACGTGAAGTACCACGGCTGGGACGCGGTGCCGGTCATGCTCGGCGCGATCGCGCTGGTGGTGTCGTACTTCTCCGGCCCGATGCTCAACTTCGGCGACTTCTCGCGGTACGGCCGCAGCTACCAAGCCGTCAAGAAGGGCAACCTGCTCGGCCTGCCGCTGAACTTCCTGTTCTTCGCGATCCTGGTCGTCGTCACCGCCTCGCTGACCCTGCCGGTCTTCGGCGAGCTGATCACCGACCCGGTCGAGACGGTGTCGCGCATCGACAGCACGTTCGCCATCGCCCTGGGCGCGCTCACCTTCACCATCGCCACGATCGGCATCAACATCGTCGCCAACTTCATCTCGCCCGCGTTCGACTTCTCCAACGTCAGCCCGCAACGGATCAGCTGGCGGGCCGGCGGCATGATCGCCGCTGTCGGCTCGGTGCTGCTCACCCCGTGGAACCTCTACAACAACCCGGACGTCATCCACTACACGCTGGAGACGCTGGGCGCCTTCATCGGGCCGCTGTTCGGCGTGCTGATCGCCGACTATTACCTGGTCCGCAAGCAGCAGGTCGACGTCGACGCCATGTTCACGATGTCGCCCGACGGCAAATACCACTACAAGAAGGGCTACAACCCGCCCGCCATCATCGCCACGGCGGCCGGCGCGGTGATCGCGATGACCCCGGTGCTGTGGACCGGCGGTCCCGGCATGCACACCACCGCCCAGTACAGCTGGTTCATCGGGATGGCGCTCGGCTTCGTCGTCTACCTGGGACTGGCCCGGCGGGCGAAGACGGCATGAGGGTCCAGGTCATCAACCCCAACACCACGGAGTCGATGACCGCTTTGATCGAGGCGAGCGCCCGGGCCGTGGCCGGTCCGGGCGTCGTCGTCGAGGCGGTCACGTCGCCGATGGGCCCGGCTTCCATCGAGAGCCACTACGACGAGGCGCTGGCGGTGCCCGGCATCCTGGCCGTCCTGAACGACGCCGACGCTCATGTGCTCGCGTGCTTCGGCGACCCCGGTCTCGACGCCGCCCGCGAGCTGGCGGCCGGTCCGGTGGTCGGCATCGCCGAGGCGGCGATGCACGCGGCGATGCTGCTCGGTCGCGGTTTCAGCGTGGTCACCACCCTTTCCCGTACGCGGGGACGAGCGCACGACCTGGCCGCGCGTTACGTGCCGCCGGGCGCCTGCCGCGGGGTGCACGCCTGTGACATCCCGGTGCTGGAGCTGGAGTCCGACCCGGCCGCGCGCAAGGAAGTGGTGGCACTCGCCCGGCACGCCCTCGACCACGACGACTCCGACGTGATCGTGCTCGGGTGCGCCGGGATGGCCGGCTTCGCCGCGGAGGCGAGCGCCGAGCTGGACGTGCCGGTGATCGACGGGGTGGCGGCGGGCGTTGTGCTGGCGCAGTCGCTGGTCACGCTGGGGTTGCGCCCCTCGGGGCGGGGCGAGTTCGCGTCGCCGCCCCCGAAGGCCTACACCGGGCTGCTGCGCGAGTTCACACCCTCGTGAGGTGCTTCTCGTGGAACATCTTCGCGTCGGCGGCCGCCAGCAGCGCGTCCGGCTCGTGGTGCTGCCCGGCCGCCGCCATTCCCACGCTCACGCCGATCGGGTACAGATCCTTCCCACGCCGTACGGGGTCAGAGGCGAGCGACCGCAGCCGGGTGGCCATCGCCTCGGCGTCGTGCTCGTCGTGGACGTCGGAGGCCAGGACCACGAACTCGTCGCCGCCGAGTCGTGCCGCCACGTCACCCGGACGCAGCACGGCCTCGAGGCGGCGGGCGAACTCGACCAGCACGAAGTCGCCGGCGGCGTGGCCGAAGCGGTCGTTGACCTGCTTGAATCCGTTCAGATCGAGGTAGAAGAGGACCGGCCCGTACGGATTTCCGCCGGGTGTCTCGGACAGCGCCAGCTCCAGCCGTGACAGCAGGGCCGGGCGGTTGGCCAGGCCGGTCAGCTGGTCGTGCTCGGCCTGATGAGCCAGCACCGCCCGGATCCGTTCCTGCTCGCGAACCACGAGCACGAACCGTACGAGAATCAGACTGGTCAGCAGCACCACCGAGACCAGCAGCGACACCCGGCTGAGCGTGGTGTCGTAGTGGCGCAGGCCCGCCACCGTCGGCAGCACCAGCAACGCCACCCCCAGGAAGACCACGCGGGCCGGGTGCAGCCGCTGCTCGGCCGGCACCCGATCGCCGATCCGGTCGGCCTCCGGGTGGGCCACGGCCGCCACGAGAAGGCTGTTGGCGACCAGCAGCAAACCGTCGAGGCGGTCGAGCTGCAGGTCGAGGGAGAGGTTCGGGAACAACTCGGGCATCGTCGAGATGCCCACGTCACCGATCAACGTGAGCGCGAGGGCCCCCACGAGGTAGAGGGTCGGCCCGCGTTTGGTGCCCGGCGCCAGCACCAGGATCGCGAGCGCCGTGAACAACAACACGTCACCGAACGGATAGAACGCGCCCACCACAACCGGCAACGACAGCCGCTCGTTCTCGGCCGCCGGCAGGATGATGAACTGCCAGAACAGCCACGCCACCACGGTCGCCATGGCCAGCCCGTCGAGCAGCCCCTCCCGCAGCCGCCCCGGAGCGCGCAGCTGGGTGAGGCGTACGAGTCCCGCCGCCAGCAGCGGATAACCCGAGACCCACAACAGGTCGGACGGGCTCACGTCGCCCAGCCCGTCGTCGGTCACCCAGGTCAGCGCGTCGAACAGCAGATCCCCGGCCAGCCACACCGACAGCGCGGCCACGATGAACGCGTAACCGGACCTCGCCGGCCCGCGCAGCCCACGCCACCTGACCCAGGCCAGCGCGACGAAGGCCGTGAACGCCACCAGATAGGACCAGTGCGCCACAGCAGTGCCCGGCGCCACCGCCGACACCGTCCCCGCCACCAGCGCACACGCGGGCACCACCGGGGCCGGCACACGTCTCATGCCCGCACCATCGGTGCCTCGGCACCTGTCTGAAGGAAATGCACGGAGTCGGCTCCACCACCCGTCATCGACGGGCTCATGGCTGCCACCGCGCGGGTGCACAACCTGACCCTTGTCACCCGCAACGTCGCCGACGTCTCCCGCACCGGCGTCCCCGTGATCAACCCCTTCGACTGAGCGGGCTTACCAGCCGCGGGCTCGCCACTCGGGGAGGTGGGGGCGTTCGGCGCCCAGGGTGGAGTCGTTGCCGTGGCCGGGGTAGAACCAGGTCTTGTCGGGGAGGCGGTTGAAGAGTTTCTGTTCGACGTCGGTGATCAGGGACTCGAAGTTCGCCTTGTTCTTGCGGGTGTTGCCCACCCCGCCGGGGAAGAGGCTGTCGCCGGTGAAGAGGTGGGGTGGGCCGTCCGGGTCCTGGTAGAGCAGGGCGATCGAGCCCGGCGTGTGGCCGACCAGGTGGATCACCTCCAGGGTGGCCGGGCCCACGGTGATGTGTTCGCCGTCGCGCAGGTCGCGGTTGACCAGGGGGATCTCGGCGGCGTCCTCGATGTGGGCCAGGGACTCGGCGCCGGTGGCGGCGACGACCTCTTCGAGGGCCTGCCAGTGGTCGGCGTGGCGGTGGGTGGTCACGACCGTGGCCAGCCCGGCGTCGCCGGCCAGGGCGATCAGGGTGCCGGCGTCGTTGGCGGCGTCGATCAGCAGCTGTTCGTCCCCGCTGCGCAGCAGGTAGGCGTTGTTGTCCATCGGGCCGACCGACACCTTGGTGATGGTGAGGGCGCCCAGGTCGCGGACGGCGGGCGGGCCGCCGCGGGTCACTTCGCCGGTGTAGGGCATGGTCACTTCCAGGTCGGGGGTGCGGGGAGCTCGCCGTCGGGCGAGACGGTCAGGTCGGCGCCGTCGCCCCGGCCGGTCAGCCAGGCGGCGATCGACTTGGTGGGGCCGCCTACGACCGGCGGCTCGGGCGCGTCGCCGATGGCCAGGACGTGGTCGATGCCGTACGGGCGCAGGTGCATGGCGGGCCAGTCGTCGCCGGCCCCGGCCGCGACCTCGCGCAGCAGACGCAGTGCGAACGCCTCGGGCCAGTCGGCCGGGGTGTAGCCCAGGCCCAGGTCGACGTGGTGCACGGTCACCTCGCGCAGCCTGGTCCACGGCACCGCGGCGGCCGACTGCCCCAGCGTGGGCAGCGGGAACGCCCAGGCCTCGGCGGGCATGGCGGCGCCGGCGTCGGCGAACCGCTCGTGCGCGGCCCGGATGTCTTCCACCTGTTCGCGCAGCGGGCGGCCGGCGCCTTCCTCGATGGCGGCGTCGCGCGCTTCCCTGGAGGCGTACGGGGGTGTCTCGACCCCGGTGCGGGCCCAGGTCAGCAGGTTTGTCAGCGCGTCGGCGTTACGCGCCACATGGGTCAGCACGTGTCCGGCCGTCCAGCCGGGCAGCAGCGACGGCGCCCCCACCGCGGCCGGGTCGAGGTCGGCCACGCTGCGCAGCAGCTCATCGGTGGCCCGGTCGACGTCGGTGAGCATGACGAGTGGATCCATGGTCATGACGGACTGCACCGAGCGGAGCGAGGGCCGGGACGGCCTGACAACTGAAGCGCGGTCATGACGGACTGCACCGAGCGGAGCGAGGGCCGGGACGGCCCGACAACTGAAACGCGGTCACCTTGTGAACCCTAGTGGGTCGGAAATCGCTTTCGCTGCCGTAGGCGCATCCGTACCGTCGGTGCAGACGCGCCGATCAGATCCCGCGGAGGAGGTGGGGAGCGTGCTGTTCGTCTTTGCGTCCCTTCACCAGGAGGCCGCCGCCTGACCACGCGGTCCGGCTGTCTCCCCGTCCGGGAAACGGGTTCCCATGGCACACGAGCTGTCCCAGCTGGGCTGGGACGAGTTTTTCGCATCCGCGTATCGTCCCTACGACCGTTCCGACGCGGCGCCGGGCCGGGTGCTGCGCGCCGACCGTGGCGTCTGCACCGTGCTCGACGCGGGCGGTGTCACCCGCGCCAGCCTGGGCGGGAACGTACTGATCGGCGCCGCCCGTGATCCCGCGTTGCTGCCGTGCGCCGGTGACTGGGTGGTGTTGCGCCGATGGCCCGACCGCCGGGTCACCGCCGAGGCCGTGCTGCCCCGCCGCACGTGTCTGATCCGCCGCACCGCCGACAAGGACAGCACCGGCCAGGTGCTCGCGGCGAACATGGACACCGTCGCCGTTGTCGAGCCGATCCATCCGGAGCCGGACGACGCGCGCATCGAACGTCTGCTGGCCCTGGCCTGGGAGTCCGGCGCGAAACCGATGATCGTCCTCACCAAGTCCGACACGGCCGCCGACCCCGAGGCGATCCGCCGCCAGGTCGAGGCCGTCGCGCCGGGTGTGCCGGTGATCACGGTAAGTGTCCGGCGGGGTCACAACCTTCAACACCTTTCCCCGTACGTGGTGAGGGGCCGCACCCTGGCTCTGTTGGGGCGCTCCGGGGCGGGCAAGTCGACGCTGGTCAACGCCTTGGCCGGGGCTCCTGTGATGCCGGTGCAGCAGATCCGTGACGTCGACGGCAAGGGGCGGCACACCACCGCGTACAGGAATCTGGTTCCGCTCCCCGACGGCGGGGCCGTGCTCGACACCCCCGGCATCCGCGGGGTGGGCCTGCTCGACACCGCCGAAGGGCTCAGCCGCGCGTTCGGCGACATCACCGTGCTGGCCGCCGAATGCCGGTTCGACGACTGCCGGCACGAGGCCGAACCGGGTTGCGCGGTCGTGACGGCCGCGGCCGACGGCTCGCTGGCGCCCCGGCGGCTGGCCGCGTGGCGCAAGCTCAGGCACGAGATCGAGGTCGAATCGGCACGTCAGTCGGCCCGGCTGGCGGGGGCGGCCGGTCACCGCCGCAGACGTTCCTGACAGACCCCTCTGTCACAATGCTCCGGTGCGTGCGGTGGAGGAAGTTGTCGACGGTGCGGCCGGGTCCCGGTCCGAGACGCCGGCGCCGCGTCGCCGCCGGGCCGATCCTTGGGCCCTGCTGAGCTACGCGGTTCTCTCCGTGCTGGTCACGGTCCAGCTCTGGCGTGACCCGAACGGGCGCGTGCTGGCCGGCAACGACGACGACCACGGCGTGTTCCTGTTCATGCTGGCCCACGGCGAGCGGGTGCTGTTCCACGGCGACAACCCGTTCTTCAGCGACCGGCTCAACGTGCCCGACGGCGTGAACATGATGGCCAACACGTCGGTGCTGGCCCTGAGCCTGCCGCTGGCCCCGCTCACGCACTGGCTCGGCCCCGGTTTCTCGGTGGCGCTGCTGATCACGCTGGGCCTGGCCGGCACAGCCGCCGCCTGGTATTGGGTGCTCTCCCGTCATCTGGTGACCAGCCGGCTCGCGGCCTGGATCGGGGGCCTGTGGTGCGGGTTCGCGCCGACGATGGTGTCCCACGCCAACGGCCATGTGAACTTCGTGAGCCAGTGGCTGTTGCCGTTCATCGTGTGGCAGGCGCTGCGGTTGCGGGAGCCCGGCCGGGCCGTACGGGGTGGGGTGATCCTCGGCCTGCTGATCGTCGCGCAGGTGTTCATCAACGAGGAGAGCCTGCTGTTCACCGCTCTGGCCCTGGGCGTTTTCGTCATCGCGTACGCGGTGATGGCCCCCGACCGGGCCCGCAGCGACGCGCGGCCCATGGCGGCCGGTCTCGCTGTCGCGGCCGGTGTCTCGCTGGCCGCGCTGGCCTACCCGCTGTGGTATCAGTTCTTCGCCAAGGGCAACTACCACGGCCAGCCGTTCGCACCCGACATGTACGCGACCGACCTGGCCTCGATCGCCGGGTTCGCGCGGCAGTCGCTGGCCGGCAACGCCGAGCTCACCCGGCACATGAGCGTCAGCAGCACGGAGGACAACCTGTTCTTCGGCCCGGCGGGCCTGGTCATGATCGTCGCGTCGGTGGTGGTGCTGTGGCGCACGGTGGCGGCCCGCGCCGCCGCTGTCTCCGCGCTTGTGCTGCTGATCGTGTCGATGGGGCCCGTGCTGATCGTCTTCGGGCGCCGCACCGGCGTCCCGCTGCCGTTCGGCCTGATCAGCCACGTGCCGATCATCGACCTCGTCAGTGTGACCCGGTTCGCCATGGTGCCCGCGACCATCGCCGGTGTGCTGCTGGCGCTGGCCACCGATCGGCTGCGCGGGTTCACGCCGCGCGGCCGGCGGCTGTGGCAGGTGGGCCTCGTGCTCGCGCTGGTGCCGTTGTTCCCCAAGCCGCTGCCCGTCGTCGTGGACGACCCGTTGCCGCCGTTCCTGACCCAGGGCACCTGGCGGCAGTACGTGTCCGACGACCGTACCCTGGTCACCGTCCCTCTGCCCGAGGTCACCACCGGGCGTACGGGGATGCGCTGGGTGACGCTGTCCCACCTGGAGTACCGGACGCCCCGCGGTTACTTCATGGGCCCGGTCGACCCGCCGCGCGACGACACCGGCTCGTGGAACGCTCCCCGCCGGTTCACCTCCGACCTGCTCTGGCGGGTCCGGGAGTTCGGCGAGCGCCCGCAACTGACCGCGAGCGACAAGGCCCGCATCACCGAAGACCTGATCTTCTGGCGGGCCGCCGTGGTCGTGCTGGTGCCCGGCAGCCGCAACGAGGACGCGCTGCTGGAAACGATGACCACCGCCCTGGGCGCGCCGCAGCTGGTCGGCGGAGTTCAGCTGTGGGACGTACGCTCGCTTCCGGTTCCCTCGCCGGAGTGAGTTTTCTCGCGCCGGAACTGCGGGAATGTGCGTGATGTGCCAGGCGCTACACCTTCTTGGCGCCCGCGGCGGCAAAACTTGTCGTACCCCATGGCTAGAGTGGCCGCGGCTTGCTCACTCAAACACCTGTACGGAGAGGCTGGCTGGTGGCCGACCGTTTGACTATTCGAGGCGCGCGCGAGCACAACCTGCGTGACGTCAACCTTGACCTGCCCCGCGACGCGATGATCGTGTTCACCGGTCTGTCCGGGTCCGGCAAGTCCAGCCTCGCGTTCGACACGATCTTCGCCGAGGGGCAGCGGCGCTACGTCGAGTCCCTCTCGTCGTACGCGAGGCAGTTCCTCGGGCAGATGGACAAGCCCGACGTCGACTTCATCGAGGGCCTGTCCCCGGCGGTGTCGATCGACCAGAAGTCGACCTCGCGCAACCCGCGCTCGACGGTCGGCACGATCACCGAGGTCTACGACTACCTGCGCCTGCTGTTCGCGCGTACGGGCATTCCGCACTGCCCGGTCTGCGGCGAGCGGATCAGCAAGCAGACGCCGCAGCAGATCGTCGACCGGGTGCTCGCCATGCAGGAGGGCACCCGGTTCATGGTGCTCGCCCCGGTCGTCCGCGGGCGCAAGGGTGAGTACGTCGACCTTTTCGCCGAGCTGCAGGCCAAGGGCTACGCGCGGGCCCGGGTCGACGGCGTGGTGCACCCGCTGACCGAGCCGCCGAAGCTCAAGAAGCAGGAGAAGCACACCATCGAGGTGGTGGTCGACCGGCTCAGCGTCAAGGCGAGCAGCAAGCAGCGCCTGACCGACTCCATCGAGTCGGCGCTGGGCCTGGCCGGCGGCATCGTGCTGCTCGAGTTCGTCGACCTGCCGGAGGACGACCCGGCCCGCGAGCGCCGCTTCAGCGAGCACCTGGCCTGCCCCAACGACCACCCCCTGGCCATCGAGGACCTCGAGCCCCGGGTCTTCTCGTTCAACGCCCCCTACGGCGCGTGCCCCGAGTGCTCCGGCCTCGGCACCAAGAAAGAGGTCGACCCCGAGCTGCTCGTCCCCGACGAGGAACGCAGCATCCGCGAGGGCGCCATCCAGCCCTGGTCCGGCGGCCAGACCCAGGAGTACTTCCTGCGGCTGCTCGAGGCGCTGGCCAAGGCCGAGAAGTTCAGCGTCGACACCCCGTGGCGCTCGCTCCCGGCCCGGGCGCAGAAGACGATCCTGCACGGGTCCGAAGACCAGGTGCACGTGCGTTACCGCAACAAGTACGGTCGCGAGCGTTCCTACTACACCGGCTTCGAGGGTGTGGTGCAGTGGATCGAGCGGCGGCACAACGACACCGAGAGCGACTGGTCGCGCGACAAGTACGAGGGCTACATGCGCGACGTGCCCTGCCCGGTGTGCCGGGGCGCCCGGCTCAAGCCCGAGGTGCTGGCCGTCACGATCGACGGCAAGAGCATCGCCGAGGTGTGCAACCTGTCGATCGGCGAGTGCGCCGAGATGCTGTCGAACATCGTGCTCGACGACCGGCAGAAGATGATCGCCGAGCGGGTCCTCAAAGAGATCAACGCCCGGCTGCAGTTCCTCGTCGACGTGGGTCTCGACTACCTGTCGCTCGACCGTGGCGCGGGCACCCTCTCGGGCGGCGAGGCCCAGCGCATCCGGCTCGCCACCCAGATCGGCTCGGGCCTGGTCGGCGTGCTCTACGTGCTCGACGAGCCGTCGATCGGCCTGCACCAGCGCGACAACCACCGGCTCATCGAGACCCTGGTGCGGCTGCGCAACCTGGGCAACACGCTGATCGTGGTCGAGCACGACGAGGACACCATCCGTACGGCCGACTGGATCGTCGACATCGGCCCCGGCGCCGGTGAGCACGGCGGGCACATCGTGCACAGCGGCTCGGTCGAGGGCCTGCTGAAGAACAAGAACTCGCCGACCGGCGCCTACCTGTCGGGCCGCAAGTCGATCCCGACCCCGGCCGGCCGGCGCCCGCAGATGCCGGGCCGCGAGCTGGTCGTGCAGGGCGCCCGCGAGCACAACCTGCGCGGGCTGACCGTCCCGTTCCCGCTGGGCCAGTTCATCGCGGTCACCGGGGTGAGCGGTTCCGGAAAGTCCACGCTGGTCAACGACATCCTCTACACCGTGCTGGCCAACCAGATCAACGGCGCCCGCATGGTGCCGGGCCGGCACACCCGCATCACCGGCCTGGAGAACGTCGACAAGGTCGTCGGCGTCGACCAGTCGCCGATCGGCCGCACCCCGCGGTCCAACCCGGCGACGTACACGGGTGTCTTCGACAACATCCGCAAGCTGTTCGCCGAGACCACCGAGGCCAAGGTGCGCGGCTACGGCCCCGGCCGGTTCTCGTTCAACGTCAAGGGCGGCCGCTGCGAGAACTGCGCCGGTGACGGCACGATCAAGATCGAGATGAACTTCCTGCCCGACGTCTACGTCCCGTGCGAGGTCTGCAAGGGCGCCCGGTACAACCGCGAGACGCTCGAGGTGCACTACAAGGGCAAGACGATCTCCGAGGTGCTGGAGATGCCGATCGAGGAGGCGGCGACCTTCTTCGAGCCGATCTCGTCGATCCACCGCCACCTCAAGACGCTGGTCGACGTGGGGCTGGGTTACGTACGGCTCGGCCAGCCCGCGCCGACGCTGTCCGGTGGTGAGGCGCAGCGTGTCAAGCTGGCCTCCGAGCTGCAGAAGCGGTCGACCGGCAAGACGGTCTACGTGCTCGACGAGCCGACCACCGGCCTGCACTTCGAGGACATCCGCAAGCTGCTGCTGGTGCTCAACGGCCTGGTCGACAAGGGCAACACGGTGATCACGATCGAGCACAACCTCGACGTGATCAAGAACGCCGACTGGCTGATCGACATGGGTCCCGAGGGCGGCAGCAAGGGCGGCCTGGTGCTGGCCACCGGCACCCCGGAAGAGCTGGCCGAGGTGCCCGAGAGTCACACCGGCCAGTTTCTGCGGCACATGCTCGGGCTCCAGGGCGAGGGCCAGGGTTCGCCCGCGGCGGTTGCCCGGGCGGCCAAGGCCAACGGCGCCGCGGCCAGAGCGACTTCGCCGGCCAAGGCCGCGTCGAACGGCACCACGGTCACCAAGCCCCGGGCTTCGCGGTCGCGGGCCAAGGCGGCTTCCCAGGCCTGAGTCCCGCCGACCTTCAGCAACATCACAGGTAACTCAAAGCTACGGCGCCCGGTCGAGGGCATAACCTCGATCGGGCGTTGCCGTCCGGGCCCCGCCATTGGCGAAAGCCCGCAAACCCGGATGGACCGCCGCCGTTTCGGCGGGTATTTCGCGGTACGCCTGAACCCGGCGGGCCGCGGCAGCGTATGTAGAGGCGACGCCGCGTGACCATTGACGCGGACCCGGCACTGGAGGACACACGATGACAGACGTGCAGACCAAGACCGACGCCGAGACCTCGCCCGAGGAGCCCGGACGGCCGACGGCCTCGACACGCCGCGTGGTCCTGCTCGGCGCGGGCGCGGCGGGCGCCACCGCTGTCCTCGCGGCGTGCGGCACGGCCTCGTCGACCAACAGCAACGGCAGCGACTTCACCGACAACCCCGGCCCGGCCGGCAGCGCGGCCGCAGGCGGCGGCAACGGTTCGGACAGCAACGGCGGTTCGGGCGGGGCGACGCTGGCCGCCGTGGGTGACGTGCCCGAGGGCGGCGGCGTGATCCAGGGCGACTACGTGATCACCCAGCCCACCGCGGGCGTGTTCAAGGCGTTCAGCAAGGTCTGCACGCACGCCGGCTGCGACGTCAACAAGATTGACGGCGGGCAGATCTCGTGCCCCTGCCACAACAGCAAGTTCTCGATCGAGACCGGCCAGCCGACCTCCGGCCCGGCCAACAAGGCCCTGCCCGAGACCAAGGTCAAGGTGGACGGCGACAACATCGTCGCCGCTTGATCTGACAGACCGTCCGGGCCGGAGGTCCGAAGCCGTGGCGGCGGCGACGGACCTCCGGTCGGACAATCATGTCAGTCCCCCGCATTACTGTTGAGCCTGTGCCAGACCCCTCCAGCTATCGCCCGGCTCCCGGAACCATTCCGGAGTCCCCGGGCGTCTACCGTTTCCGCGATCAGACCGGCCGGGTCATCTACGTCGGCAAGGCGAAAAACCTGCGGAACAGGTTGAATTCCTACTTCGCCGACACGTGGTCGCTGCACGCGCGCACCCAGCAGATGGTCACCACGGCGGCCAGTGTGGACTGGGTGACTGTCGGCACCGAGGTCGAGGCGCTGCAGCTCGAGTTCTCCTGGATCAAGGAGTTCGACCCCCGGTTCAACGTGAAGTACCGGGACGACAAGTCCTACCCGTTCCTCGCGGTGACGCTGAACGAGGAGTTTCCCCGGTTGCAGGTGATGCGCGGGGCCAAGCGCAAGGGCGTGCGCTACTTCGGGCCCTACTCGCACGCCTGGGCCATCCGCGAGACGCTCGACCTGCTGCTGCGCGTCTTCCCCGCTCGCACCTGCTCGTCCGGCGTCTTCAAACGTTCCGGCCAGATCGGCCGCCCCTGCCTGCTGGGCTACATCGGCAAGTGCTCGGCGCCGTGCGTCGGCTCGGTCACGGCCGAGGAACACCGCGCGATCGTCGACGACTTCTGCGACTTCATGGGCGGCAAGACCGACACGTTCGTCAAGCGGCTCGAACGCGACATGATGGCCGCCTCCGAGGAACTCGAGTTCGAGCGGGCGGCCCGGCTGCGTGACGACATCGCGGCCCTGCGCCGGGCGATGGAGAAACAGACCGTCGTGCTCGGCGACGGCACCGACGCCGACGTGGTCGCCTTCGCCGAGGACCCCCTCGAGGCCGCGGTCCAGGTCTTCCACGTACGCGACGGCCGGGTCCGGGGCCAGCGTGGCTGGGTCGTGGAAAAGGTGGAGGACCTCACGACCGGCGACCTGGTCCACCACTTCTGCACCCAGATGTACGGTGAGTCCGAGGGCGAGAGCGACGTGCCACGGGAGCTGCTCGTGCCCGCCCTGCCCGACGACGCCGCCGCCCTGGCCGATTGGCTCTCCGCGCGCCGCGGCACCAGCCGGGTCGCCCTGCGGGTGCCGCAGCGGGGCGACAAGCGCGCCCTGATGGAAACCGTGGCCCGCAACGCCGGCGAGTCCCTGCAGCGGCACAAGCTGCGGCGCGCGGGTGACCTGACCACCCGCAGCAAGGCGCTCGACGAGATCGCCGAGGCGCTCGGGCTCGACTCGGCCCCGCTGCGCATCGAGTGTTTCGACGTGTCGCAGATCCAGGGCACCGACGTGGTCGCCTCGATGGTCGTCTTCGAGGACGGCCTGGCCCGCAAGAGCGAATACCGCCGGTTCGCCGTGCGGGGCAACCCCGACGGCAGCGGCATGGACGACCTGTCCGCGATGAGCGAGGTGATGCGGCGGCGGTTCGCCCGGTTCCGCGCACAACCCGGCGCCGACGCGCCCCGCGACCGTCCCGAGTCCGACGAGGCGGATCCCGGATCGGATGACGTGGCGGCTTCGCTCGGGTCGGATGACGTGGCGGCTTCGCTCGGGTCGGATGACGTGGCGGGGGGTGGCGCCGTGGCCGCGCAGGGTGCTGCCTCGTGGGCCGAAGCCGGGCCGGTGCCGGCCGAGGCGGCGACGCTCGCCGGCGCGGGCTCTCCGGTCGACGAGGTTGCCACGAACGATCTGCCCGGCATCGACCCGCTGACCGGGCGGCCGCGGCGGTTCGCGTACCCGCCTCAGCTGGTGGTCGTCGACGGTGGTCAGCCGCAGGTCAACGCGGTCGCAGCCGTGCTGTCCGACCTGGGCATCACCGACGTGGCGCTGTGCGGGCTGGCCAAGCGGCTCGAAGAGGTGTGGCTGCCCGGCGACGACTTCCCGGTCATCCTGCCGCGCACGTCCGAGGCGCTCTACCTGCTGCAGCGCGTCCGCGACGAGGCGCACCGGTTCGCGATCACCTTCCACCGCCAGCGCCGCTCCAAGCGGATGACGACGTCGGCGCTGGACACCGTGCCCGGCCTGGGCGAGACGCGACGCAAGGCCCTGCTGCGGCATTTCGGCTCGCTCAAGCGGCTCTCCGCCGCCACCCCCGAAGAGATCACCGAGGTCCCGGGCATCGGCCGCCGCACGGCGGAGGCGCTGCTGGCGGCGCTCAATCCGGAAGGTGCCCAACCGGCCGACCTCAAGGCCGCCGAAGCGGGTTCAGCGAGCGGGGAGGAGCCGGCGGACGCGGTGTCTTTTCCCGCCGGTGGGGCCGGGCGCACAAAGGCCGGTGCCAACCGCTCGAAAGTCCCGCGCCCGGCCGCGGGAAGCCACGAGTAGCGGCGTCATCCCGGCCGAAGTCGTAGGCCCGCGCCCGGCCACCGGGAGCAGCCATGAGCAGCAGCAGCCCCGTCCCGGCCAAGATCGCGAACAGCGCCACCCGTCCCAGGGGCGCCCCCCGAGGCAATTGTCTCGCGTTTGGGGGGATCTTGCAGGGTGCCCTGTGGACAGAGGCGCATTGTGGACAACCTTTGCGATCCGGCGGGGGCGGGTAGGGTCGGAGCGCCTCGGGCGGCATGGTTGGCCCTGACGAAGTGGCGCCCGCGGGGCTGGGGCGTGGGGGATCTCGCAGGGCGGGGTGGAACTTGTGGTGAGGGCCGGTTGTTGTATCGAACGGGCCCGGGGACACCGATCGGATGGACGACACTCGTCCGGAGGGATCGGGCCGAGGGGTTCGGCCTAGGATGTTGTGTCCGCCAGGGGGCGCGGGCGAAGCGACGCTGGGAGGCGTGTGCGTTGACGGAGTCGATGCCGGAGTTCGTGTCCGACGCGACCGATCGTGACGAGGTGACCACCGACCTGGTGGTCGTGACCGGGGTTTCCGGCGGTGGGCGCAGCACGGTCGCCCGCGCGCTGGAGAACGTGGGCTTCTACGTGGTCGACAACCTGCCGCAGGCGTTGATGCTCGACATGGCCCAGCTCGCGTTCCAGGCCGGCGGCGCCGCCCGGCGTACGGCCATGGTCCTCGACGTGCGCAGCCGGGCCTTCTCCACCGACTTGGCCGGGGCCATCCACGCGCTGCGTGAGCGCGGGTTCTCGCCCCGGGTCGTCTTCGTCGACGCCGAGGACGACGTGCTGATCCGCCGGTTCGAGTCGGTGCGCCGCTCGCACCCGCTGCAGGGCGACGGCCGGCTCGCCGACGGGATCGCGGCCGAGCGCAAGCTGCTGGCCGAGGCGCGCGAGCAGGCCGATGTGATCATTGACACCAGCCACCTGAACGTGAACCAGCTGCGCCGGCGGGTCGAGGAGCTGTTCGGCGGCGAGGACGTGCGCCGGCTGCG
Source organism: Paractinoplanes brasiliensis (assembly GCF_004362215.1). Lineage (NCBI taxonomy): Bacteria > Bacillati > Actinomycetota > Actinomycetes > Micromonosporales > Micromonosporaceae > Paractinoplanes > Paractinoplanes brasiliensis. The sequence goes on along the minus strand of NZ_SNWR01000001.1, from coordinate 1,475,044 downwards.
CATCACCGTGCTCTCGTTCGGTTTCAAGTACGGCCTGCCGCCCGACGCCGACTACGTGATGGACGCCCGGTTCCTGCCCAACCCGTTCTGGGTGCCCGACCTGCGCGATCACACCGGCCTCGAGGAAGCGGTCAGCACGTACGTGCTCGACCAGGAGGGCGCGAGCGACTTCGTGAAGACGTACGCGAGCCTGATCGCGGCCACCGCCCCCGGTTTCGAACGTGAGGGCAAGCGCTATCTCACCGTCGCGGTCGGCTGCACCGGCGGCAAGCACCGCAGCGTCGCGATCTCCGAGGAGCTCACGGCCCAGCTGCGGGACATGCGTCTGGCAGCCCACTCCTCGCACCGCGACCTCGGGCGGGAGTGACGATGCCCGTACGGGTGGTGGCGTTCGGCGGCGGGCACGGGCTGAGCGCCTCGTTGCGTGCCCTGCGCAGCCGCGCCGCCGACGGCCTGGATCTGGAGATCACGGCCGTCGTGACGGTGGGCGACGACGGCGGCTCCAGCGGCCGGCTGCTCGCCGAGCGTGACGCGCTGCTGCCCCCGGGTGACCTGCGCCAGGCCCTGGCCGCGCTGGCCGACGGCCGGGAGATCACCCAGCGTACGGCTCAGCTGCTGCAGTACCGTTTCGCCGAGATCCCGGCGCCGGGCGTCGGCGGGCAGGGGCCCGATCCGCTGGTCGGGCACGCGGTCGGCAATCTGCTGCTGCTCGGGCTGATGGAGATGCTGGGCGACCCGGTGCAGGCGCTCGACCACGCGGCCGCGATGGTGGGCGCGCGGGGGCGGGTGCTGCCGATGGCCCGCCACGCGATCGGCATCGAGGCCGACATGCGCGGCGCCGACCCGGAACGCCCGTACGAGGTCGTCACGGTGCGTGGTCAGCACGCCGTCGCGGTCGCTCACGGGCACGTCGAGGCGGTGCGGATCGACCCGGCCGACCCGCCGGTCTGCCAGCAGGCGATCACGGCCATCGACGAGGCGGACTGGCTGATCTTCGGCCCGGGGAGCTGGTTCACCAGCGTGCTGCCCCACCTGATGGTGCCCCGGCTGGCCGAGGCGATCATGAAGAGCCCGGCGCGCCGGCTGGTCACGCTCAATCTGGCCACCGACAACGAGACGTCCGGCCTCTCGGTCGCCGACCACCTGGCCGCGCTGCACCGCTATCTGCCCGGACTGCGGGTCGACGTCGTGCTGGCCGACGGCAAGTGGGTGGGGGAGCCCGAACCGGTGCGGCGGGCCGCCGAGGGGCTGGGCGCCCGGCTGGTGCTGGCACCCGTTGCCGTTGCGGACGGTCGCCCCAAGCATGATCCTGAGTCGTTGGGTGTCGCGCTGGTTCCCGTACTGGGCGCCGCTCGTTAAGCACCCGTAATCGGTACAAATGGTCAAGATCCGGCGCATGAGGTGACATCACGATGGCGATGACGGCAGCGGTCAAGGACGAGCTGAGCCGGGTCGACGTGCCCAAGCCGTGCTGCCGGCGGGCCGAGATGGCGGCGCTGCTGCGGTTCGCGGGGGGTCTGCACATCGTCTCCGGCCGGGTGGTGGTCGAGGCGGAGCTGGACACCGGCGCGGTGGCGCGGCGGCTGCGGCGCGAGATCGCCGACGTCTACGGCTACCCCAGCGAGGTGCACGTCCTCGCCTCCGGCGGGCTGCGCAAGGGCAGCCACTACATCGTGCGCATCGTCAAGGACGGCGAGGCCCTCGCCCGGCAGACGGGGCTGCTCGACGTGCGGGGGCGTCCCGTCCGTGGCCTGCCGCCGCACGTGGTCTCGGCCAACGTGTGCTGCGCGGTGGCGGCCTGGCGGGGCGCGTTCATGGCGCACGGCTCGCTGACCGAGCCCGGCCGTTCCAGCGCGCTCGAGATCACCTGCCCCGGCCCCGAGGCGGCGCTGGCGTTGCGGGGCGCGGCCCGCCGCATCGGCATCACGGCCAAGGAGCGCGAGGTCCGCGGGGTCGACCGGGTCGTGATCAAGGACGGTGACGCGATCGCCGCGCTGCTCACCCGCATCGGCGCGCACGCCAGCGTGCTGGCCTGGGAGGAGCGCCGGGTGCGGCGTGAGGTCCGGGCCACCGCCAACCGGCTGGCCAACTTCGACGACGCCAACCTGCGCCGCTCGGCCCGCGCCGCCGTGGCCGCCGCCGCCCGGGTCACCCGCGCCCTCGAGATCCTGGCCGACGAGGCCCCCAACCACCTCACGTCGGCCGGTCAGCTGCGGCTGGAGCACCGGCAGGCCTCGCTGGAGGAACTGGGCGCGCTGGCCGACCCGCCGCTGACGAAGGACGCGATCGCGGGGCGTATAAGGCGTCTGCTCGCCCTCGCCGACAAGCGCGCCCGTGACCTGGGCATCCCCGACACCGAGGCCGCCGTCACCCCGGAGATGATGGCCTGCTGAGGCTTGCTCCCTGACAAGATGACATGTGACGAGCTGTCTCTTGTTCAGATGGTGGAGTTTTGGCCGCTCAGAAGCTCTTACAACTCCGCTCGAAAATCCGGAAGGCTCTTCGCCATGGTCAGCAAAGGGAACCTTGAGGAACGAGTGGCAGCGGTGGAGAGTGAGGTTGTCGTCTTGAAGCAAGAAATGGGGGAGGTGCGGACTTTGGCAGCCGGTGCGAGTCGGGATGTCGGCGACTTCGGAGAGGCGCTCCGGGGCCACGTGAGTCTGCTGAACGCGCTGAGGGCTACTCAGCTCGAGCAGTCGGCAGCCCTGAAGAAGCAGGGGGCCGTGCTGGAGATGGTGTTGGCCGTTCAGGAGAAGCAGGGGGCTGTTCAGGAGAAGCAGGGGGCCGTGCTGGAGAAGCATGGGGCCGTGCTGGAGAAGCAGGGGGCCGTGCTGGAGAAGGTGTTGGCTATTCAGGAGAAGCAGGGGGCTGTGCTGGACAAGATGGGGACCGAGTTGGTCTCCATGCGGGAGTCGGCTTTCCAGCAAACGATCGATCTGCGCACCGTGCGGGACGCCGGGAGCCGGCACTACCTCGAGAACAAGGCCGCCTTTGCCACGCTCAAGGCGAGCATCGAGCAACTGCTGGGGCGTGGCGACGGGCAGGAGTCCTGAGGCCGGCCACGAGTGAGTGAGCGCGTCCGGCCCCGGAGGGTGACCCTGGGGCCGGGCCGGTAGCTGCGCTACGGCCCGGTGTTGCACCCAGCCGGGCGAAAGGCCCGGTTCGATCCCGTTGCGGTTGGTCACGGTGACGTCGCGTACGGGAAAGGGTCTTGCGGGGAAGAGAAGCGCTGGTGAACGGCGGGGGACTGTCACGGTTGGGTTTCGACCCCTCGGAGAAGTCGCGCCGGCTCTCGGATAGGGTCTTACCGACGGCGACGGTGCCGGCAGCTCGGCCGACCGCGCTGTGCGCCGCCAGCTCTGACCCGGCGCGCCCCTCAGCTCACGCGCGGCGACCGGACGCCCCTTTGCCGGCCCTCGACATGGTCGGCACGCAGACCCTCCGCCGGTCGCAAAATCCGGCGGACCGAAACGAGGAGATCCACCTGTGACCATCCGGGTTGGCATCAACGGCTTCGGCCGTATCGGCCGCAACTTCTTCCGGGCGGCTGCCGCCTCCGGCGCGGACATCGAGATCGTCGGCGTGAACGACCTGACCGACAACGCGACGCTCGCGCACCTGCTCAAGTACGACTCGATCCTCGGCCGCCTGCCGCACGAGGTGAAGGCCACCGCCGACGAGATCACCGTCGGGGGCAAGACCTTCAAGGCGTTCGCCGAGAAGGACCCCGCCAACCTGCCCTGGGGTGACCTGGGCGCCGACGTCGTCATCGAGTCGACCGGCTTCTTCACCGACGCCACCAAGGCCAAGGCGCACCTCGACAAGGGCGCCAAGAAGGTCATCATCTCGGCCCCGGCCAAGAACGAGGACATCACGGTCGTCGTCGGTGTCAACGACAACCTGTACGACGCGGCCAAGCACAACATCATCTCCAACGCGTCCTGCACCACCAACTGCCTCGCCCCGATGGCGAAGGTGCTGAACGACACGTTCGGGATCGAAAAGGGTCTGATGACCACGATCCACGCGTACACCCAGGACCAGAACCTGCAGGACGGCCCGCACAAGGACCTGCGCCGCGCCCGCGCCGCCGCCCTGAACATCGTGCCGACCTCGACCGGCGCCGCCAAGGCCGTCAGCCTGGTGCTGCCGGAGCTCAAGGGCAAGCTCGACGGCTTCGCGCTGCGGGTGCCGATCCCCACCGGCTCGGCCACCGACCTGACCTTCACCGCCGCCCGTGACACCACTGTCGACGAGGTCAACGCCGCCATCAAGGCTGCCGCCGAGGGCCCTCTCAAGGGCATCCTGGTCTACACCGAGGACGACATCGTCTCGTCCGACATCGTCACCGACCCGGCCTCCTGCATCTTCGACGCCGGCCTGACCAAGGTCATCGGTGGCAACCAGGTCAAGGTCGTCGGCTGGTACGACAACGAGTGGGGCTACTCGAACCGCCTCGTCGACCTGGTCAAGCTCGTCGGGGCCTGATCTGACGTGAAGACTCTCGACGACCTGCTCGGCGAGGGTGTCTCGGGTCGGCGCGTGCTCGTGCGCGCCGATCTGAACGTCCCGTTCGACAAGCAGAATCCCGGCGTCATCAGCGACGACGGCCGTGCCCGCGCGGTGCTGCCCACGCTGATCGCCCTGCGTGACGCGGGCGCCCGCGTCATCGTGATGTCGCACCTGGGCCGGCCCAAGGGCGCGCCCGACCCCAAGTTCACCCTCGCCCCGGTCGCCACGCGGCTCGGTGAGCTGCTGGGTTCGCCGGTCGTGTTCGCTTCCGACACGGTCGGGCCGGATGCGGCCGCCAAGGCCGGCGCGCTCGAGGACGGCGAGGTGCTGCTCCTCGAGAACCTGCGGTTCAACCAGGGGGAGACGAGCAAGGACGACGCCGTTCGTGCCGCTTTCGCGGGCGAGCTGGCGAAATTCGCCGACTTCTACGTTGATGACGCTTTCGGTGCCGTGCACCGCAAGCACGCCTCGGTCCACGACGTGCCGGCGATTCTGCCGCACTACGCCGGCGGCCTGGTCATCAAGGAGGTCGACGTCCTCAAGAAGGTGACCGAGCACCCCGAGCAGCCGTACGTGGTCGTGCTCGGCGGTTCGAAGGTCTCCGACAAGCTCGCCGTGATCAAGGCGCTGCTGCCCAAGGTCGACAAGCTCCTCGTCGGCGGCGGCATGTGCTTCACGTTCCTCAAGGCCCAGGGCCATGAGGTCGGCAAGTCGCTGCTCGAGGACGAGATGGTCGCCACCTGCCGTGACTTGCTCTCCGAGGCGCAGGGCCGGATCGTGCTGCCGGTCGACGTGGTCGCGGCGACCGAGTTCTCGGCCGACGCCGACAGCGTGACGGTGCCCGCGTCCGAGATCCCGGCCGACCGGCTGGGCTTGGACATCGGCCCCGAGTCGGTGGCGCTGTTCGCCGGGGCGATCGGCGGCGCCAAGACCGTGTTCTGGAACGGCCCGATGGGCGTGTTCGAGCTGGCCCCGTTCGCGGCGGGCACCCGGGGCGTGGCCGAGGCCATCACCAAGATCGACGGCTTCTCGGTCGTCGGCGGCGGCGACTCGGCCGCGGCCGTGCGCACGCTCGGCCTCGACGAGACCGCCTTCGGGCACATCTCGACGGGCGGCGGCGCCTCCCTGGAGTACCTCGAGGGCAAGACCCTCCCCGGCATCGAAGCACTGGAGAAGTGATGGCGGACGCTCGCCGGCCCCTGATGGCCGGTAACTGGAAGATGAACCTCAACCACTTCGAGGCCAACCTTCTGGTGCAGAAGCTTGCCGCGAGCCTGAGCGAGCAGCAGCTCACCGACGTCGAGGTGGCCGTGCTGCCGCCGTTCACCGACCTGCGCACCGTGCAGACCGCCGTCGACGGCGACAAGCTGAACATCGTGTACGGCGCGCAGGACATCTCGCAGCACAAGTCCGGCGCGTACACCGGTGAGATCGCCGGCTCGATGCTGGAGAAGCTGGGCTGCACCTTCGTGCTGGCCGGCCACTCCGAGCGCCGGGAATACCACAACGAGGACGACGCCCTGGTCAACGCGAAGGTGAAGGCGGCCTTCGCGAGCAACCTGATGCCGATTCTCTGCGTGGGCGAGGGCCTGCCGGTCCGCGAGGAGAACGGCCACGTGCCGCACTGCACCGCGCAGGTCGACGCGGGGCTGGCCGGGCTCAAGCCCGAGCAGGTCAAGCAGATCGTGATCGCGTACGAGCCGGTCTGGGCGATCGGCACCGGCAAGACCGCGACTCCCGAGGACGCCCAGGAGGTTTGCGGCGCGATCCGCGAGCGGCTGTCCGAGGTGTACGGGGCCGAGGTCGCCGACGCCGTACGGGTGCTCTACGGCGGCTCGGTCAAGGCGGCCAACATCGCGCAGATCATGGCCAAGCCGGACGTGGACGGCGCGCTCATCGGCGGCGCCAGCCTGGACGCCGAGGAGTTCGCCTCGATCGTCCGGTTCCCCGAGCACGTGAGCCGCTGACAACAGCGCGTGCCCGGGCGCACTTCGCGTCCGGGCACAAGCTATTGTTGGACGGCTCCTGTGCCCTTCGAGAGGAATGACCCGACCATGCCGATGTGGTTCGCGTACACGTTGATCGCGTTGCTGGTCCTCACCAGCTTCTTGCTGACCCTGCTCATCCTGCTGCACCGCGGCAAGGGCGGCGGCATGTCGAGCATGTTCGGCGGTGGCGTGACCTCCAGCCTGGCCGGTTCCTCGGTCGCGGAGAAGAACCTCGATCGCTACACCGTGCTGGTGGGCATCATCTGGTTCGCCTGCATCGTCGGCCTCGGCCTGTGGCTGCGGGTGTCCGTTCCGGGTTCCTGACTTTCCTGACGCCCCGTTCTTTCTTACGGAGCGTCATAGTCGTAGACTCTGCCGCGCGTCCGGTTCTGCCGGGCGTGCGGCGTTTTTCTGTTCTGTTTCGGCCTGATTTCGGGCCGGCGACAACCAGCGCCCTCGAGACAGGAGTGACATCCGTGTCCAGTGGCAGTGCAATCCGTGGCAGCCGTGTCGGCTCGTCCCCGGTGCGCCCCGACGAGCGCAGTGAGCCCGCCCCTCGGCGGGAGGTGACCTATTTCTGCGCGGCCGGGCACGCCAGCCGGATCCTGTTCGCGGCCGAGGCGTCGGCCCCCGACGCGTGGGACTGCCCGCGCTGCGGCCAGCCCGCCGGCCTCGACCGTGAGAAGCCGCCGGGCCGGCTGCGGGCCGAGCCGTACAAGTCGCACCTGGCCTACGTCAAGGAGCGGCGCACCGACGAGGACGGCGCCCGCATCCTCGAGGAGGCGCTGGCCAAGCTGCGCCAGCGCCGCGGCCGCGAGTAAGGCTGTCGGGACGGCCCCTCAAACGGCCGTCGAGCGCCCCAGGTACAGGGCGCCAGGCTCGGACGGCACCGGGATGTCCTCGAAGCCAAGTCGCGCGTAGAAGGCGCGTGCCGCGGTGTTCGCCGGGGCCATGCCCAGGTGCACCCGTGGCGCCCCGGCCGCGTGCAGGCCGGCCAGGAACGACCACATCAGAGCCCGCCCGTGCCCCCGGCCCTGCCACTCCGGCAGCAGGTCGATGTGCAGGTGTGCGGGGTAGCCGGCCAGTTCGGGGACGAGCATGCGCTCCGGGTTGTGGTGCAGTCGCAGCCACATCCGGTCGCGCGGGTCGTCGCCGTAACGGCCGGCCGTGGCGGGCAGCCACTCGGTGCGGTACCTCTTGACGAAGGCGGCCGTGTCGGTGGTGCCGACGATGTAGCCGACCGCGTTGCCGTGCCCGTCGTCGAGGATGCGGGCCACCTCGGGCTCCAGCACGACGTAGGGCGCGGCGAAGATGTCGCCGACGAGCCGGTCGGAGCTGTTCTGACCGCGTGCGTCGCCCCCGGCGTCGGCGGTACGTACGCAGATGTCGTAGACGGCGTCGAGGTCGGTGGGCCGGTAGCCGCGGATCACTGGTTCCGGCGTCACGACTTGATCTTTGCCGCGGCGGCCTGGTCGAGCAGCCAGTACGTCTTGGCGACGCCGGTGGCGTGGGCCGCGGGCAGCAGCTTGTCGCCGCCCAGGGCCTGCCCGACCGAGTCGGCCTTGTCGGGGCCGGCGGCGATGAGCCACACCTCGTCGGCGGCCTGGATCGTCGGCATGGTCAGCGTGATCCGGGTCGGCGGCGGCTTCGGACTGTTGTGGACGGCCGCGGTCGTGCTCGTGGTCTCGTTGAGCACCGGGTGCTCGGGGAACAGCGACGCGACGTGACCGTCCTCGCCGACGCCGAGCATCAGCACGTCGAACGGGGGCAGGTCGGCGCCGCCGATCCGTAGTTCCTGGGCGTAGCGTGCGGCCGCTGCCTCGGCGTCGTCGCCGTCCGGGCCGTCCGAGGCGGGCATGGCGTGCACCCGGGCCGGATCGACCGGCAGCGCGTCCAGCAGGGCCTCACGGGCCTGGGTCTCGTTGCGCTCGGGGTCGCCGGAGGGCAGGAAACGCTCGTCGCCCCACCACAGGTCCACCTGCGACCAGTTGATCGCGGCCGCCTCGGGCAGGTCTTTCAGCGCGGCCAGCACCCGCTTGGCGATGCGGCCGCCGGTCAGCACCACGCCGGCCGAACCGCGCTCGGCCTGCGCATCGACGATCTTGGCGATCAGGCGGGACGCCACCGTCGCGGCGAGGGCGCCGGCGTCCGGCACCACCACGACCAGGGTCTTGCTCACGTTTCCGTCTCCTGTCTGGAAAGCCGTGGGGCCGCCCACCTTTGCGGCGGACGGCCCTTGTTGTCGGGAGGTTATGCGGCTGTGCCGCCCGGGCCCGCCATCGCGCCCTCCTCGTCGGCCTTGGCCGCCAGCGCCGGGTCCTTCCACACGTGCACCCGCATCGGGGGCCGGTGGTCGAGACCGGACACCCCGGCCATCGCGCCGAGCGCGTCGGCGTAGATCTGGTCGGCGTCCAGCCGGCGCAGCTCCTCGGCCAGTTCGTCGCCGACCGGCCGTTTGGGCAGCGGCATGTAACGGTCCTCCTGGCCGGTGCGGCTGAACAGCGCGGTGTTCTCGTCGCGGGTCACCGTCACCGTGTCGCCGTTGGCGCAGAGCAGCTGCACCGAGTTCATCCGCGGGGCCCGCTCGGTCGCCTGCAGCTCGGGCACGATGCCGAGCCGGGACTGCAGCCAGCCCTTCATCAGCCAGGCCGTCGGGTCCTTGCTGGGCGCTGCGATGGTCGCGCCGACCACCCTTGCCTCGGTGGTGTCGAACGCGCCCGCCACCAGGGTGCGCCACAGGGTGATGCGGGTCCAGGTGAGGTCGGTGTCACCGGGCGCGTAGTCGGCGGCCCGCTGCCGCAGCGCGGCCACCGGGTCGGGCGCCTGCGCGCAGTCGGTGATGCGGCGGTCGGCCACCACGCCGAGGAAGTCGTTCGCGATCGTGTCCGGCGGCTCCTGGTGCCACCAGCTGACCACCGGCACGTCCGGGGCGAGCAGCGGCATGACCACCGACTCGGCGTGCAGCGCGAGACGGCCGTACATACGCATCACGACCGCCTCGGCCGGGCCGAGCCGTCCACCGACGACGATCTCGGCGTCCAGGCGGCTGCGGCCCTCCAGATCGGAGCGGACGACGATGAGCAGCCGGCACGGGTGCGCCGCGGCGGCGATCGTCGCCGCGGCCTCGGCCTCGCGGACCTTCTTCTCCTCGACCACCGCGACCAGGGTCAGGGCGAGCCCGGAAGCCACGCCGCCGGCGCTGCGCCGTTCGGCGGCGAGCGCCTTGACCACCTCGTTGCCGGTGGTGTCCCACAGCCCGATCATGCTCGCCTCCAGGCTCGGCCCTCGCGGGCCAGCATCTCGTCCGAAGCGCGCGGGCCCCACTCGCCGGCCCGGTAGGGCTCGGGCTTGGTGCCCTCCCACGCGGCCTCCAGCGGGTCGATGACCTGCCAGCTCTGCTCGATCTCGGCGGCGTCCGGGAACAGGGTCCGGTCGCCGACCAGGACGTCCAGGACCAGGCGCTCGTACGCCTCGGGGCTGGACTCGGTGAACGCCTCGCCGTACTGGAAGTCCATCGCGATGTCGCGGACCTCCATGGTGGTGCCGGGCACCTTGGAGCCGTACTTCAGCACCACGCCCTCGTCCGGCTGGACGCGGATGACCAGCTGGTTGTGGCCCAGCATCTCCACGTCGGCCGGGTCGAACGGCAGGTGCGGCGCCTTCTTGAACAGGATCGCGATCTCGGTCACCCGGCGCGGCATGCGCTTGCCGACGCGCACGTAGAACGGCACCTCGGCCCAGCGCCTGTTCTGGATGCCGAGCCGGACCGCGACGTACGTCTCCGTGGTGGAGTCCGGCGGGATGTTCTTTTCCTCCAGGTAACCCACGGCGCGTTCACCGGCGACCCAGCCGGGAAGGTACTGCCCGCGTACGGAGCCCTTGGAGATGTCCTTCGGGATGGCGATCGCCTTGAGGACCTTCAGCTTCTCGGCCCGTACGTCGTCGGGGTCGAAGCTTGTGGGCTCCTCCATCGCCACCAGGGCGAGCAACTGGAGCAGGTGGTTCTGCAGCACGTCACGGGCGGCGCCGGACGCGTCGTAGAACGCGGCGCGGGTGCCGATGCCGACGTCCTCGGCCATCGTGATCTGCACCGAGTCGACGTACTTGGAGTTCCACACCGGCTCGAACAGGCTGTTGGCGAAGCGCAGGGCCAGGATGTTCTGGACCGTCTCCTTGCCCAGGTAGTGGTCGATGCGGTAGACGTCGCCGGGCGTGAAGACCTCGTCGACGAGCTGGTTGAGCGCGATGGCGGTCTGCAGGTCGTTGCCGAACGGCTTCTCGACCACCACCCGGCGCCAGCCGCCCGATTTCGCGTTGTCGGCCATTCCCGTACGGGCGAGCTGGTTGAGCACGAGCGGGAACGCGGCGGGCGGGATGGAGAAGTAGAAAGCGGCGTTGCCGGGGATGCCGTTGCGCTCGCGCAGATCGTCGAGCGTCTCGGCGAGATGGTCGAACGCGGCGTCGTCGTCGAACGAGCCCGGGACGAACTGGAACTGGCCGGCCAGGCGCTGCCAGACGTCCTCGCGCCACGGGGTGCGGGCGCCTTTTTTCGCCGCCTCGTAGGCCAGCGACTCGAAGTCGCCGTCACCCCAGTCGCGGCGGGCGAAGCCCAGAACCACGAAACCGGGCGGCAGCAGGCCGCGGTTGGCCAAATCGTAGACAGCCGGGATGAGCTTCTTTCGGGACAGGTCACCGGTGACTCCGAAGATCACCAGAGCACAGGGCTCCGGGATCCGGGGGAGCCTGCGGTCCTGTGCGGTACGCAGCGGATTGCCCACGTGGTCCATCCTGCCAGTTTTCGGTGTCAAGCAAGTGTCTTAGCAGGGAGACGACGAAGGGGACTCGCGTTTCGCAAGTCCCCTTCGGTGTCGTCAGGCCGCGTCGCTCGGGCTGCTCGAGCCCTCGGCCGCCGCCCTCAGCGACTTGTCGACGCCCTCGAGCAGTTCTTTCCAGCTGGCCTCGAACTTGTCGACACCCTCGTCCTCAAGCACCTTGAAGACGTCCGGCAGGTCGACGCCGACGCGCTCGAGGTCGGCGAAGACCTTGCGGGCGGCGTCGTACGAGCCGGTCACCGCGTCGGTGCGGACCTCGCCGTGGTCGGCGAACGCGTGGATCACGGCCTCCGGCATGGTGTTGACCGTGCCCGGGGCCACCAGCTCCTCGACGTAGATGGTGTCCTTGTACTCCGGGTTCTTGGTGGAGGTGGACGCCCACAGCGGCCGCTGCGGGTGGGCGCCGGCGGCCTCGAGGGCCTTCCACCGGTCGGTGGAGAAGACCTCCTCGTACGCCTCGTAGGCGAGCTGGGCGTTGGCGATGGCCGCCTTGCCCTTGAGCGCCTTGGCCTCGTCGCTGCCGATCTTGTCGAGGCGCTTGTCGATCTCGGTGTCCACGCGGGAGACGAAGAACGACGCCACCGAGCCGATCTTGGTGATGTCGTGGCCGTTGGCCTTGGCCTGTTCGATGCCGGCGAGGAACGCGTCTATCACCTGGCGGTAGCGCTCGTTCGAGAAGATCAGGGTCACGTTGACGCTGATGCCCGCGGCGAGCACCTGGGTGATCGCCGGCAGGCCGGCCAGGGTCGCCGGGATCTTGATGAACAGGTTCTCGCGGTCGACGAGCCACCAGAGCGTCTTGGCCTCGGCCACGGTGCTCTCGGTCTCGTGGGCCTTGCGGGGGTCGACCTCGATGGACACCCGGCCGTCGACGCCGTTGGAGGCGTCGTAGGCCGGGCGCTCGACGTCACACGCGTCGCGCACGTCGCGCCCGGTCATCAGGCGTACGGCCTCCTCGACCGTGACACCCTGCCGAGCCAGGTCCTTGAGCTGCTCGTCGTACGCGTCGGCGTCGGACAGCGCCTTCTGGAAGATGCTCGGATTGGTGGTCACCCCGACCACGTGCTGCTCGTCGAGCAGCTTCTTGAGCCCGCCGGTGGTGAGCCGGGGACGGGAGAGGTCGTCGAGCCACACCGCCACACCAGCGGCGGAGAGCTCACCAAGCCTGTCGGTCATTGGTATCTCCTCAGTTGCCGGTCGTGTGACCGGTGATCTCGCCGACCTTGGCCAGGGCGGCGTTGGCCTTGGCCACCACGTTGTCCGCGGTGAACCCGAACTGCTCGAAGAGGATCTTGGCGGGGGCGCTGGCGCCGTAGTGCTCGATGCTCACCGGCTCGCCGGCCTCGCCCAGGATCCTGTCCCAGCTCTGCCGGATGCCGGCCTCCACCGTCACCCGGGCCTTGACGCCGCGCGGCAGAACCTGCTGCTGGTACGCGGTGTCCTGCTCGTAGAACCATTCGAGGCACGGCATCGATACCACGCGGGTGGGTGTGCCCTCGGCCTCGAGGCGCTCCTGCGCGGACAGGCAGTACTGCACCTCGGAGCCGGTGCCGATCAGGATCACCTTGGGCTCGCCGCCGGACGCCTCGGAGAGGATGTAGCCGCCCTTGAGCGTGCCCTCGGCCGACGCGTACTTGCTGCGGTCGATCGTCGGCAGGTTCTGCCGGGACAGGGCCAGGCCGGTCGGGCGGTCCTTGTGCTCGAGGGCGCCGCGCCAGGCGTACGCGGTCTCGTTGGCGTCGGCCGGGCGCACCACGTCGAGGCCGACGATGGCCCGCAGCGCCGACAGCGTCTCGATCGGCTGGTGGGTCGGGCCGTCCTCGCCGAGGCCGATCGAGTCGTGCGTCCACACGTAGATGACCGGCAGCTTCATCAGCGCCGACAGGCGGACGGCGCCGCGCATGTAGTCGCTGAAGACCAGGAACGTTCCCCCGTACGGGCGGGTCTTTCCGTTCGCGGTGATGCCGTTGAGGATCGAGCCCATGCCGTGCTCGCGGATGCCGAAGTGCAGCGTGCGGCCGTACTCGTTGCCGGGGAAGGCCTTGGTCGCGTACTCGGCGGGGATGAAGGACGGCTCGCCCTTCATGGTGGTGTTGTTGCTCTCGGCGAGGTCGGCCGAGCCGCCCCACAGCTCGGGCAGCACCGGCGCCAGCGCCTCGAGGACCTTGCCGGACGCGGCCCGGGTGGCCAGGCCCTTGGGGTCGGCCGGGAACTCGGGCAGCGACTTCTCCCAGCCCTGGGGCAGCTCGCCCTTGGTGAGCCGGTCGAACAGCTCCCGGCGCTCCGGGTTGCTCTTGGCCCAGGACTCGAACCGGGTGTTCCACTCGGCGTGGGCGGCCTGGCCGCGCTCGACGACCTTGCGGGTGTGCGCCAGCACGTCCCCGGCCACCGCGAACGTCTCGTTCACGTCGAAGCCGAGGATCTCCTTGGTCGCGGCCACCTCGTCGGCGCCCAGCGCGGAACCGTGGATCTTGCCGGTGTTCTGCTTGTTCGGCGCGGGCCAGCCGATGATCGTGCGCAGGACGATGAACGTCGGCTTGTCGGTGACCTTCTTGCCGGCCTCGATCGCCGCGTACAGCGCCTCGACGTCCTCGTGGTACTCGCTGCCCTTCGACGGATCGCCCTTGCGCCAGTCGACGTGGCGCACATCCCAGCCGTACGCCGCGTAGCGCGCGCCGACGTCCTCGTTCTTGGCGATGCGGGTGTCGTCCTCGATGGAGATCTCGTTGTCGTCGTAGATCACCGTGAGGTTGCCGAGCTTCTGCACGCCGGCGATGGCGCTCGACTCGTGGCTGACGCCCTCCTCGACGTCGCCGTCCGAGCACAGCACGTAGACGTGGTGGTCGAACAGGGAGTCACCGGGCTTGGGCTCGGGGTCGAACAGGCCGCGCTCGCGGCGGGCGGCCATCGCCATGCCCACCGCGTTGCCGATGCCCTGGCCGAGGGGGCCGGTCGTGACCTCGACGCCGGGGGTGTGGCCGTACTCCGGGTGGCCGGGGGTCAGCGAGTCCCACTGGCGCAGCGAGGCCAGATCGTCCAGCGCCAGGCCGAAGCCGTTCAGGTACAGCTGAATGTAGAGCGTGAGGCTGGAGTGACCACAGGAGAGCACGAAGCGGTCGCGCCCGGCCCAGTGCGGATCGGTCGGGTCGTGCCTCATGACCCGGTTGAACAGCAGGTAAGCGGCGGGGGCGAGGCTCATCGCCGTGCCGGGATGGCCGTTGCCGGACTTCTCGACGGCATCCATGGCCAGGACCCGGACGGTGTCCACCGCTTTGCGGTCTAGGTCGGACCAATTGAGAGCAGGATCAGTGGCAGCCACGTCGGTTGTGCTCCTCGGGGCATGGTTTCGGTAGAACCTCTTTTGAGCTTGACCCTATCCACTTGCGCTAAACCCGCGCCGGGGGAACGCCCGAGGCCCATACGCTGAGAGCGGACACACGACGTGTGACGGCCTGCACCCGGCAAGGGTGGCCAGAGCAGCGCAGATGGCTGAGCGTAGGCTGTCCCGGCGTGCCGCCGGCTGGCGCCGGCCAGGGTCGCGAGTTGGCTAGTGCCGAAGCCGGAAGGTGGCAGTCCGTGAGCATGATCACCGAGCGTTCCGTCGCAGGACGGGCGCCCGGCGTTCCTGAGGAGGCCGCGGACGCGGCTGTCCCCGAGACGCGTCGCGATGTCGTAACCCTGTTCCGCGCCTACCTGGCGCTGTGCAAGCCGCAAATCGTCGAGCTCCTGCTGGTGACGACCGTCCCGGCCATGATGGTGGCCGCCGGCGGGTGGCCTGACCTGCGCACACTCGCCGTGGTGCTGATCGGCGGGGCGATGGCGGGCGGCGCCGCGAGCGCGCTCAACTGCTACATCGACCGCGACATCGACCAGGTCATGCGGCGCACCAAGCGGCGGCCGCTGCCGGCCAACACGGTCACCCCGAGGTCGGTGCTCGTCTTCGGGCTGACCCTCGCCGTGATCTCGGTCGCGTTGATGGCGGTCTTCACGAACTGGCTGGCCACGGCGCTGACGGCCGGAGCCATCTTCTACTACGACGTCGTCTACACGCTCTGGCTCAAGCGCCGCACCCCGGCCAACACGTTCTGGGGCGGCATCTGCGGGTCGGCCCCCGTGATCATCGGCTGGGCGGCCGTGACCGGCACCGTGGCCCCGCTGGGATGGGCGCTTTTTGCGGTTGTTTTCTTTTGGCAGATGCCGCACTTCTACGCGCTCGCCATCAAGTACAAGGACGACTATGCGCGGGCCGGCGTGCCGATGCTGCCGGTCGTCCGCTCGGTGGGCCGGGTCAACTTCGAGATCCTGCTCTACACAGTGCTCACCGTGGCGTCCTCGCTCGTCGCCTGGCCGCTGGGCCTGGGCTGGATCTACGGCGTGGCCGCCGTCCTGACCGGTGCGGCCTTCCTGGCCGAGGCGGTGCTGCTGGCCCGTCGCACCTCGGCCGGGCAGCCGGCCAAGCCGATGCGGCTGTTCCACTGGTCCATCACCTATCTGACCATCCTGTTCATCGCGGTCGCGGTGGACGCCCTCATCTGACCCTCCGGCACGGCCTCGCGCGCCCGCCCGCTCTCCGCGGTGCCGGGCGCGCCGCTGTTTCCGGCCGGCCCGCTTCCCACCCCCGGTCGCCGCCGTTTCGGGCCCGGCCACGCTCGGCGTCGGCGTGATCTGCGGACCGGGTGAGTCGGGCGGCTCTCCGGACGATGCGCGCCCGAGCGTGTTCCATGCTCGGCGTCCCCTTCCGTGCGTCCTGTGCGCTGTGCCGGGATTCGCGCCTTCTGAACCGGTGTCCAGGGCCTCGTCGCAGCCGGGCCGGCGCCGGTTCTCAGCGCCTTCTCATCTATGTCGGCCGTCGGTTACGGGTGTCGCACAAGGTGACCAACAATGTCCGATTGCTGGTTACTGTCCGTCACTCGATCGACGGAAATTCGTTGATGTTCACGAATCGGATATGTCGCCATATACCGATGCGCTCAAAGGTTAAACCGCAGGTAATTCGTCTCACAAATGGCCTGTCGAGGTACTTGCCCACGGCACCGGCGTGCTTACTCTTCCCGTCATGGCTCAAGGTTCCGATACGACACTGACCGCGGGGATCAAGTCCTTCGCCGCCGGCCACGGGGGCGCCAAGGCGGTCATCGAGTACGTCGGCAAGCGTGGTGCCCGCATCGTCCTCGTCGGCCACGACGGCGAGTGGTCCGACCAGTTCGCCGACGACACCATGGTTGCCCGCAAGGCGTGTGAGAGCGCCGGCGTCGAGGTCGAGAACGAGTGGGAGCGCGAGCTCATGGAGCAGATGCGCCCCAGCAACGACCTCTGGCGCTCGATGTCGCGCCGGAGCATGGCCCGCTGATGTGACCCCCCGACCCCCAGCGACCCGGGATCACTCCCGGGTCGCTCTCGTTACCTGCGACCTCTTCCCGGACCTCTACCAGGACGACCAGGACCTGCGCGACCTCCTACGGCAGCGCGGCGTCGAGGCGGAGGCCGTCCGCTGGGACGACGCCACCGCCGACTGGGGCTCCTACGACCTGGCCGTGATCCGCTCACCGTGGGACTACGTGCCCCGCCGGGAACAGTTCATCGCCTGGGCGCACAGCGTTCCCCGGCTGCTCAACCCGGCCGACGTCCTCGAGTGGAACACCGACAAGCGCTACCTCGGCGAACTCGCCGGCGCCGGCCTGCCGGTGACCCCGACCGAGTTCGTGGCCCCCGGCCGGCAGTGGACCCCGCCCACCGAGGGCGAGTGGGTCGTCAAACCCACGGTCAGCGCGGCCAGCCAGGACACCGGCCGCTACCGCCTGCCCGGCCAGCGGGCCCTGGCGGAGGCCCACGTGGCCCGCCTGACGGCCGCCGGTCGCACCGCCATGGTGCAGCCCTACCTGTCCGCGGTCGACGAGTTCGGCGAGACCGCGCTCATCTGCCTGCCCGACGCGACCGGCGCCCTGACGTTCAGCCACGCCGTCCGCAAGGGTCCGATGCTCACCGGCCCCGACGACGGCACCATCAAGCCCGGCAGCGAGACGATCGACCCCCGCACGCCGACCCCGGCCGAACGGCACACCGCCGAACGCGTGCTCACCCACGTCCCCGGCGGCCCCGAGCGCCTGCTCTACGCCCGGGTCGACCTGATTCCAGGCCCCGGCGGCGACCCGCTCCTGGTCGAACTCGAACTGACCGAGCCCAGCCTCTTCCTCCGCGAGTCCGACGGCGCGGCCCAGCGCCTCTCCGACGCCATCACCATCCGCCTCTGACCCCACCATGGTGGCCGCGCGGACCCGAGCGGCCATCCGCCTCTGAGCGCGTGTGCCTGCGGCGACCGTGTGGCCTTGGCCGGCTGAGCAACGGGAGGGCCGAGCTTCCGCGGTCCCGGCCTCGACGCGTCCGGCGGCGGGTGGTGGCCGGAGAGAGAGAAGCCACCACCCGCGCCTGGGTGACGGGCGACCGCGGCAGGGACACAGGATTGCGGCCGCCCGCGTCGATGAGTTCTCCTTAGGCCCACCTTCTCTCTGCTGTGTGCTTTCCTCGGAATCCCGGCGCGGCGGCGCCCTGGCGGAGGCCCGCGCGGCCATGGCGACGTGGCGTGGCGGCCTCGACGCCATGGGGTGCGCCGGGACGGGCGGGTGACGCCCGCCGAGCCGATCGGTGATTGCCGGGTGCCTTCGGCTCGAGGCGGGCGCCACCCGGTCGGCAGGGCTCGCGGGAGTCGATCCGGGGTTGACGGGACCCGGGATCGGCAGCCCTGCCGAGTCTCAGCGGCTTGCCTGGTCTTGGCGGCTCGCCGGAGTCTCAGCGGCCGGCCGAGCGTCGGCCGGCCGCTGAGCGGTGGCTGGTAGTGGCCGGCCGCGCAGGAAGCGGTCAGGCGGCGACCGGGCGAGCGGATCGGCCCGGTGCCGCGCGCGCCTCGGGGCGAGAACGAGTGGGCGCTCGGGGAAGCCGGTTTCCGTCGCGGCTGCTGCGATCAATGGAGCTTTCGTGTGCCATGCGAACAGCGTGCCGAAGCGAACCGATCAACGGCGGACCGATGTTGCCCTCTGTGGACGACACGCGGTTATCCACAGGCGGCATCGACGGAGGTGCAGGTCAGAGCGTTTGACCGGTCAGCGAGATGTCAGTGGGCCAGTCGCATCGGGGGTGCCGGGAAGAGGGCCGACGTGCCGGGGGCGGGCGACGCATTTCCCGGCGCTGTGGACAGTGAGCCGGGTCGAGGGGCGGCGGCTGCGTGGGGCGGGAAGCAGCGGTTCAGCGCGAGGTGGCGATCGGCTCTTCGGCGGCCGTGGGCAAGGGCACGGCGGGCTGGGCCGCGGGTGTGGCCGGCTCCAGGGGGCGGGAGCGCAGCGACCACACGACCGCGAGCGTGGACGTCCAGACCAGGGCGGAGCCGAGCATGTGGATGCCGACCAGCACGACGGGCAGGTGGGTGAAGTACTGGACGAAGCCGATCAGCCCCTGGGCCAGCTCGACGACCAGCAGGACGATCGCCGCCCGTACGGTGGTTGAGGGGGCCTGGATCGCCCGCAGCGCGAAGATCAGGGCGACCGTGAGGCCGATCAGTAGAAACACCACGTCGGCGTGGGCCTGGGAGGCCGTGGCCGGGTCGAGGCCGTTGCGCTTGGCGTCGAGGTCGCCGGCGTGCGGGCCGCTGCCGGTCACCACCACGCCGAGGGCGATCACCGCCGCCGAGGCCGCTGTCAGGACCCACGCGAGGTGGTTGACGGGGCGGGGCACCAGCGGGACGGGCGGGCCGTCGCCCTCGGCGCTGCGCCGCCACAACGCGTACGCGAAGGCAATGATGACGATCGAGACCAGGAAGTGCAGGCCGACCACCCACGGGTTGAGGTTGGTCAGCACCGTGATGCCGCCGATCACGGCCTGCAGCGGGATGTAGAACAGCACGGCGACGCTCAGCAGCACCCGGGAGCGGCGGCGGGGGCGTTCCAGCAGGGCGGCGACCACGCAAGCCACGGCGATGATCCCGAGCGCGAACGTGAGGAGCCGGTTGCCGAACTCGATGACCCCGTGCACGCCCATCTCGGCGGTGGTCGTGTACGACTCGTCGGTGCACCGGGGCCAGGTCGGGCAGCCCAGACCGGAGCCGGTCAGGCGGACCGCCGCACCGGTGACGATCAGCGCGATGTTGGCGACCAGGGACGCCAGGGCCAGAGGGCGCAACGGCAGGAACCTCACCCCGGTCATCGTACGCAGGCAATTGATCTTGAAAGTGGCCGCTCCCGCGCCGCGGTGGTATGGATCACCGGGGGGCCGGTTTGCGGGCCTCCGCGGAAATACGTAACGTTGGCGTAGTGAAAAACGAGGTGCTGATCCGGACCGGGGCTGTGGCGTCCGCCACCGCATCCGA
Source organism: Paractinoplanes brasiliensis (assembly GCF_004362215.1). NCBI lineage: Bacteria > Bacillati > Actinomycetota > Actinomycetes > Micromonosporales > Micromonosporaceae > Paractinoplanes > Paractinoplanes brasiliensis. The sequence continues at coordinate 1,455,356 of NZ_SNWR01000001.1, read as the reverse complement.
CGGACGCACCCGTGACCGGGTCGCCCAGCTGCTGCTGGAGCGGGGTTCGGCCACCGCGGCCGAGCTCGGCGCCTGTCTCGGGCTGAGCCCGGCGGCGATCCGCAAGCATCTGGACGCGATGCTCGCCGAGAGCCTGGTCGAGGCGCGTGAGGTCCGCAACTCCGGTCCTCGTGGCCGCGGCCGCCCGGCCAAGACGTTCGTGCTCACGGCCGCCGCCCGCGAGTCGTTCCCGCACTTCTACGACGGCATCGCGACCGCCGCGCTGCGCTGGATCGCTCAGCAGCACGGTCCCGAGGGCGTCACCGCCTTCGCGTCGGCCCAGGTGGTGGCGCTCGAGGAGAGGTGCCGCGCCGCGCTCGAGGAGGCCGGCGACGACCCGATGGCCCGGGCGGAGGCGCTCGCTGAGGCGCTGACCGCCGAGGGCTACGCTGCCAACGCGTCGACGATCGCGACCGGCGGGCAGCTCTGCCAGCATCACTGCCCGGTGGCGCACGTGGCCGCCGAGTTCCCTCAGCTCTGCGACGCCGAGACCGAGGTCATCTCCAGGCTCATCGGCACGCACGTCCAGCGTCTCGCCACCATCGCGCACGGCGATGGGGTGTGCACCACGCACATCCCAGGAATCCCCCGTCCAACCAGCCCGCCGCCGCCCAAAAACGGAATGAAGACAGCCACACTAAGGACAAATAAATGACCGACCAGATCGCTACTCAGGAAGAGCACCTCGCCGCCCTGGGCAAGTACGAGTACGGCTGGGCCGACGCCGACGTCGCGGGCGCCGCGGCTCAGCGCGGTCTGTCCGAGGCCGTGGTGCGCGACATCTCCGCGAAGAAGAACGAGCCCGAGTGGATGCTCAACCTCCGGCTCAAGGGCCTGCGGCTGTTCGACCGCAAGCCGATGCCGTCGTGGGGCGCGGACCTCACCGGCATCGACTTCCAGAACATCAAGTACTTCGTGCGCTCGACCGAGAAGCAGGCGGCCAGCTGGGAAGATCTGCCCGAGGACATCAAGGCCACGTACGACCGGCTGGGCATCCCCGAGGCCGAGAAGCAGCGCCTGGTGGCCGGCGTCGCCGCGCAGTACGAGTCCGAGGTCGTCTACCACAAGATCCGTGAGGATCTCGAGGAGCAGGGTGTCGTCTTCCTCGACACCGACACCGCCCTCAAGGAGCACGAGGACATCTTCAAGGAGTACTTCGGCACCGTCATCCCGGTCGGCGACAACAAGTTCGCCGCGCTGAACACGTCGGTGTGGTCGGGCGGCTCCTTCATCTACGTGCCGAAGGGCGTGCACGTCGAGATCCCGCTGCAGGCCTACTTCCGGATCAACACCGAGAACATGGGCCAGTTCGAGCGGACGCTGATCATCGCCGACGAGGGCAGCTACGTGCACTACGTCGAGGGCTGCACCGCGCCGATCTACTCGTCGGACTCGCTGCACTCCGCGGTCGTCGAGATTGTCGTGAAGAAGAACGCCCGGGTGCGTTACACGACCATCCAGAACTGGTCGAACAACGTCTACAACCTGGTCACCAAGCGCGCCACCTGCGAAGAGGGCGCGACCATGGAGTGGATCGACGGCAACATCGGCTCCAAGGTGACGATGAAGTACCCGGCCGTCTACATGACCGGCCCGCACGCCAAGGGCGAGGTGCTCAGCGTGGCCATGGCCGGCGAGGGCCAGCACCAGGACGCCGGGGCCAAGATGGTGCACGCCGCGCCGCACACCTCCTCGACGATCGTCTCGAAGTCGATCGCCCGGGGCGGCGGCCGCACGTCGTACCGGGGCCTCGTGCAGGTGCTGGAGGGCTCGTCGCGCTCCAAGAGCACGGTCAAGTGCGACGCGCTCCTGGTCGACACGATCTCCCGCTCGGACACCTACCCGTACGTCGACATCCGCGAGGACGACGTGGCGATGGGGCACGAGGCGACCGTCTCCAAGGTCAGCGAGGACCAGCTCTTCTACCTGATGAGCCGCGGTCTCTCCGAGGACGAGGCGATGGCGATGATCGTGCGCGGCTTCATCGAGCCGATCGCCAAGGAGCTGCCGATGGAGTACGCCCTCGAACTGAACCGTCTCATTGAGCTCCAGATGGAAGGCGCGGTCGGCTAAAACCATGACCACGGAAACCACGATTGCCCCGCCCAGCACCAAGTCGCAGGTGCTGTCGTCGTTCGACGTCACCGAGTTCCCGGCCGTCAACGGCCTGGAGGAGGAGTGGCGCTTCACCCCGATCAAGCGGCTGCGCGAGCTGGTCACCGCCACGGCGCTGACCGGCACCGCGCCGCAGCTTGAGACGGGTGAGCTGCCCGCCGGTGTCAGCGTGACCGCCGGGGCGACGGTCGAGCCGGTGCTCACGCCGTTCGACCGGATCAGCGCCCTGGCGTACGGCTCGTCCGACGGCGTGACGCTGATCGAGGTCGCACCCGAGACCGAGCCCGAGCAGGCCGTCGTGATCCGGCTGGTCGGCAAGGGCGGCGAGGCCGCGGCCGCGCGCACGTTCGTCAAGATCGGCGCGTTCGCCAAGGTCACGCTGGTGCTCGAGCAGACCGGCACGGCCACCCTGGCCGACAACATCGAGGTCGTGGTCGGCGACAGCGCTCAGCTGACCTTCGTCACGATCGCCGACTGGGACGCCGGCGCGGTGCAGGCGCAGCACGTCCGGATCCGCCTTGGCCGCGACGCCCGCGCCAGTCACGTCCAGGTGGCCCTGGGCGGCGACCTGGTCCGCCAGTTCACCTCGGTCGAGTACACCGGCCGCGGCGGTGACGCCGAGCTGTGGGGCCTCTACTTCGCCGACGCCGGCCAGCACTTCGAGCACCGCCAGCTGGTCGACCACTCGGTGCCGGACTGCCGCAGCTACGTCGGCTACCGGGGCGCCCTGCAGGGCGCGTCGGCGCAGACCGTCTGGGTCGGCGACGTGCTCATCCGCGCGGCGGCGACGGGCACCGAGACGTACGAGATCAACCGGAACCTGATCCTGACCGACGGGGCGGTGGCCCACTCGGTGCCCAACCTCGAGATCGAGACGGGCGAGATCGTCGGCGCCGGGCACGCCAGCGCGACCGGCCGCTTCGACGACGAGCAGCTGTTCTACCTGATGGCGCGCGGCATTCCCGAGGCCGAGGCGCGCCGGCTGGTGGTGCGCGGGTTCTTCGTCGAGCTGATCAACAAGATCCCGGTCGAGGAGCTGCGCGAGCGGCTGGGAGACGCCATCGAGTCACGTCTGGCGGAGTACTCCTCATGACCTTCGAACTCGTCGGCGCGGCGGCGGACGTCGCCAAGGGCACGGTGATCTCGGTCGAGGTCGACGGCGTCGACATCGCCGTGGTGCACGCCGACGACGACAACTTCTACGCCGTACGCGATGAGTGCTCCCACGCCGCGGTCCCGCTCTCCGAGGGGGAGATCGACGGGTGCACGCTCGAGTGCTGGCTGCACGGCTCCCGGTTCGACCTGCGCACCGGGGAACCGAGCGGCCCGCCCGCGTTCTCCCCGGTGGCGACCTTCCCCGTCGAGATCCGCGACGGCGACATCTATGTATCGACGACCCCGAGTAATGGAGTAAACCCGTGAGCACCCTGGAGATCCGCGACCTGCAGGTGTCGGTGAAGCTGCCCGAGGGCGAGCTGAAGCCGATCCTGGCCGGGGTCGACCTGACCGTGAAGGCGGGCGAGACCCACGCCATCATGGGTCCGAACGGCTCGGGCAAGTCGACGCTGGCCTACTCCGTCGCCGGCCACCCCAAGTACGAGATCACCGGTGGCTCGGTGACGCTGGACGGCGCCAACGTCCTCGACATGACGGTCGACGAGCGGGCCCGGGCCGGGCTCTTCCTGGCCATGCAGTACCCCGTCGAGGTGCCCGGCGTCTCGGTGGCCAACTTCCTGCGTACGGCGAAGACCGCGATCGAGGGCGAGGCGCCCAAGCTGCGTACGTGGGCGGGCGAGCTGCGCACGGCCATGGAGAAGCTGCAGATGGACCCGTCGTTCGCGCAGCGCAACGTGAACGAGGGCTTCTCCGGCGGCGAGAAGAAGCGGCACGAGATCATGCAGCTGGAGCTGCTCAAGCCGAAGGTGGCGATCCTCGACGAGACCGACTCGGGCCTCGACATCGACGCGCTGCGGATCGTCAGCGAGGGCGTCAACCGGGTGCGCGAGACCGGCGACACCGGCCTGCTCCTGATCACCCACTACACCCGCATCCTGCGCTACATCAAGCCGGACTTCGTGCACGTCTTCGTCGCCGGCAAGATCGTGCAGGAGGGTGGGCCGGAGCTCGCCGAGCAGCTCGAGGCCGAGGGTTACGAGCGCTACGTGGGCGCCCGGGTCTGACGGGGGATTACAGGACAATGACGTTCGACGTGGCCCGGGTCCGAGCCGACTTCCCGATCCTGACGCGGGAGGTCAACGGCCACCCGCTGGTGTATCTGGACAGCGCGAACACCTCGCAGAAACCCTCGCAGGTGATCGAGGCCATGCGCCTGCACAACGAGCGGCACAACGGCAACGTGTCCCGCTCGGTGCACACGCTCGGCACCGAGGCCACGTCGGCGTACGAGGAGGCCCGCGGCAAGATCGCGGCCTTCGTCAACGCGGGCACCCCCGACGAGATCGTATTCACCAAGAACTCGACCGAGGCGATCAACCTGGTCGCCCACTCGCTGGGGCAGCACCTCGCCCTCAAGCCGGGCGACGAGATCGTGATCTCCGAGATGGAGCACCACTCGAACATCGTGCCGTGGCAGCTGCTGTGTGAGCGTACGGGCGCCACGCTGCGCTGGTTCGGCGTGACCGACGAGGGCCGGCTCCGTCCCGAGGACGGCCTGATCAACGAGCGTACGAAGATCGTGTCGGTGGTGCACATGTCGAACGTGCTCGGCACGATCAACGACGTGGCGCCGATCATCGCCGAGGCCCACGCGGCCGGCGCGCTGGTGATGCTCGACTGCTCCCAGTCGGTGCCGCACCTGCCGGTCGACGTGCGGGCGCTCGGGGCCGACTTCATCGCGTTCACCGGCCACAAGATGCTCGGGCCGACCGGCATCGGCGTGCTCTGGGGCCGCTACGAGCTGCTGGCCGCCATGCCGCCGTTCCTGGCCGGCGGTTCGATGATCGAGACGGTCACGATGAACGGCACGACCTATGCCGCGCCGCCGGCCCGGTTCGAGGCGGGCACACCCCCGATCGCCGAGGCGGTGGGTCTCGGGGTGGCCGTCGACTACCTGAGCGCGCTCGGCATGGAGGCCGTCCACCAGCACGAACAGGACATCACCGCGTACGCGCTCAAGACCCTCACCGACGTGCCGGGTGTCCGCATCTTCGGGCCGGCCACCCCCGAGGGCCGCGGCGGCACGCTGTCGTTCGCCCTCGACGGGGTGCACCCGCACGACGTCGGCCAGATCCTCGACGCGCTCGGTGTCGAGGTGCGGGTCGGTCATCACTGCGCCAAGCCGACCTGCGTTCGGTTCGGGGTGCCGGCGATGACCCGCGCGTCGTTCTACCTCTACACGACCACGGACGAGATCGACGCCCTCGCCCGCGGCCTCGACCAGGTCCGGAAGGTGTTCGGATGATGCTCGACGGGCTCTACCAGGAGATCATCCTGGATCACTACAAGCACCCGCACGGGCGTGGGCTGCGCGACCCGTTCCAGGGTGAGGCGCATCACGTCAATCCCACGTGCGGCGACGAGATCACCGTACGGGTCGCCGCTGCTGACGGTGGTTTCGCGGACATTTCGTACGACGGGCTGGGGTGCTCGATCAGCCAGGCCTCCGCCTCGGTGCTGCACGAGCTGCTCTCCGGCCGCACGGTGTCCGAGGCGGCGGGAATTCACGACGCGTTCGTGGAGCTGATGCAGGGGCGTGGCCAGGTCGAACCGGACGAGGACGTGCTCGGCGACGGGGTAGCGTTCGCCGGGGTGGCCAAGTTCCCGGCCCGGGTGAAGTGCGCGCTGCTGCCGTGGATGGCGTTCAAGGACGCGGCGGCTCGCGCTGGTGTTGACGTTTCTTCCTCAGGGGTGAAGGCATGACTGACTCCGCCGTTTCCAAGGCGTCCATCGACGACATCGAAGAGGCGATGAAGGACGTCGTCGACCCCGAGCTGGGGATCAACGTCGTCGACCTCGGTCTCGTCTACGGCACTCATGTCGACGACGACAACGTGGCCACCCTCGACATGACGCTCACCTCGGCGGCCTGCCCGCTCACCGACGTCATCGAGGACCAGACCCGTGCGGCGCTGACCACCGGCCCGGGCGGCGGCCTGGTCAAGGACTTCCGCATCAACTGGGTGTGGCTGCCGCCGTGGGGCCCCGACAAGATCACCGACGACGGCCGCGAGCAGTTGCGGGCTCTCGGGTTCAACGTCTGATTTTCTCGTCCCCCGTTGCTGGAAGCCGGGCATGGACGTGAACGCATCGAGTTCCGGGCCTGGGGCAAGGCCTGACCTGCCGGCTCAGTCGGTGGGCAGGTGGTCGACCGAGTTGTAGTAGGCCAGCTCCAGCCGGCCGTCGACGTCGACGAAGCGGCTCAGGGAGGCGTTGCGGACGCTGCCCGCCTCCCGCTCGGCCGCCAGCACCTGGTCCCAGGTCAGGCGCTCGATCACGGCCCGCATCATGAGGACCACCGCGTCGTGGGCCACGACGACGACGCGTTCGCCGGCGTGGTCGCGGTGCAGGTCGTCGAGGAACGAGCCGAGCCGCACCTCGATGTCGGCGAACGACTCACCGCCGGGCGGGGTGTATCGGTACTCGCCGGCCTCGGCACGGCGCTGCGCCTCGCCGGGGAAGCGCTGGGTGACCGCGGCCCGGGTCAGCATCTCGAGGTCGCCCAGCAGCCGGTCGACCAGCCGGTCGTCGGTGGAGGGCTCGGGCAGGTCGACGCCGGCTGCCTCGGCGGCCAGCCGCCACGTCTCGCGCGCCCGCAGGTACGGCGAGGTGATCACGACCTGGGGCCGCTCGTTTTCGGGCAGCGTCCCGATCCACTCGCCGAGCGCGCGGGCCTGCTTCTCGCCGAGCTCGGTCAGCGGGACCTCGGCGTCGCGGCCGCTGACCTCGGCCTCGAGCAGGTCGTCGGCGTCGGCGGCGGGGAAGGCGACGTTGGCTAGGCTCTGCCCGTGCCGGACGAGGACAAGTTCGGCAACCACACCCATGATCGGCACTTTAACCCGTCACGCGCCCGTGAAACTCGCTCGGTATGTCTGCGGCGGCGCCCCGGCCAGGTGGCGGCTCGTGCCCGCTGGGTGGCGCGGTAATTGGGTCGCGCGGTGGCGACGGCGGCGGCACCATGAGGGCGTGACCAAGCCGTACACGCATCCCGCTGTCCCTGTCGCCGCGGCCGATCGGGCCCCGCGACAGCAGCAGCGTGTCCTCAGCGGAACGGCGGTCCCTCAGCAGCTGTCATGAGCGCGGCGTTTCTGGCCGGTGTCACCGCCGGCTACGGAGTCGCGCTGCCCATGGGCGCCATCGGCGTGCTCATCGCCGGGCTCAGCGCCCGCACCTCGCTGCGGGTGGGCGCGGCCGCGGGCTTGGGCGCAGCAACCGCCGACGGGGTGTTCGCCGCAATCGCGGTGGCCGGGGGCGCTGCCGTCGCCGGGTTGATCGCCCCGATCGCCGCGCCGCTGCGCTGGGTGGCGGCCGTCGTCCTGCTGGCCATCGCCGCGGTGACAGCGCGGGCCGCCTTCCGCAAGCCGGGTGTCGCCGCCGTCGATCGACGACCGGCCACGCCGTGGCGGGCCTACCTGGGCGTGCTCGGCCTGACCCTGCTCAACCCGGCCACCGTCGTGTACTTCGCCGCGCTGGTGCTGGGCCGGGGCGGCGAGGGCGGGGGAGTGCTGTTCGTCCTCGGGGTGCTGCTCGCCTCGGCCAGCTGGCAACTGGCGATCGCGGGCGGCGGCTCGCTGGTCGGCCGGTGGCTGACCGGACCACGGGGGAGGGCCGTGACGGCCCTGGTCTCCAGCCTGGTGATCGCCTACCTGGCGGTTCGCCTGATCCTGCCCGCCTGACGGGGATGCGAGCGGTCAGAGGTGTTTGGTTGCTTCCCGGATCGACAAACCGGACAGCAGCGAACGGTGCGACTCGACGAAATTCCGGACCTCGTGGGGCGCCGTACGGGCGTATTGCCGGAGCGCCCAGCCGATGGCCTTGCGAACGAAGAAGTCGCGGTGACCGGCCTGGGCCGCGCAATAGGCGAACAGCCGTTCCTCGTCGGTGCCGGCGCCGTAGTGCAGCTGATGCAGGATCGCCACGCGGATCAGCCACTTGTTCTCGTCGCCCGACCACTCGTCCATCACCTCGGCCAGCGGGCGATGCCGTTTCACCAGGCCGCCGGTGAACCGGGTGGCGAGCGGGTCGACCGTGTCCCACCACGATTTGGTGGTCACCAGTTCGCGCACCGTCGCGATGAACCCGGGGCCGGGCACGTCGACGTGGCGGATCAGGTAGGAACACGCCACGTATTGGTATTCGCGCTCGGGGCGGGCCCACAACTCGAGCGCGATGGTGCGCAACTCGTCTTCGGAGGGACGCGGCAGCCCGGCCTGTGCCGCCTTGGCCAGCTTTTGCACGACGGGAGCGGGCAGCCCCAGGAACTCGAACCGGTTTTTCATGTACGCCGCCATGCCCGTCGCGCGTTCCGGGTCGGCGGCCGGCCGGAAGTGTTCGTCGAGGCGCGCCAGCAGGTCGTTCATGCCGCGCATCCTGCCACCGTAGTGTGACAGGAATGGGTGAACGGGCGGCCGCGGGCGGCGGGAAATGGGTGGATGTCGCGCCGGAGCGGCTGCCGCGATGGCTGGAGAACTTCGAGCGCCGTCACGGGGCGTACCGGGAAACGGGTTTGACCTTGACCGCCGAGGACGGGGCGACGGCGACCTGGCACACGCCGCCCGGCGCGGGGAAGGCGGAAACAATCGCCGAGCTCATGGAAATCGCGCGGCGACCCCGCCGGATGGGGCTTCTGCTCGCGCGCAAGGGGGCAGTGGCGGCGGGCATCGCCGTGGGCGCCGAGCTCGTGGATTCCAAGGTGGACCGGAATTACGTGCAGGGGCGCACGGCGGCGGGCGGGTGGTCGCAGCAACGTTTCGCGCGCCGCCGCGACAATCAGGCGAAGGCGGCCGCTGCCGATGGCGCCGGCATTGTGGGGCGCATTCTTCTTCCCTCCGTACGGGATCTGACCGTGCTCGTCACCGGCGGCGATCGCGCCGCGGTGGAGGCGATTCTGTCCGCCCCGTCCCTGGCTCCGCTCGCTGCCATTCGAGCCGACCGGTTCCTGGATGTGCCCGAGCCCCGGCACGCGGTTCTGGTGTCCGCGGTCGCCGGGGCCCGTGCCGTATCCGTGCTGGTGAAAGAACCCGCCTAGAACGACGTCGCGCAGCTCTTGGGCGAGCCCGATTCGTAGCCCTTGCTGAAGGCCTGCTGCCGCTGCGCCGCCGTGCCGTGCGTGAACTCCTCCGGGTTGACCGGGTTGCCGCCGCGCTTCTGCAGGACGTCGTCGCCGATCTGCCCGGCCGTCTGGATGCCCTCCTGGATGTCCTGCTGGGTGAGGCTCTTGAAGATCTTGTCGCCGTCCTGGTCGGTGGTCGCGGTGGCCGCCTTGGCCCACGCGCCGGCGTAACAGTCGGCCTGCAGTTCGAGCTTGACCGACAGCGCGTTCTTCTCCGACGCGGAGGCGCCCTGCTGGGCCCGGCGCATCTTGGCCTCGGTGCCGGTGATGTCCTGGATGTGGTGGCCGTACTCGTGGGCCAGCACGTACGGCTGGGCGAACTCGCCCGGCGCGCCCAGCTGCTTGGACAGCACCTGATAGAAGGTCAGGTCGATGTACACGTTGTTGTCGGCGGGGCAGTAGAACGGCCCGACGCCCGAGTCGGCCGCGCCGCAGGCCGTGTTCACCCGCTGCGAGAAGATGACCGTCTTGGCCGGCTGGTACTCGATGTTGAAGTTCTCGGGCGTGGCGGTCCGCCAGTACGCCTGGATCGAGTTGATGTAGAGCACGTTGCGGCACTCGAGCTTGTCGAGGGCGCCCTGCTGCGAGCACTCCTGGGTGATGTTCGTGTTGTCGCCGGTCTCGCTGCCGCCGCCGAGCTGGTTGAAGCCGAAGTAGCCGCCGGCTACCGCGATCACGATCGTGATGATGATGCCGACGAGGCCGCCGCCGCCGATCGGGATGGGCAGCCCGCCCAGGCCGCCGCCACCGCCGCCGGAGCCCCGCCGGTCCTCGACCTGACTGGTATCGATGTCGGCGTTCTCGTTGAGTTCCATCTCATCCTCACTGGGCCGTGCGGCGAAGGGTGTGCGCTGGGTACCCGATGATCTTGATCGTTAATCGGTTGGGAGGTAGCCGGACCCGCCCGGTAGTATGGCCGGGTGCTGCTCTGCGAAGACTGACCTGTCCCGCGCCGACCCGGAGAACACCTCGCGTCGGCGTTTTCGTGTGCCCGGAGTCAGCCTTATCTTCCCGAGAGCGAGCTTTCACCCATGATCACCGCCACCGGACTCGAACTGCGCGCGGGCGCCCGCATCCTGCTGTCGCCGGTCACCCTCCGGGTGCAGCCGGGCGACCGGATCGGCCTGGTCGGCCGTAACGGCGCGGGCAAGACCACCACGCTCAAGGTCCTGGCCGGCGAGGGCCAGCCGTACGCGGGCGCTGTCGAGCGCACCAGCGAGGTCGGCTACCTGCCGCAGGACCCGCGCACCGGCGACCTCAACGTCACCGGCCGCGACCGGGTGCTCAGCGCCCGCGGCCTCGACTCGATCATCGCCGAGATGCAGAAGCTGGAGATCGAGCTCGAGGAGAGCGCCGACGACAAGCTGGTCCGGCGCTACGGCAACCTCGAGGACAGGTTCGCCGCGCTCGGCGGTTACGCCGCCGAGGCCGAGGCCGCCCGCATCTGCTCCAACCTGGGGCTGCCCGACCGTGCCCTGGCTCAGACCATCGGCACGCTCTCCGGCGGTCAGCGCCGCCGCATCGAGCTGGCCCGCATCCTGTTCGCCGACTCCGGGCAGAACGGCAAGGGCATCTTGCTGCTCGACGAGCCCACCAACCACCTCGACCAGGACTCGATCGCCTGGTTGCGCGGCTACATGGCCCAGCACAAGGGCGGCCTCGTGGTGATCAGCCACGACGTCGAGCTGCTGGAGGCCGCGGTCAACAAGGTCTGGTACCTCGACGCCAACCGTTCGGTCGTCGACATCTACAACGTGGGCTGGAAAAAGTACCTGGAGTCGCGCGAGACCGACGAGCGCCGCCGCCGCCGTGAACGGGCCAACGCCGAGAAGAAGGCCGGCGCCCTGATGGCTCAGGCCGACAAGATGCGGGCCAAGGCCACCAAGACGGTCGCCGCGCAGAACATGGCTCGTCGCGCCGAGAAGCTGCTGGGCGGCCTGGAGGAGACGCGCGTCGCTGACAAGGTGGCCAAGGTTCGGTTCCCCACCCCGGTGCCCTGCGGCAAGACCCCGCTCACGGCGACCGGCCTCTCCAAGTCGTACGGGTCTCTGGAGATCTTCACCGACGTGAACGTGGCCGTCGATCGGGGCTCGCGCGTGGCCATCCTGGGTCTCAACGGCGCCGGCAAGACCACGTTGCTGCGCATGCTGGGCGGCCTGCTCGAGCCGGACACCGGCGAGGTGCGCCCCGGCCACGGCCTGCGGCTGGGTTACTACGCGCAGGAGCACGAGACGCTCGACGTCGACCGTACGATCCTGGAGCACATGCGCAGCGCCGGGTCCGAGCAGACCGACACCGAGCTGCGGAAGATCCTGGGCGCGTTCCTCTTCTCGGGTGACGACGTCGACAAGCCGGCCGGGGTGCTCTCCGGTGGTGAGAAGACGCGGCTCGCGCTGGCCACGCTGGTCTGCTCGGGCGCCAACGTGTTGCTGCTCGACGAGCCGACCAACAACCTCGACCCGGTCAGCCGCGAGCAGGTGCTCGACGCCATCGCCAACTATCCGGGCGCGATCGTGCTGGTCACCCACGACGCGGGCGCGGTGCAGGCGCTCAAGCCGGACCGCGCGATCCTGCTGCCGGACGGCGACGAGGACGCGTGGAGCGACGACCTGCTGGAGCTCGTCGAGCTGGCCTGACGCCCCGCGGGTGTGTGCGTGATCCGCGAATCATCACCATCGTTTGTTGTCAACCAGTGCCCACACAGACAGTGCGACGTTCGGGCGTTTGCGGGCAGGCCGGACATCGCTCCCGGCGTCCCGAAGTTGGCACGCCGGGGGTGGCAGCGGACGGTAGGGGCCGTATCGACGCTGCGTCATGTCTGGTCGCCGGCGCTTCCCGGCCGCGCGTTTTCGCAGGTGATCGATGGTCTTGGGGAAACGGAGCGCGGAGTCGCCGTTCGTCTTGAAACGTTGCCGCCCTAACGTGTGTTAACAGTCTGACATTGATGGGCGTGGTCATCGTCAAGTTCCTGACAGTGATAAATGGGCACGTTGGCTAGGCCTGGATACCTAGCGCATGATCGTTGGAGGCGGTCTAATAGGTGAGACCGTATGAACCGCACAGTCTGGGACGTGAGGATTCAAGATGCCAGCCACGGGCACAGCCACCAGCACTGAGAAGGGTCGCCGAATCGTCGGCAGCGAGCGCCAGTCGTTAGCGAAGGATCTGGTCAAGCGTTACACCGGCGGAGAGAGCATTCGCGCACTCGCCGCATCGACCGGTCGTTCCTACGGATTCGTGCACCGCGTGCTGACCGAGTCCGGCGTGCAGCTCCGCCAGCGTGGTGGCGCACGTCGCCGCAAGAAGGCGTGACGGCCGGCGACGCCGCACCCGGCCTCCCCGCCGACGAGTCGGGCGTTCGCTACGACCTGGACGGGCCGGTGGCAACGGTGACGTTGTCCCGGCCCGAGGTGCTCAATGCGCAGACCCCGGCCATGTGGGCCGAGCTCTCGAACATTTCCCGGAAATTAACGGGGGACGTTCGAGTCGTCATTGTCCGGGGCGACGGACGCTCCTTTTCCGCCGGCCTGGATCTGTCGGTCGCACGCGGCCAAGGCGATTCTTCACTTGCGAAGCTTTCGCAGTTGTCGCCCGAGGAGTGCGCGGATCGCATTGCCGGCTTCCAGTCGGCGTTCACCTGGCTGCGCAACCCCTCCATCGTGACGATCGCGGCGGTACAGGGACACGCGATCGGCGCCGGATTCCAACTCGCGCTCAACTGCGACATGCGCGTTCTCGCCGATGATGCGAAGTTCTCGATGGCCGAGGTGACTCTCGGGCTGGTTCCCGATCTGGGCGGCACGAAACGGCTCACCGAGCTCGTCGGGGCGTCGCGGGCCCTGGAGATCTGTTTGACCGGCCGGCGCATCCCGGCCGACGAGGCCCTGTCGCTGGGACTGGCCACGGCCGTGGTGCCGGGGGCCGATCTCACCGCCGCCGTGTCCGACCTGGCCGCCGCCGTGCTGGCGGCCGACCGGGGCGCGGTCGCCGAGATCAAGGCGCTGCTGGCCGGGGCCGGTCAACGGTCGTACGAGGAGCAGGACCGCGCCGAACGTGAGGCGCAGACCCGCAGGCTGCGAGATCTGACGGAATAGTCTCCTCACCACCGGAAGTTGTCATACCCGGCGGGCAGACTCTGGGCTGCCCGCTGGTTCGTTCTGACACGCCCGGGAGGTGACGAGATGAGCATGTCCAGCTGGTCCATGCTGCGCTCGCTCCAGAACTCGGACCGGGTGGCCGAACACCGCCTCCGCCGGGGCACCACCCGGCGGATCCTGCGTTTCGCCCGGCCCTACCGCCGCGACATCGTCGTGTTCCTGGTCACCGTGGTGCTCGCGGCCGGCATCGGGGTCGCGACACCGCTGCTGGCCGGGCACGTGGTCAACGCCATCACCGGCGCCGCCCCGGACGCGGCCGGCACAATCATGAAGCTCGCCGTCGCGATCGCCGTTCTCGCGGTCGCCGACGCGTTCCTCTCCCTCGCCCAGCGGTGGTATTCGGCGCGCATCGGCGAGGGCATCATCCTCGACCTGCGCACCCAGGTCTACGACCACGTGCAGCGCATGCCCCTGCAGTTCTTCACCCGCACCCAGACGGGCGCCCTGGTCAGCCGCCTCAACAACGACGTCATGGGCGCGCAGCGGGCCTTCACCTCGACGCTGTCCGGTGTGGTCAGCAACGTCATCCAGCTGGTGCTCACGGCCGGGGTCATGTTCAGCCTGTCCTGGCAGATCACGTCGTTGTCGCTGGTGATGCTGCCGCTGTTCATCATCCCGGCCCGCCGGGTCGGCAAACGCCTGGCCGAGATCACCCGCGAGTCGTACAACCTGGACGCCAAGATGAACGCGACGATGACCGAGCGGTTCAACGTCGCCGGCGCGATGCTGGTCAAGTTGTTCGGCAGCCCCGGGGCCGAGGCGTCCCGGTTCGGCGAGCGGGCCACCCGCGTCCGCGACATCGGCGTGCAGCAGGCCATGTATTCGCGCACGTTCTTCGTGGCCATGCTGCTGGTCGCGTCGCTGGCCCAGGCCCTGACCTACGGGCTGGGCGGCTGGCTCGCGGTCACCGGCAGCGTCACCGCGGGCACCGTCGTCACGCTGGCGCTGCTGCTCACCCGGCTCTACGGCCCGCTCACCGCGCTCAGCAACGTGCGGGTCGACGTGATGAGCGCCCTCGTCTCGTTCGACCGTGTCTTCGAGGTGCTCGACCTGAAACCCGGCATCGAGGAACGTCCCGGCGCCGTGGCGCTGCCGTCCGGGGCGGGGCGTATCGAGTTCGACGACGTGCATTTCCGCTACCCCAGCGCGAGCGAGGTGTCGCTGGCCACCCTGGAAGACGTTGCCACCCTCGACCGTACGGAGAACGCCCCCGTGCTGCGCGGCGTCGGCTTCACCGTCGAACCGGGGCAGCTGGTGGCGCTGGTCGGCCCGTCGGGCGCGGGCAAGTCGACGACATCGATGCTGGTCTCGCGCATTTACGACGTCACCTCGGGCGCCGTGCGCATCGACGGGATCGACGTGCGTGACACGACCCTCGATTCCCTGCGTGACACGATCGGCGTCGTCACCCAGGACGCGCATCTGTTCCACGAGACCATCGCCGAGAACCTGCGGTACGCCCGTCCCGGCGCGACCGACGACGAGATGTGGGAGGCGTTGCGCGGCGCCCAGGTGGCCGATCTGGTGGCCGCACTGCCCGACGGGCTCGAGACGGTCGTCGGCGAGCGGGGTTACCGCTTCTCGGGCGGTGAGAAACAGCGGCTGGCCATCGCCCGGCTGCTGCTCAAGAAGCCGTCGATCGTGGTGCTCGACGAGGCCACGGCCCACCTCGACAGCGAGTCCGAGGCGGCTGTGCAGCGGGCCTTGGCCACGGCGCTCGAGGGGCGCACGGCTCTGGTCATCGCCCACCGCCTGTCGACGGTGCGCGACGCCGACCAGATCCTGGTGCTCGACGCGGGCCGCGTGGTCGAGCGTGGGCGGCACGAGGAACTGGTGGCGGCGGGCGGTCTTTACGCCGAGCTCTACCGCACCCAGTTCGCCGGCGGCTCACCCGGGCGGCCCTACGGCGACGACGTCGAGATCGTGACCGTGCCGGCGGGCCAGATCGAGCCGTGAAGCCGACGCCCGCGGTCAGGCTTTGCGGCCGCTGAGGGCGAGCAGCTGTTCGAACTCGCCCGCGCCGGGCGGGGCCTCGACGACCTCGTTCTTGAAAGCGCCCAGCTTGCGGCCGGTCGGGGCCATCTGCTCCATGAACGGCAGCAGAGCCTCGACCGCGCCGTCGTGGGGCGTGTACGGCTGGGCGGTCGCCGTGGCCAGATCCCAGCCGTGGATGGTGAGGTCGGCCAGAGCCAGGTTCCCGACCATCGCCTGCGGCAGACCCGCGCCGGCGGAAACGCCTTCGAGCGCATCCGGATCCGACCAGGCCGCGATCATGCGCTCGGTCTCGTCGGCGAATCTGTCCCGCCAGCCCTCGGCGATCGAGTCGGGCGTGTTGCTCATGTCGAGCGGCTCCCGTCGCGCGGCTCCCTGGAACACGACCACCACCTGGAAGAGGTGGTTGAGCAGGTCACGCACCCGGAACTCGGCACACGGCGTGGCATCGTCGAGCTGCTCGTCGCGGACACCCCGCACGACCGGGACCGTCCGCTCAGCCGCCGCCGCCATCAACGTGCTGATCTGAGTAGTCATCCGACGACCGTAGCGAAGCCGCGCGTAGTTCCGCACAGGCCGCGCCCAGCGTTTCCACCGTGTAGTGGGCGTGCGGCCGCCGGCTCGGCCCGCGTGGGCTTCACAGCGTACGCAGCATGCCGCCGTCGACCGCGACAGTCACGCCGGTGACGTAGCTCGCGGCGGGGGAGAGCAGGAACGCGGCGACCCGCCCGAACTCGGCGGGCTCGCCCAGTCGGCGCATCGGGATGGATTCGGCGACCGCGGCGGCCTCCTCCGGCGACTTGATCAGCTCACGGTTGCGGTCGGTGAGGATCCGGCCGGGCAACAGGCTCACGACGCGGATGCCGCGGGGAGCGTACTCGTCGGCCATGTCCTTGGCCGCCATGGCGAGCCCGGGCCGCAGACCGTTGGAGAGGCCCAGCCCGTGCACGGGCGACTTGACCGTGCTGGAGAGCACCAACCCGATCGCGCCGGCCTCGGGCAGCGCCGACGCGAACACGCGTGCGGCCCGGACCGAGCCCAGGAAGACCGTCTCGAACGCCGTACGCCATTGCTCGTCGGTCATCGCGGCCGCCGTGCCGGGCGCCGGCCCGCCCACCGAGATCAGCGCGCCGTCGAACCGGCCGAACCGTTCCACCGCCGCGTCGGCCAGGGCCCGCGCCGCACCCGGATCTGCCAGGTCGGCCACCACCCCGGCCGCGGGGCCCTCCCCGCCGAGCGACTCGACCGCCGCCGTCACGTTCTTCTCGTCGCGGGACGAGATCACCACCTTGGCCCCGTCGGCGACCAGCGCCTGGGCCGTGGCGAACCCCAGCCCGCGCGAGGCTCCGGTCAGGACGTACACACGATCGGCGAGCCCGAGATCCATGCGTACGATCCTAGGCCCGGCGCAACGCCGCCGCGGTGGCCGCGTCGGCCGGCTCGGGCAGGTTCCCACCCGCTCACGCCGCGGGCCTCAGGAACGGCCCCGCAGGATCCAGACCCGGCCCGCCACCTGCAGCGCCACCGCGCCACCGGTGGAACGCAGCGCGGGGCCCCGGCGTGACGCCGGCGTGGAGGAACCGTCGTAGCGCCACGCGGCTTCGCGTTCGGCCAGCTCGACGGCGGCCACGGACGGCAGGAGCCCCCGGCCGGCCAGCTCGCGGGCCATGTCCCAGCCGTCGCGCAGCGAGCCCTGGGTCGGGCGTGTCGCCGCCCACCCGGCGAACTCGCGCTTCCAGCGTTCCCCGAACCCGGCCGCCAGCATCGGCCACTGCCGGGCGACCTCACCCGCCCGCTTGCGCAACAGGGCAACGCGGGCCGCCTCGAAGCGCGCACCGTCGATCCCGGCGGGCACCGGCTTGCCGGCCGTCAGCGCCCCGACCAGGGCGGCCTGCTGCTCGGCCAGGCTCATGTGACCGTGGGGTAGCCGGAGGCGCCGGCGATGGCGTCCAGTTCCGCGGCCAGCGCCGCCGCCGGTGGGTAGTCGCCGTCGCGTTCGAGCATCAGCGCCGGTGGCCGGTGGCGGGCGCACAGCTCGGCGACCAGGTCGAGCACCGGCTGCGGGACGGCGTCGGTGTGGGTGTCGTGGTAGAGCCCCTGATGTTCGGCGCCGCCGGCCACGTGCACGTAGGCGACCCGGTCGAGCGGCAGCTGGTCGAGCAGGTCGAGCGGGTCGTCGCCGCGGTTGCGCGCGTTCGCGTACACGTTCGCGATGTCGAGCAGCAGCATCGCCCCGGAACGGTCCAGGATCTCGCCGATGAACTGGGCCTCGGTCAGCTCGTCGCCGGGCCAGTCGAACAGCGCGGCGATCGGTTCGAGAGCGATCGGCACCGCGACCGCCGCCTGCACGCGCCGGACGTTGGCGACGACGGCGTCGACAGCCTCCCGCGTACGGGGGAGGGGCAGCAGATGCCCCGCCTCGACACCCCCGGCCCGCACGAACGCGATGTGCTCGCTGACCAGGGGAGCGTTGAGCCGCTCGGCCACGGCCGCGAAGTGCTCGACCCGCGCGGGTTCGACCGCCTCGGCCCCGCCCAGCGAGAGCCGTACGCCGTGCGGGACCACCGTGACGCCCCGGTCGAGCAGCGCCCGCAGACCGGGTGGCAGGTCCCCGTGTGCGTGCACGGACTCGGCGACCACCTCGGCGAACCGGAGACCGGGCAGACCCTCGACGAAGCCGCCGATCTCGGGCCGCCAGCCGATCCCGACCCCGTACGTGGTCTGAACGCGTACGGGGTCAGCCACCGCAACCGCCCCCGCCGCCGCAACCGCCGCCGCCTCCGCACGAGGAGGAACCGGAGCACGAGCTGGAGCTGCCGCCGTCGCTGCCGCCCGACGCGCCGCCCGTGGCCGCGATGCGCTGGACCTCGGCCTCGGCCGCGAACGCCGGGTCCATCGAGTACAGCGCCGCGCCGCCGTAGAGGGCCACGCCCATGGCCGCGCCCGTGGCGCCGTAGGTCGCGTACGAGGGGTTGTGACGGGGCGCCAGATGGTCGTGCTTGCGGCGAAGGTCGCGCATGGACCGGTTCGCCGCGTCGGTGGCGTAGCGGCGGCCGCGCAGCAGGGTCAGGGTCAGGACGAACGCGGCGATCGTCGCGAAGATCATGAACAGGACCGGCTTGTTGTTGTTCGCCCCGGCCACGATGCGGGCGATGCCGACCACGACCAGGGCCACGCCGCCGAGGGCCCAGAGCCGGGCCTCGCGGGTCTGGCTCGCGCTGACCGCCAGCCCGGTGCGCTCCAGGCGATCACGCAGCTGCTCCAGCGCCGAGGCCACCCACTGGTCGTCGTGCAGGTCGCGGGAGCGGACCCCACGGGCGGCGGCGTTGTAGATCGCGCTGTCGAGCGGCGTGACACCGGCCGGCAGCGGACCGGTCTGCACGAGCGTGCGGCCCGCGCCCGCGCCGATCGCGCCGGCCGCGCGCAGGCCGCCCAGCGAGGAGTAGACGGCGAGGCGGTCCCCACCGTTGAGGTAGGCCACCTGCTGCGGGCCGAGGCTGTCGACCGTGGCGCCGCGGTCGCCGCGGAACAAGGCGCGGCGGTGGAACGAGGCAATGATCGCGATCGCCACCCCGGCGGCGATGAAGTATGTGAGAAAGGTCGGGCCGGAGATTCCCCAGGTGTCGTTCATCGGGCTGGACCTCCTGCGGACGGGGCTGGTACGGCCCATTGTGCAGGCGCGCGCAAGGCTTGTGATCAGGCCCTTCGGACAGCTTCCTCGACCACGTCGAGGACCCGGGTCAGCTCACCCGGCGGGCGGCCCGTCGCGAGGTGCAGCACGAGGCCGTCGTAGGCCAGTTCGAGGAACTGGGTGAGCACCTCGACCGGCACGTCGTCGCGCAGCACACCGGCCTCGCGCTGGCGCTGGAGCCGCTCGCGGGTGGCGTCGGCGATGGCGGCGGAGCGCTCGGCCCACCGCTTGGCGAACGCCGGGTCGGTGCGCAGCCGCCGCGACACCTCCAGCTGGGTGCCGAGCCAGCCGGCCGTGTCGCCCTCGCTGCCGCCGGCGCGGGCCAGCAGGTCACGCATCACCTGAACGAGGCCGTTGCGGGCGACCGTCTCGACCATCGCGGCCGCGTCGTCCTCGGCCACGGCCAGGAACAGCGATTCCTTGTCGCGGAAATGGTGGAAAATCGCGCCGCGGGACAGCCCGGTTGCGTCCTCGAGGCGCCGCACCGTCGCACCCTCGTAGCCGAACCGCGCGAAACAGTCGCGCGCGGCCGCGAGGATCTCGTGGCGGCGGGCGTCGAGCTGGTCCTGACTGACACGGGGCACGTAGTGGATCGTGTCACGTGCCCCCTTTCGCATGCAATCCGTACGTACGTCTTGGCAACGCTGCGGGTGCGGCACCGCCGGTGAGCAGCAGTGAACGGACGGATAGCGCGAATTCCCCCAACCCGGCCGTAAGTTGTTTACAACACTGGACTACTCGTTGCCCCTTCCGCTCACGTAAAGTGCCCGGGTGCCCCTCGTCCTGATAGCTCTCGACGACACCCTGCTCGACCGCAGTGGTGCCTTCAGGCTGTGGGCGAAGGGTTTTCTCGACGAGATCGGGGCGCCACCGGACGACCTCGACTGGTTACTCTCGGTCGACGCCGACGGCCTGACCTCGCGCTGGGACCTCGCCGACCTGATCCGCGACCGCTACCGGCTCGCCGTCCCGTCGATCGACCTCGTCGACGAGCTGCACGAGGGCCCGCCGGCGTACGAGAAACTCGACCCGATGGTGGGCTGCGCGCTGCAGATCGCCGGCGACGCCGGGCTCGTCCCCGTGGTGGTGACCAACGGCCGGGCCGAGATCCAGGACAGCCGCATCCGGCGTACGGGTCTGGATCGTTATGTCGCCGACTGGGTGATCTCGGAGCGGGCCGGGGTGAGCAAGCCCAACCCGCGCATCTTCGCGATGGCCGCCCAGCGGGTGCGGATGCGGCTCGGCGGCGCCTGGGTGGTAGGCGACAGCCCCGAGGCCGACATCGGCGGCGCCGCGGCGATGGGTCTGCCCAGCGTGTGGCTGCACCGGGGGCGCGAGTGGGTCGACAACCGGTTCGCCCCCACCAAGATCGTCGGCAACGTGATCCAGGGGATCTCGGCCATCATGGCCGCCGCCCGGTAAACAGGTTGCGCGCGACCGCCGCCCTCCGGGAGAGTGGCGTCGTCCGAACGAGAGAGAAGGAGGTCGAGTCCATGGCTGTCGTTGTGATGCCTGCCGCCCGAAACCTCTTTTCTTCTCTCTCCAAGGAGACCCCGCAGTGCGCGAGCACGACTCTTTCGGCCCGGCCACCATGCGCCGCGGCCGCCGCAAGTTCGACGACGACGAACCAGACTTTCTGAAGCGCGGGCGCCCCGCGCCGCAGCTGAAGGAAGACCCCGACCTGCCCGAGGTCGGTGACCGCTGGTCGACGTGGGACGGTTCCCTCAAGGGCCCCGAGCCCCGCCCCGACTGGGTGCGCACCGAGTACGGCGCGGTAGACACCGAACTCGGCATGCTCAAGACCGGCAAGGAAGCCGACGTCCACCTCGTACGCCGGGCCGTTCCCGGCACCGACAAGGTCAGCATGCTGGCCGCCAAGCGCTACCGCGACGGCGACCACCGGCTGTTCCACCGCGACGCCGGCTACCTCGAGGGACGCCGGGTCCGCCGGTCACGCGAGATGCGGGCCATGACCAACCGCACCTCGTTCGGCAAGGAGATGATCGCCGGCCAGTGGGCGGTGGCCGAGTTCGGCGCGCTCAGCCACCTCTGGCAGGTCGGCCAGGAGAGCGGCCTGGTGCGGGTGCCCTACCCGGTGCAGCTGATCGGCACCGAGCTCATGCTCGAGTTCATCGGCGACTGGGAGACCGGCGAGGCGGCGCCCCGGCTCGCACAGGTGCGGGCCGACCCGGACACGCTGGCCGGCCTGTGGACGCAGATGACCGACGCGTTGTCTGTGCTGGCCCGCGCGCAGGTGGCGCACGGCGACCTCTCGCCCTACAACATCCTCGTGCACGAGGGCCGGCTGGTGCTCATCGACCTGCCGCAGATCGTGGACGTGGTGGCCAACCCGCAGGGCGCCGACTTCATCGCCCGCGACGTCCGCAACGTCGGGGCCTGGTTCACCCAGCGGGGCCTGACGGTCGACATCGACGAGCTGCTGGACAGGCTGCTCTACGAGGCCGGCCTGAGATGACCACCGGGGCCGCGGCCGGTGTTTCTGCACCGTCCGCGGCCCGGCCGGTTCACTGCAGGTAGCCCTCGACCTCGCTGACGCTGTGCGCCTGCTCGGCGTTGGGGTCGTTGCCCACCTCGCGGGCGGCGCGACGACGGCGAAGCAGGTCCCAGCACTGGTCCAGGGCCTCTTCCAACTCCTTGAGCCGGGCGTGCTCCTCGTCCGAGGAGATCTCGCCCTTGCCCAGCTGCGTGCGCAGCTTGTGCTCCTCATCGACCAGGCCGTGGATCCGGCTCAGCACAGTCTTGTCATCCATGCGCGAAGCCTATCCTCGCCGCGCGGTCAGAGATCTCGCCGCTGGAAGGCCAGCCCGGCCAGCGCCAGCATCACAACTGTCCACACCACCGCCCACACCAGGTACGCGCCGGTCAGCGGGGCCGAGCTGAGGAACGGGTGCCCCTCGAAGGCCTCGCTGAACTGGGTCAGCAGCGACGGGTCCTGGAACGAGCGCATCGCCCCGCGCCACAGACCGTCGGTGGGCAGCAGCATCTGCGAGACCGTGCCGACCTTGCGGACGCTGTCGTTGCCGAGCGCGCCGCCGACGCCGCCGACCACGCCCGCGATCCAGGTGGCCCCGAACAGGCCGACCGCCACGATGCCCGAGGCCATCGGCGAGATCACCGTCGACAGCAGCAACCCGAGCGTGAGCAGCGCTATCGCCTGACCGGAGAGCAGGGCGAGCCCCGAGGCCGGACTGGGCGCCGAGTAGCCGGTGGTCAGCTTGACGATCACCAGCTGCGCGGCGCCGGCGACGGCCACGAACCCGGTGCCGAAGGCGACCAGGCCCAGCCACTTGCCCGCCAGCACCTGCGCGCGGCGCACCGGCCGGGCCAGCACAGCCAGCGCGATGCCCGACTCGGTCTCGCCGGCCAGGGTCGGACCGGCCAGGAAAGCCGTGCCCAGCGCGGCGATCAGGCTCAGCCCGAACATCACCAGGTTGAGCACGATCGCCGCTGCCAGCTTGGCCTCGCCGCTGGTCAGGCCGCCGAACTCGGCGTTGATGCGGGAGAAGCCCCAGGCGCTCAGCGCCAGCAGCAAGATCGTCAGGACGGCCAGCGAGCGCAGCACCCGGCGGCGGGCGGCCTCGCGCAGGGTCAAGCCGGCGACGGTGAGAACAACGGTCATGATCCGCTCCGGATGATGTCGAGCAGGCGTTCCTCGAGGCTGATCCGGCTCGGCTCCACGGCGTGGACGCGTACGTCGAGCTTGACCAGATCGGCGATCAGCTCGGGCACGTCGATGTCCCCGTCGATCACGTACGTGGCTCCGTCCTGCGTGAAGTCGCCGAGCCGCGCACGGGCCGCGTCGGACAGGTCCGACAACGTCAGCCGCAGCTCCTGCCGTCCCAGCAGTTCGGGAAGCGTGCCCGAGGCGGCCACCCGCCCGTGGTCGAGGATGACAACCCGGTCGCACACCCGCTCCACCTCGCCGATCAGATGCGAGTTGAGGAGCACGGCCACCCCCTTCTCGCGCAGGGTCAGGAGCAGATCCCGTACGTCGGCCCGGCCGATCGGATCGAGGGCGCTGGTCGGCTCGTCGAGCACCACCAGCTCGGGCCGGGCGACCAGCGCGACCGCCAGGCCGAGACGCTGCTGCATGCCCTTGGAGAACCCACCGACCCGGTCGTCGGCGCGATCCGCCAGACCGACCAGCCCGAGCGGCTCCTCGTCGGCCGGGACCGAGGCCAGCCGCGCGTGCAGCCGAAGCACCTCGGCGGCGGTCAGCCACGGCTGGTAGCGGAACAGCTCCGGCAGGTACCCGACCCGCGCCCGCGACCGGGGATCGGCGCCCGGCCGGCCCAGCAGCATCACCTCGCCGGCGTCCGGGCGTGCCAGGCCCAGCAGCATCTTGATGACGGTGGTCTTGCCGGCGCCGTTCGGGCCGAGCAGCCCGACCACCTCACCGCGGCCCACCTCGAACGACACGCCGTCCACGGCCTGCCTTTTCCGGTAGCGTTTGCGCAGCCCGGAGGCCCAGACGGCGGCGCTCACTTGAGCCCCCGGGCCACCGTCAGCACCTCGCCGGGGCTCAGCGACCCGGCCACCAGCGTGACCCTGCCGTCGTCGACCCAGACCACGGCCGCCAGCACCTGATCGGTCGAGCTGAGCACGGTCGCCGGCCTGCCGTTCACGTCGGCGGGCTTGCTGGTCAGCTTCTCGGGCATGACGTGCAGCGGGAGCGTCCGGCCGTCGGCCGAGAAGCTGCGGAGCTGGTTGGCCACTTCGGCGGGCAGACCCGAGAGCGACAGCAGATAGTCGCGGGCGGTCGCGAACGGAACCCCGGTCGAGTACGCCGTGGGGGCGACCGCCCGCGCCACGATCAGCGACGGCACGCCCTGGTTGCTCGACCACACCGCGGCCGCGCCCGGGCCGGCGGTCAGGCGGAACTTGCTGCCGTCGAGGCCCGCGGGCATCGGGGGAGCGTCGGCGGCGAACGCCCTGACCTTGCCGGCCCGGAACGTGAACGTGGCGGTGATCCGTTGTCCCGCCTGGTACTGCGGGTCGCCGGTGACACCGCGGGGCAGCTCGGTGACGTCGGGCAGGGCGAGCCCGGTCTCCTTCTCGGCGGCCGCCCGGCCGGCGACTGGGTGGATCTTGGGGCGTTCGGTGATCTCGACGTCGCCCCACGAGGACAGGTCGGGGATCGCCATCAGGTCGGCCTGGCGTACGGGAACGGGGGCGATCTTCTCGGTGCGGAAGATCTGCAGCCAGTCGGTGGCGGCGGCTGTGCCCGCCCCGGCGAGCAGGACCAGGGCCGCCAGTCCGGCCACCAGTGGCGTCCGTTTTGTCGCCCAGCGCCGGTAGGTGCGCGCTCGTGCCGCACTATGCACTGACTTATCGGCAAATGTCAGCCAGGCCACGTCGGGGTTGACGTCGGCCTCGGCGTAGAGAGCGTTCGCCGCGAACTCAGCATCCCGGCGAGCGTCAGCCAGCCCGTCCCGGCAGGCGGGGCAATCGGCGACGTGTTCGCGGTCGGTGTCGGTGACGCCGGCGGGCTCGTCCACGAGCCGGCGCAGCACACCCTCACTCGGATGGCGCATGACGGTTCAACTCCTTGCGCAGGGCGGACTCGGCGCGCCGCACGATCGTGCCGACGCTGCCGGGGGAGACGTCGAGGGCGGCCGCCACCTCGGTGTAGCTCAGGCCGCTGTGCCGCAGCACGAGCGCGACCGCCTGTTTGCGGGGCAGCCGGCTCAGCGCGGCCCGCACCCGCCGGCGCTCCTCGCGGGCGACCACCGCTTCGGCGACGTCGGGCACGGTGGCGTCGCGTGGGTGGGCTGCTTCCTCCCGTCCGGCGCGGCGTTTCCCCGTACGGATGTGGTTGAGCGCGGTGTGGGCAGCGGCGACCGACAGCCAGGGCAACGCCTCGCCGGCCGGCACCCCCGAGCGCCCGAACGTCAGGAAGACCTCCTGGGCCACGTCCTCGGCCTCGTCCCGCGACCCCAGCACCCGCGCGGCGACGGCCACGACCCGCCGGTACGAGTCGCGGAACACCTGCTCGAGGTCGGGCCGCACCTCATCCGCTGATCGGGCCACGCTGTCCTTCCTGTCCCACGACAGTGCAACGTCCATGCCCTGTCAGCACCGCCGCACCCCCTCCATGTGACAGCGCCGGCCGTCAGAACGGGTGCAGGTTGCGGGGAGGAAGTGTGAAGACGCGGCCGAAAAGCCGAACCCCCGCCCTCCGGGAGCGGAAGGCGGGGGTTCGGCGGGGATCGTCAGCTGTTGAGCATCTTGCGCAGGACGTACTGCAGGATGCCGCCGTGGCGGTAGTAGTCGGCCTCGCCGGGGGTGTCGATGCGGACGTCGGCGTCGAACTCGACGCCCGTGTCGGTGCGCACCGTGACCGTCGACGGGGTCTCGCCGTCGTTGAGGGCCGTGACGCCGGTGATGGTGAAGGTCTCGGCGCCGGTGAGGCCGAGCGACTCGGCGTTGGTCTTGGGCGGGAACTGCAGCGGCAGCACGCCCATGCCGATCAGGTTGGAGCGGTGGATGCGCTCGTAGCTCTCGGCGATGACCGCGCGCACGCCCAGCAGCATCGTGCCCTTGGCCGCCCAGTCCCGCGAGGAGCCGGAACCGTACTCCTTGCCGGCCAGGATCACCAGCGGGACGCCGGCTTCCTGGTACGCCACCGAGGCGTCGTAGATCGTGGTCTGCTCGCCGGTGAGGTGGTTGACCGTGAAACCGCCCTCGACGCCCGGCACGAGCTGGTTGCGCAGCCGGATGTTGGCGAACGTGCCGCGGATCATGACCTCGTGGTTGCCGCGGCGCGACCCGTACGAGTTGAACTCGTGACGCGGGACGCCGTGCTCGGCGAGGTACTTGCCGGCGGGCGAGTCGGCCTTGATCGAGCTGGCGGGCGAGATGTGGTCGGTGGTGACCGAGTCGCCCAGCTTCGCGAGCACCCGGGCGCCCGAGATGTCGTTCACCGGCTGCGGCGACGGCTGCATGCCCTCGAAGTACGGGGGCTTGCGCACGTACGTCGACTCGTCGGACCACTCGAAGGTCTTGCCCTCGGGCGTGGGCAGCGACTGCCACTGCTCGTCACCGGCGAAGACGTCGGAGTACGCGGTGCTGAAGCCCTCGGCGCCGATCGCGGACGCGATGACGTCGTCGATCTCCTTGGCGCTGGGCCAGATGTCGGCGAGGAAGACCGGCCGGCCGTCGGAGCCCGTGCCGAGCGGCTCGGTGGTGATGTCGATGTCCATCGAGCCGGCCAGCGCGTACGCCACGACCAGCGGCGGGGACGCCAGGTAGTTCATCTTGACGTCCGGGTTGATCCGGCCCTCGAAGTTGCGGTTGCCGCTGAGCACGCTGACCGCTGTCAGGTCGGACTCGTTGACGGCGGCCGAGACCTCCTCGGGCAGCGGGCCCGAGTTGCCGATGCAGGTGGTGCAGCCGTACCCGACGAGGTTGAAGCCGATCTTGTCGAGGTAGGGCGTGAGGCCGGCCCGGTCGTAGTAGTCGGAGACGACCTTCGAGCCCGGGGCGAGGGTGGTCTTGACCCACGGCTTGCGGGTCAGGCCCCGCTCGACCGCCTTCTTGGCCAGCAGCGCCGCGCCGATCATGACCTGCGGGTTCGACGTGTTGGTGCAGGACGTGATGGCGGCGATCACCACGGCGCCGTGGTCGAGCTCGTACTCCACGCCGTCCTCGCCGACCACGCGGGTGGGCTTGGAGGGACGGCCGTTGGCGCCGGTGGCCGCGCTGAACACGTGCGGCTTGTCGGCCGCCGAGTCCTCGTGGTTGGCCGGCGGGTCGCTGGCCGGGAACGACTCCTCGGACGCCTCGTCGGCCGGGCCCTGGTCGGACACGTAGTTGGTGAGCGCGTCGCGGAACATCGGCTTTGCGGCGTTCAGCGGCACCCTGTCCTGCGGGCGCTTCGGCCCGGCCAGCGACGGCACGATCGTCGACAGGTCGAGTTCCAGCTTCTCGCTGTAGGCGGGCTCGGCGTCCGGGTCGAGCCACAGGCCCTGCCGCTTCGCGTACGCCTCGACCAGCGCGACCTGCTGCTCGGAGCGGCCGGTGAGCTTCAGGTACTTGATGGTCTCGTCGTCGATCGGGAAGATCGCCACGGTCGAGCCGTACTCGGGCGACATGTTGCCGATGGTGGCCCGGTTGGCCAGCGGCACGGCGCTCACGCCGGGGCCGTAGAACTCGACGAACTTGCTGACCACGCCGTGCTCGCGGAGCATCTCGGTGATCGTGAGCACGAGGTCGGTGGCGGTGGTGCCGGCGGGCATCTCGCCGCTGAGCTTGAAGCCGACGACCCGCGGGATCAGCATGCTGACCGGCTGGCCCAGCATGGCCGCCTCGGCCTCGATGCCGCCGACGCCCCAGCCCAGCACGCCCAGGCCGTTGACCATCGTGGTGTGCGAGTCGGTGCCCACGACGGTGTCGGGGTAGGCCTGGCCGTTGCGCTCCATGATCGTGCGGGCCAGGTACTCGATGTTGACCTGGTGCACGATGCCGGTGCCGGGCGGGACGACCTTGAACTCGTTGAACGCGGTCTGGCCCCAGCGCAGGAACTGGTAGCGCTCGCGGTTGCGCTGGTACTCCAGCTCGACGTTGCGGGCGAAGGCGTCCTCGCGGCCGAACAGGTCGGCGATGACCGAGTGGTCGATGACCAGCTCGGCCGGGGCGAGGGGGTTGACCTTGGTGGGGTCGCCGCCCAGGTCCTTCACCGCCTCACGCATGGTGGCCAGGTCGACCACGCAGGGCACGCCGGTGAAGTCCTGCATCAGCACCCGGGCGGGAGTGAACTGGATCTCGATGCTCGGGTCGGCGGTCTGGTCCCAGCCGCCGAGCGCGCGGATGTGGTCGGCGGTGATGTTGGCGCCGTCCTCCGTCCGCAGCAGGTTCTCCAGCAGGATCTTCAAGGAGTAGGGCAGGCGGTCGTGCCCCTCGACCTTGTCGATCGTGAAAATCTCGTAGCTCGCGTCACCGACGCGCAGCTCGCTCTTCGCACCAAAGGTGTCGAGGCCGGCCACCGTCATCTCCTTCACACCCAGCGACTGTCGTTCAAGTCTTTCGCACCGAAAGGGCGACCTTCGGGTTAGGCCTGCCTAACTCTCGGTTCACGTTTCTCGTAAACCGTACGTCCGTCTTGTAAGCCGGCGCAAGGCGGGGCCCGCACCTCCCACCTTTACTCCCCTTGCGGGCCCGGCACACGACGGTCGCCGGCGCGGACTGAAAATGTCGTACCCGGCTGCCACTATGACCCGGTGAGCACCTCCCAGCGTGAGCCCTCGTGGGCCGTCTTCGTCGACCGCACCACGATCGCCCTGCCCGCCCCGATCGTGGACCGGGCCGGCACGTTCCTGCTGGGCGATCTGCCGCTCACCCCGCGCCCCGGCGGGCTGTTCCAGGCGCAGAGCCGGCGCTTCCCCCACCTGCGGGCCCACAAGGCTTTCTCCGTACGCGAGATGGCCGACGCCGCCCTGGGCGAGCTGCTGCGCGATCGGCTGCTCGTGACCGGCCGCGACTCCGACGGCGAGATCACGGTCCGCACCGGGGTCCAGCTCGCCGGCGTCCTCGACGACCTGTACGCGGACGCCGCCGACGCCTGCCTCGGCCTGGTCCTCGACGACGACCGTCCCCGCCTGTCGGTGTGGGCCCCCACCGCGCGCACGGTCGAGCTGGAACTGTTCCGCACCCCAGCCGACGAGCCGAAACTGCTGCCCATGCTGCGCGACGACCTCACCGGCGTCTGGTCGGCGGCGATCAAACCGAAGTGGATGGGCCGCTACTACCGTTACCGCGTCCAGGTCTGGCACCCGCAGGCCCAGCGCGTCGTCACGACCAGCGTCACCGACCCCTACTCGCTGGCCCTGGCCACCGACTCCACCCACAGCCTGCTGGTCGACCTCGACGACCCCGAGCTGGCCCCGCCGGGCTGGTCCACTGCGGCCAAACCGCCCCCGGTCGCCCCGGCCCGCATGCAGATCGCCGAGGTGTCCATCCGCGACTTCTCCGTCTTCGACCACTCCCTGCCGCCGGCCGAGCGGGGCACGTACACGGCCTTCACCCGGCCCGATTCCGCCTCCATGCGCCACCTGCGGTCGCTGGCCGACGCCGGCCTGACCCACCTGCACCTGCTGCCCGCGGCCGACTTCGCGAGCGTCCCCGACCGCCGCCGCGACCAGGCCACCGTCGCCCGCGACCTGGCCGCCCTCCCGCCCGGCTCGCCCGAGCAGCAGGCCGAGGTGGCCGCGATCGCCGGCCGTGACGGCTACAACTGGGGTTACGACCCCTGGCACTACACGACCCCCGAGGGCAGCTACGCCGTCGACCCGGCCGGCCCCGCGCGCATCCTCGAGTTCCGTTCCATGGTGGCCGCCCTCAACGCGGCCGGTCTGCGAGTGGTGCTCGACGTCGTCTACAACCACACCAGGGCCGCCGGCCTCGACCGCTTCAGCGTGCTCGACCGTCTCGTGCCCGGCTACTACCACCGGCTGCTGCCCGACGGCTCCGTCGCCGACTCGACGTGCTGCCCCGGCACCGCGCCCGAGCACATGATGATGAGCAAGCTCGTCGTCGACTCGGTGGTCACGTGGGCCCGCCACTACAAGATCGACGGGTTCCGGTTCGACCTCATGGGCCACCACCCGCGGGCCAACATCCTCGAGGTCCGGGTCAACCTCGACCACCTGACCGCCGACGTCGAGGGCGTCGACGGCAAGCAGATCTACCTGTACGGCGAGGGCTGGAACTTCGGCGAGGTGGCCGACGACGCCCGGTTCGCCCAGGCCACCCAGCTCAACATGGCCGGCACCGGGATCGGCACGTTCAACGACCGGCTGCGCGACGCCGTCCGGGGCGGCCACCCGTTCGGCGACCCGACCACGCCCGGCTTCGCCACCGGGCTCGGCTCGTCGACCCCGCTCGTCGTCCACGACCAGGTCAAAGTGGGCCTGGCGGGCGGCCTAGCGGCGTACAGGTTCGTCAATCACGCCGGCCACGAGCAGACCGGCGCCCAGGTCGACTACAACGGCGCGCCCAGCGGCTACGCGACGAACCCGGGTGAGGCCGTCAACTACGTCGACGCCCACGACAACGAGATCCTGTACGACGCGATGGCGTTCAAGCTGCCGATCACGACACCCCCGGCCGAGCGGGCCCGCCTGCAGGTGCTCGCGCTGGCCCTGGTCGTGCTGAGCCAGGGCGCCGGGTTCGTCGCGCTGGGCAGCGAACGGCTGCGCTCCAAGTCGCTCGACCGCAACTCCTACGACTCGGGTGACTGGTTCAACCAGATCCGCTGGGACCCCCAGCTCGGCAACGGCTTCGGCCTCGGCCTGCCGCCCGCCGCCGACAACGAGGACCGCTGGCCGCTGGCCGGGCCGCTGCTGGCCCACCCGGCGCTGACACCCCCGCCCGAGCTGATCGAGATGACCGCCGAGCGCTATCGCGAGCTGCTGCGCATCCGCCGCTCGTCGCCGGTGTTCGGGCTGCCCACGGCCGACGAGGTGCAGCGCCGGCTCACGTTCCCGCTCGGCGGGCCCGGTGAGACACCCGGCGTGATCGTGATGTGCCTCGACGGCACCGGCCTCGACCCGGTGTGGAGCCGGGTGGTGGCCGTCTTCAACGCCACCGGCGACGAAACCGTCCAGCCCCTGCCCGGCGGCACGGCGGGTCTGCGCCTGCACCCCGAGCTGACCGATTCGGCCGACCCGCTGCTGCGTACGGCGGTGGCAGCCGAGGCCGGGCTGAGGGTTCCGGCGCGGTCGGTGGCGGTCTTCGTGCTCGACGCCACCTGAGGTTCTGCTGTGAGTCCGGTCGCGACCCGGGGGCCCGGGGTGTCCTCGACGGCGTCGACAGCGAAGAATGGTCGCGGGAGGCAGGGACTGTGCGCGAGGTGAACTACGACGAACGGCAGCATCGGGTCTATGCGCGGGCTCGAGCGCTGCCACCCGAGACGCTGACCGAGTGGGTGCGCGTCTTCGCCCTGCACGCGCCGCCGCAGAGGCCGCTGGCCGTGCTCGACCTGGGCTCCGGCACGGGCCGGTTCACCCCCGCGCTCGCCGGCGAGTTCGGCGGCCCGGTCTGGGGTGTCGAGCCGTACGACCGCATGCGCGCTTTCGCCGAGGCCCACGCCGGGCACGACTCGGTGACCTACCTGGCCGGCTCGGCCACCGAGATCCCGCTGCCGGACAACAGCTGCGACCTGGTGCTGCTCTTCCTCGTGCTGCATCACGTGCCCGACCACGCCGTGGCCGCGGCCGAGATCGCGCGCGTGCTGCGCCCCGGCGGCCGGGTGCTGATCCGCAGCCTGTTCCCCGACCGCATGCCCGCCCTGCCGTGGTACGACTACTTTCCCGGCATCCGCCTCATCGACGAGCAGGTCTTCCCCCGGCTCGATCCGCTGCTCGACACGTTCGCCGCCGCCGGGCTGCGGTTCGTCACCGTCGACAGGGTGCAGGAACGCGTCGCCGACAGCCTCGGCGAATACCGGGACAGGCTGAAACTGCGCGGATCGTCGGCGTTCGAACGGATCACCGAGGAAGAGATCGTCGTCGGGTTCGAGGCCCTCGACGCGGCGGTGCGGGCCGAACGCAGCCCGCGGCCGGTCGAGGAGGAAAGCGACCTACTGGTCCTCGAGCTTGCGGAGTAAAACCTTCCGCTCCTGCGTGTTGCCGCACAACCGGGCGGCCAGTTCCAGCTCGGCGTGGGCCTCCCGCCGCCGGCCCAGCCGCAGCAGCAGCTCACCGCGTACGGCCGGCAGCAGGTGCGAGCCGGGCAGCCGGTCCTTCGCCACCAGCTCGTCGACCATCGCCAGCGCCGGGGCCGGGCCGCTCGCCATCGCCACGGCCACGGCCCGGTTCAGCTCGACGACCGGTGACGGCGCCACCCGCCCCAGCGCCTCGTACAGCAGCACGATCCGCTCCCAGTCGGTCTCGGCCACCGACGGCGCGTTCGCGTGACAGGCGGCGATCGCGGCCTGCAACCCGTACGGGCCCAGACCGCGACCGGCCGCCGAAGCCTGACCCAGCGCCGCCAGCCCGCGGCGGATCGCCGAACGGTCCCAGCGGCGCCTGTCCTGCTGCTCCAGCAGGATCGCCTCCCCGTCCGGGCCGGTGCGTGCCGGGAACCGGGCCGCGGTCAGCTCGCAGAGCGCGATCAGCCCGAACACCTCCGGCTCGCCGGGCAGCAGCGCGGCCAGGGTCCGGGCGAGCCGCAGAGCCTCGTACGCGAGATCCTGGCGCACCAGGGTGTCGCCCGCGGTCGCCGTGGACCCCTCGGTGAAGATCACGTAGAGGACGCTGAGCACGCCGCCCAGCCGCTGCTTGCGCTCGTCGGCGGGCGGCACCTCGAACGGCACCCGCGCCGCCGCGATCGTCTTCTTGGCCCGGGTGATGCGCGCCTGCACGGTCGGCGCCGGCACCAGGAACGCGCGGGCGATCTCCTCGCTGGACAGACCGCCCACGGTCCGCAGGGTCAGCGCCACCCGGGCCTCCGGGGCCAGCACCGGATGGCACGCCACGAACATCAGCGACAGCACGTCGTCGTCGATCCGGTCCGGATCCCACAGGTGCCCGTCCCCGCCGTCTGTGTCCTCCTCGGCCAGCAACGCGTACTTCTGGTCGCGGGCGGCCCGGCGGCGGAAGGCGTCGATCGCCCGCCGCCGGGCCGTGGCCAGCAGCCAGCCCACCGGGTTGTCCGGCTCGCCGTCACGCGGCCACTTCTCGAGTGCCTCGGCCACCGCCTCCTGCGCGACGTCCTCGGCCAGTTCGAGATCACCGCCGGTGTACCGGGTCAGCGCGCCGACGATGCGGGCCGACTCGATCCGCCAGACCGCCTCGATCGAACTCACAGTTGCCCGGTCTGCTCGCGCCAGACCCGCTCCTTCTTGATCCACTCGTTGTCCTGGGGGAACTCGTCGATGCCGGGCACCCGGCGGATCTCGGTCTTGGAACCGGGGAAGGCCGGAATCCGCTTGGCCCATTCGACCGCCTCCTCCTTGGAGGCGACGTCGATCAGGTAGAAGCCCCCGAACAGCTCCTTGGTCTCCCCGTACGGGCCGTCGGTCACCACCGGGGTCTCACCCGAGTGGTCGACCACCACACCGTTGGCGGCGTCGTCGAGGCCCTCGGCGGCCACCAGCACACCCGCCTTGATCAGCTCCTCGTTGAAACGGCCGACCGTCTCGAGCATCTCCTCGAACGGCGTCTCCACCATTTTGGCCAGCGCCTCGTCGGTGCTCCGCATGATCAGCATGTACTTCGCCATGACAGCTTCTCCTCGGTTCGTTCCGGTCGCCAGTCGACCTTCTCACCCACAGGTCGAACGGCGGCGGACCGGATCGACACGGTGCGCTAAGTTTTTCGGCGTGCTGCTCCGAAAGCTCCCGTGGGCCGTGGCGCTGGTGGCGTTGGCCGCCGGGTGCACGTCGTCCGACCCGTCACCGTCCCCCACCACGCCGGCCGTCGCCTCGCCCCCGGCGTGGACAGAGCCCGCCTCATACTCGTACGTGCTGACCCGGGGCTGCGACGACGCCAAGCCGCTCGGCCGCTACCAGGTGACGGTGACCGCCGGGGCAGTCTCCGCATCCGACCGGCTCGACGCCACCCCGGTCACCCCCTCAGCCGATGTCGACCTGGGCCCGGCCACCGGCGACAGCGGGGAGGAGATCGAGGCCTTCACGCTGGCCGAGCTGCTCGAGATGGCGCAGACCGCCACCGAGGACGGGGCCGAGGTCGCCACCACGTACGACACGACCGACGGCCACCCGAGCAAGGTGCGCATCGACGTGGGCGACGGCCCCGAGTGCTGGACGGTCAGCGACTACAAAGCGGGGGCTTGACCTCGAGCGCGCTCGAAGCCCTAGCGTGCGGAGACATGACTGCTCCGACCGCTGCCGACGTGCTCGCCGGAATCGACCTCACCGGCAGGACCGCCGTCGTGACCGGCGGCGCCTCCGGAATCGGCCAGGCCGCTGCCCGCGCCCTCGCCGCCGCCGGCGTCCACGTGATCGTGCCCGCTCGCCGGCCGCGGCCCGACGCCGTCCTCGACGTCCGGCCGATGGACCTCACCGATCCCGCCTCGATACGCGCGTTCGCGGCCACGGTCAGCCGGGCCGACATTGTCATCGGTAGCGCCGCCGTCATGGCCTGTCCCGAGACCCGGGTCGGCCCCGGATGGGAGGCGCAGTTCGCCACCAACCACCTCGGCCACTACGCGCTGGTCATGCACCTGTGGCCGGCGCTGCTGGCCGCGGGCGGGGCGCGGGTCGTGATGGTCGGCTCGGGCCGATCCCCCGACGAGCGCATCCGCTGGGACGACGTGCACTTCACCCGCGGCTACGACAAGTGGGCCGCGTACGGGCAGTCCAAGCTGGCCAACATCCTCTTCGCCCACCAGCTCGACCGGCTGGGCGCGCCGTCCGGCGTACGGGCGTTCTCGGCGACCCCCGGCTGGGTGCTGAGCCCGCTGCAGCGCCACCTCACCAAGGCCGAGATGGTCGAAGCCGGCTGGATCGACGAGGACGGCAACGCGCGGCCCGGCCTCTTCCGGACCGCCGAACAGGGCGCCGCCACCCCGCTCTGGGCCGCGGTGACCCCGGTGACGCGAGGCGGCGCCTTCTGCCGCGACCTGGCGCTGACCGAGGAGTACCCGTCCGACGCCCCCGAAGCGGCCAGGCTCTGGCAGCTCTCCGCCCACCTGACCGGCCTGGACCT
The DNA here is from genome assembly GCF_004362215.1 of Paractinoplanes brasiliensis. NCBI lineage: Bacteria > Bacillati > Actinomycetota > Actinomycetes > Micromonosporales > Micromonosporaceae > Paractinoplanes > Paractinoplanes brasiliensis. The sequence continues at coordinate 1,420,385 of NZ_SNWR01000001.1, read as the reverse complement.
GCCTCAGATCTCGTCGATCAGGTCGGCCACCGAGTTGACGATGCGGGACGGGCGGAACGGGTAGCGGTCGGCCTCGGCGCGGGTGCTGATGCCGGTCAGCACGAGGATCGTCTCCAGGCCCGCCTCCAGGCCGCACAGGACGTCGGTGTCCATCCGGTCGCCGATCATGGCGGTGGACTCGCTGTGGGCCTCGATCGTGTTCAGCGCCGAGCGCATCATCATCGGGTTCGGCTTGCCCACGAAGTACGGTTCGACGCCGGTCGCCTTCGAGATCATGGCCGCGACGGAGCCCGCGGCGGGGAGCGCGCCCTCGTTCGACGGGCCGGTCGCGTCGGGATTCGTACAGATGAACTTGGCCCCGCCGCCGATCAGCCGGATCGCCTTGGTGATCTGCTCGAAGCTGTACGTACGGGTCTCGCCCAGCACCACGTAGTCCGGGTCGAACTCGGTGAGCACGTAACCCGCCGCGTGCATGGCGGTGGTCAGGCCGGCCTCACCGATCACGTACGCCGTGCCGCCGGGCCGTTGACCGGAAAGGAACTGGGCCGTGGCCAGCGCCGCCGTCCAGATCGACTGCTCGGGGACGTCGATGCCCATGCGGTGGAGCCGGGCCTGCAGGTCACGCGGCGTGTAGATCGAGTTGTTGGTGAGGATCAGGAACGGCTTGCCGGACGTCTTCATCCGTTGCACGAACTCGGGGGCGCCCGGAACCGGCACACCCTCGTGGACGAGCACGCCGTCCATGTCGGTGAGCCAGCTCTCGATGGCCTTGCGCTCGGGCATCATGCTCCTCGTCGCTGCGGGGGTGGGCAACAGGCGACCGGGCAGTCGTCCCAGACCGGCAGCGTACCGAGCCTCTTCAGGGGTGCGCGGCCGGTCCGCTCCTGGACGAGCTCCCGCACCATCGAGACGAAACGCGGGTCGACGTTGGGGGTCGCCGCGCGGGCGTAACCCAGGCCGAGCCGCTTGGCCGTGTCGGCCGCCTCGTTGTCGAGATCCCAGATCACCTCGAGGTGGTCGGAGACGAACCCGATCGGGCTCACCACGACATCGGTGACGTTCTGCGCCGCGAGCGACTCGAGGTGGTCGTTGATGTCGGGTTCCAGCCACGGCACCTGCGGCGGGCCGGAGCGGCTCTGCCACACCAGGTCCCACGACAGCTCGGGCGCGGCGGCCGCGTGCACCAGGCGGGCCGTCTCGTTGAGCTGGGCCTCGTAGCGCCCGCCGTCGGGACCGGCAGTGCGGGCCATCGACGACGGGATCGAGTGCGCGGTGAACACCAGACGCGTGGAGGCGCGACGGCTCTCGTCCAGGGTCGCGAGCGACGCCCGTACGGCATCGGCGTGGGGCTCCACAAAACCGGGGTGATCCCAGAACTGGCGCAGCTTGGAGATCACCGGCGCGCCCGGACCGACCTTGGCCCGGGCCGCCGCGATGTCCTCCCAGTACTGCTTGCACGACGAATAGCCGCCGTACGCGCTGGTGGCGAACCCGAGCGCGTGGGTGACGCCGTCGTCGCGCATCTGCGCCACGGTGTCGGCCAGCATCGGATGCCAGTTCCGGTTCCCCCAGTACGCCGGCAGGTCGATCCCGGCGCCCGCGAACTCGGCGCGGACGGCGGCGAGGAGGTCCCGGCACTGCTGGTTGATCGGCGAGACGCCGCCGAAGTGCATGTAGTGCTCGGCCACCTCGGCCAGGCGCTCGTCCGGAACTCCCCGCCCCCGCACCACGTTGCGCAGGAACGGCATCACGTCATCGGGCTTCTCGGGACCACCGAAGGACAGCAGGACGAAGGCGTCGTAAACCACCCGTCCACTATTCCACCGGCTCAAGCCCCCAGCGCGTGGTAGCCCCCGTCGACGTGCACAACCTCACCCGTGGTGGCCGGGAACCAGTCGGAGAGCAGGGCGCAGATCGCCTTGCCGGCCGCCGACGTGTCGTGCAGGTCCCAGCCCAGCGGCGCCCGGTCGGCCCACGCCTCCTCGAACTGCTCGAAGCCGGGGATCGACTTGGCCGCCATCGTGCGCAGCGGGCCGGCGCTGACCAGGTTGCTGCGGATGCCCCGCTGGCCCAGGTGCAGCGCCAGGTAACGGTTGGCCGACTCGAGGCCCGCCTTGGCCACGCCCATCCAGTCGTAGACCGGCCACGCCTTGGTCGCGTCGAACGTCAGCCCGACCACGCTGCCGCCCGCCTGCATCAGCGGCAGGCAGGCCACGGCGAGCGACTTGTACGAATACGTGGAGACGTGCAGCGCCTTGGCCACGTCCTCCCACTGGGCGTTGAGGAACTCGCCACCCAGCACGCTCTGCGGCCCGAACGCGATCGAGTGCAGCACCCCGTCGAGCCCGTCGACGTGCTCACGCACCCGGTCGGGCAGCGCGGCCAGGTGCTCGGAGTCGGTCACGTCGAGCTCGATCACCGGCGGGGGCTCCGGGAGACGCTTCGCGATCCGCTCGACCAGAGACATCCGGCCGAAACCGGTCAGCACGACGGTCGCCCCGTTCTCCTGAGCGATCTTGGCCGCCGAGAACGCGATCGAGGCGTCCGTGATCACGCCGGTGATGAGCAGCCGTTTGCCGGCCAGCAGTCCAGACACGGTGGTTTTTCTCCTTCTGTACGGTTTCAGTGGCCCATGCCGAGGCCGCCGTCAACGGGGATCACCGCGCCGTTGATGTACGCGGCGGCGTCGCTCGCCAGGAAGGTCACCGCGGCCGCCACCTCGTCGGCACTGGCGAGCCGGCCCGCCGGAACCGCCTTGATGATCTCTGCCTGCCGCGCCTCGGACAAGACCGCTGTCATCTCCGTCTCGATGAACCCGGGCGCCACCACGTTCGCCGTGATGTTGCGGCTGCCCAGCTCACGGGTGATGCTGCGGGCCATGCCGACCAGGCCGGCCTTGCTCGCCGCATAGTTCACCTGACCGGGGCCGCCGTACAGCCCCACCACCGACGAGATGTAGATGATCCGGCCCCACTTCGCCCGCAGCATCTTCGAACTGGCCCGCTTCGTGACCCGGAACGAGCCCTTCAGGTTCGTGTCGACGACCCGCTCGAACTGCTCCTCGCTCATCCGCAGCAACAGCGTGTCATCGGTGATGCCGGCGTTGGCCACCAGCACCTCCACCGGCCCGAGCTCCTTCTCGACCTCGGTGAACGCCGCGTCGACCTGCGCCGGGTCGGTGATGTCGCACTGCACCCCGAACAGGCCCTCGGGCGCGCCGCTGCCGCGATGCGTGACCGCGACCCGGTCGCCCTGCTTGGCGAACGCCCGCGCGATCGCGAGGCCGATGCCCCGGTTGCCGCCTGTCACCAATACCGTGCGCGCCACGACGTTCGCTCCTCATACCCAGGTAGGGGGTGCCGGCTGGCACCACGGGGGCACGACGGCGGCGTCGTACCGCCGTAACCTGCCGGGGTGGAGACTATCGGCCCGGTGACCCGGCGCAACGCCACGGGGCCGCTCAGGCGCCTGTTCTGGTCACGGGAACCGGCCCGGCCCGTCCCGTACGGCCGGTTCTGGAACTATGCGTTGCCCCTCGGCCTGCTGGGGCTGAGCGGCCTGGGTCTCGTGGCCGGCGCGAACCTGGCCGACACCCGCCCCCTCAACGACCTCATGGTGGTGCTCATCGCCGCCGGGTCGGTGCTGCCCGTCGTGATCACTCTCCGTCTTCCCGTGATCGCGTGGCGGCTCGCCTTCCTCATGCTCTTCGTCGGCTCGGTGATGGCCGACCCCAAGGAGTCCTGGCCGTGGAACACCGTGCAGATCCTCGGTTTCCTCGTCGTGATCGGCCGGCTGGCGATCGCCGAGAGCTCCGGCCTGACCCTCTGGGCGGTCGCGTTCAGCCTGATCCCGGTGTTCGTGTACGCCCCGTACGCGAACGCCTGGGGTGCTGCGGTCCTGCTCGTGGCCATCGGGGCGCTCGGCGACATCGTGTCCCGGCGACGGCGTACGCGGGCACTGCTCGCCGAGAAGGAAGAACTGACCGAACTTGAACGCGCCAAACGGGCAGTCCTGGAGGAGCGCACACGGATCGCTCGCGAGATGCACGACGTGGTCGCCCACCACATGTCGATGATCGCCGTACGGGCCGAGACCGCGCCCTACCGTGTGGGCGAACTGTCCGAGCCGGCGAAGGCGGAGCTCGCGACGATCGCGGACGCGGCACGGGAGGCGCTGACCGACATGCGGCGGCTGCTGGGGGTGCTGCGGGCCGAGGAAGGGGAGGCGCCGCTCGAGCCGCAGCCGGGGTTGGCGCAGCTCGGGGACCTGATCGCGGGGGCGCGGGCGGCGGGGGTCGAGGTCACGTACCACACGTCCGGGTTCTCTCGTGGGGCTGTGGACAACTCGGCGTGCGCTGCCGAGCCTGTGGACAACGCGACGCCCGCCTTGGCGAAAACCGATAGGGTCCCCACCCTGGGTGGGGGAGCTGCGGAGCTCACGGCCTACCGGATCGTGCAGGAAGCGCTGGCCAACGCTGCCCGGCATGCGCCCGGCGGGGCGGTGACGCTCGACGTCGACGGCGGTCCCGACCGGCTCGAGCTGGTCATTCGCAACAAGCTGACCGGGCCCGTCGCGGCCCGCAAAGGGCACGGTCTGGCCGGCATGCGCGAACGGGCCGAACTGCTCGGAGGCACCCTCACCGCCGCCGCCGAGGACGGCCATTTTGTCGTACGGGCAAATCTGCCGTGGGGGGAGCAGCAGTGATCAAAGTCCTCATCGCGGACGACCAGGCGATGGTGCGCGAAGGCTTCGGCGCGTTGCTCGCCGCCCAGCCCGACATGATCGTTGTCGGCGACGCCCCCGACGGCGCGGCGGCTGTGGCCCAGGCTCGCGAGCTGCGCCCCGATGTGGTGCTGATGGACGTGCGCATGCCGGTCATGGACGGGCTGGAGGCCACCCGCCGGCTGCAGGACAGCGGCCCCAAGATCCTGATCCTGACCACCTTCGACCTGGATGATTACGTGTACGCGGCGTTGCGCGCGGGCGCGAGCGGCTTCTTGCTCAAGGACGCCCCGGCCGCCGACCTGATCAACGCCGTACGGGTCGTGGCCGCCGGTGAGGCCCTGCTCGCGCCCAAGGTGACCCGCCGTTTGATCGCCGAGTTCGCCGCCCGCCCGCCGGCCGACCGGCCCCGGCCGGCCGCGCTCAACGCTCTCACGCCGCGCGAGACCGACGTGCTGCTGCTGATCGCCCGCGGGCGGTCCAACCAGGAGATTGCCGAAGAGCTGATCGTGGCCGAGCAGACCGTGAAAACCCACATCGGACGCATCCTGGCCAAACTCAACCTGCGCGACCGGGCGCAGGCTGTCGTTTTCGCGTACGAGACCGGGCTGGTCGTTCCCTCCTGACGCGGTTTCAGATGGTGGATGTCGATCTCCTCGGACCCGGGATTTGTCGTACGGATGTTCGAAGATGGCTGCCGTGTTGGAGGACGTGCTGCAGCTGGGTGAGGAAGCGGCGAAGCTCGCCGCGGCTCCGCTGTGGCCGCTGAGCGACGACGAGACCGGGGACTGCCTGGCCGCGGCCTACCGGTTGGAACAGGCTGCGGCGGCGTTGCAGCAGCGGCTCGTGCGGCAGGCCGAAACCCGCGGCCTGCCCGCCGCGGCCGGCGCCCGCAACACCGCCGGCTGGCTCCGGTCGCGGCTCCTGCTCGATCCCGGGCCGGCGCGCGAACTGGCCGAACGCGCCGCTGCGCTGGCCCGGCAGCCCGCCGTCGAACAAGCCCTGATCGAAGGAAAACTGGACGCCCGCCAGGCGACGGTGATCGCCGCCGCGGCCGACACCGTCGCCGAGGGCCTGGCCGAGCTCGGCGAGCCCAGCGACGACCTCGTCCAGCAAGCGACAAACACCATGGTCGACATGGCCGCGCGGCTGCCCGCCTACCAGCTCCGGCGGATCGGCGAACGGATCCTCGTCCACGTCGCCCCGCACCTGGCCGAGCGGGCCGACGAGCTCGCGCTGGCCCGGCAGGAAGCGCGCGCCCACCAGGCCCGGGGTTTCACCATGTCGACCCCGGTCGCCGGGCTGGTCCTGCTGTCCGGGCGGCTCGGCCTGGAAGACGCGGCCGCGGTGCAGGCCGCTCTGCACCCGCTGTGCACTCCCGCCCCGGACGACAAGCGAAGCCCGGCCCAGCGCCGTGCCGACGCCCTCGTCGACGTCTGCCGCCTCGCGCTGCGCACCGGTGAACTGCCGGAAAGCGGCGGGGAACCGGCCCAGGTGGCCGTGACCGTCGGATTCGACCCGCTCACCCGAGCGCTCGGCCCGGCCACCAGCGACACCGGGCTGCGGTTCTCGGCGGTCACCGCGCGGCGGCTGGCCTGCGACGCGAAAATCCTGCCAGTGGTGATGGGCGGGGCCGGGCAGATCCTCGATCTGGGCCGCAGCCACCGCCTCGCCACCGGCGCGCTTCGGCGGGCGCTGGCCATCCGAGACGGAGGCTGCGCCTTTCCCGACTGTGACCGGCCGCCCCGCTGGACCGATGCTCATCACGTCGTCGGATGGGCCGAAGGCGGAGCTACCAGCCTGGAAAACCTGGTGCTGCTGTGCCGGCGCCACCACCGCCTGATCCACGACCCGGCAGCCGGGTGGCAGGTGCGGCTCGGCGCCGACCAGCGGCCCGAGTTCATCCCACCGGCCGACGTCGACCCCGAACGGCGAGCCCGCCGCAACCTGTACCACCCGCGGTTATAGGGACCGGCTCGGTGCTGGGGCCGACGACTCATACCGGAGTAGCACGCGGCAAAGCGGTCCGTGGTGTGACGATCCGGGGCACACTTCGGCCCGACGCTCCGGGCCATGCGAATCCTGCCGCTCGCCCTTGCCCTCGCCGGCCTCGTCGCAGCGACCAGCCTTGTCGTGCTGACCGTCGCTGGTCCGGCTGTCGTCGCTCCGGCTGCTGCCGGCCCGGCCGCCACCGGCTTCCCGCCGCGGTCCACGTTGCCCAACGGCGGTCCCGTTCAGGCCGCCACTGTCTACAGGGTGGCCTACCGTGAAACCGCCGTTCGCATGCTGGCCGCCGGTTGCCCGTACGCCGGCTGGGCCGCCCAGGGCCGCCAGTTCCTGCAGTTCGACCCGGCCGGGGACGGACGCGCCGTCGAAGTGCTCGGCGACCTCGCCAACGCCACCCGGCTCGCGATCCTGGTGCCCGGCGTCGACACCACGCTGGCCGACTTCGACCGCGGGCTCGGCGGGGTGCCGCGCCGCGCCCCCGGGGCGCAGGCCCGCAACCTGTACGCGGCGCTGAGCATGCGCGCCCCGGACACCGCAGTCATCGCCTGGCTCGGCTACGACCCGCCAGAGGGTATCGGTCTCGCCGCCGCGACCGAGGGCCGGGCCAGGGACGGCGCGGCCGCGCTCACCGCCTTCGTGCGCGACTTGCTGCGGTGGCGACCGGACGCCGCGGTGACGCTGATCGGGCACAGCTACGGCTCGGTCGTGGTCGGGCTGGCCGCGGAACGGTTGCCCGAGGTTCGCGACGTCGTGACACTCGGCGCGCCCGGCATCGGGGTGGACCACGCCGGCGACCTCGGCGGGGCCCGGGTCTGGTCGGCGCTGGCCCCGACGGACTGGATCCGCCGCATCCCGCAGGTGCGCGTGCTCGGCCTGGGGCTGGGGCCGCAGCCCAGTTCGGCGGGTTTCGGCGCCCGGGAGCTGCCGACCGACGGGGTGGCGGGGCACGACTTCTATCTCGTGCCGGGGAGCGTGACCTTGAAGGCCGTGGGCGATGTCGTCCTCTCGGGTGGTGCTCACCACGAGTCGTGGGGGCGCGTTTCTTAAGCGGCGCTTAAGGGGTACAGTTCCGGGCGGTTCTGATGCCGACGACGGCTTGATGCCGACGACTTCGCGGGAGGTGATCGCTGTGCGAGATAGCGATCCTCCTAGTCGTGGCCGGGCCGTCTGTCAGCGCGCCTGACCGCTGACCCAGGACCTTTCCGCCCCGCATCCACCGGTGCGCCCTCGCGTGTGCCGGGCCGGTCGTGTGCGCCGCGACGCCGGATGTGTGGGTGCCGGCCGCGACGTGACGTGCGCTGAAACGCCACTCACGAGCGGAAGAAGCCCCCGATGAAGAAGCTCATCGCGCCCCTCACCTTCACCGTCGCCGCGATGTACGTGGTGGTGCTGTTCGTCCTCGCGCACAGCATGCCCTAGATCGTTGACCGGAAATTCGGTGCTGGTGGAGACACGCACGGCCGGGTTCGTGACGTAAAGACGAAGAGTGTCCATGATCGGCGTTGCTTACCCGAACGTCGAACCTCACAAGGAAGCCGTGTTGGACGCCGACCTGGACACTCTTCTGATCGCACTGTACGTGGAACTCGACGACCGGATCATCCCGGCCTCACGCCCCCGCCGGGCCCGGCGGGGACCTGGCAGGCCACCGCTGGTCACCGACGCGGAACTGTGCTGCCTGGCGGTGGCGCAGGTTCTGCTGCGCTACAACGACGAACACCACTGGCTACGTGCCGCGCCGGGCAGGGTCGGGCATTTGTTCCCCCGCCTGTTGAGCCAAAGCGAATACAACGAACGCCTCAAGAACGCAGCCGACCTGTTCGAAGCAGCCCTGCGCTGGCTCGCCGGGCGGACACCGGGCAGCGCCGAACCGCTGCGCCTGATGGACGCCACACCGATCGGGTGCGGGCAGTCCAAGACCACCGCGCAACGCTCGGATCTGTTCGGCTACGCCGGCTACGGCTACGAATCAGCGCACTCCCGCTGGTACTGGGGCACGAAACTGTTGCTGATCACCACCCCGGACGGCACGGTCACCGGGTTCAGCCTGGCGAACCCGAAACTGGCCGGCGAACGCGAACAGACCCGCCAGACCCTGACCCGCCAGCCGATCAACCGGCCCGAACCCGGCAGCATCATCGTCACCGACAAGGGCCTCTCCGGCGCCGACGTCGAAGAATTCCTCGACGACCTGGACCTGACCCTGGTACGCCCGGCCCGCCGGGACGAGAAAACCCCGCGCCCGTTCCCGAACTGGCTGCGCCAACGCATCGAAGCGATCATCTGGACCCTGAAAAACCAGCTCGGCCTCGAACACCACAACGCGCGTGTCCCCGCCGGACTCTGGACCCGCGTCCTGCAACGCCTCCTCGCCCTCAACGCCGTGATCTGGCACAACTGGACCATCGACGCACCGGTCAAACGCTCACTAATCGCCTACGACCACTAACCCCGCCACCAGCACACAATTTCCGGTCAACGATCTAGGGCAGACGCGACGTCCACAGCAGCGACAGACCGGCCGCCACCAGCCCCAGCAGCAGCGCGACCCCGGCATACCACTGGGTGACCTCGCGCGGCTCCACCCGGTGACCGATGGAGCTGCCCATGTCCTCGTACACCTGCTTGAGCTCGTTGACCGAGGCCGCCTCGTAGAAGTGGCCTTCGGTGTTCTCGGCGAGCTGCTGCAGCGACAACCGGTCGACCGGCACCCGCTGCAGGGCGCCTCGGATGTCGACCACGCCCGTGTCGGTGCCGAACGCGATCGTCGAGACCGGCACGTTGGCCTGGGACGCCGCCGACGCCGCGTCCTCGATCGAGCGGCCGGACGTGCGGTAGCCGTCGGAGAGCAGCACGATGCGGGCCGGGGGAGCGCCGTCGGCCCCGTCGGCCGGGACGGCGCGGATGGCGTCGAGCGACGTGAACACGGCCTCACCGGTGGCGGTCGCCTCGGCCAGCGTCAGCCCGTCGATCGCGGAGGTGACCTGGGAGCGGTCCTTGGTCGGCGGCACCAGCACGTTGGCCGCCTTGGCGAAGGACACCAGTCCCAGGTTGTACGTGGGTGGCAGCTCGTTGACGAACGCCTTGGCCGCTTCCTGCGCGGCTTCGATGCGGTTGGGCGCGACGTCGTCGGCCTCCATCGACAGCGAAACATCGATGGCCAGCATCACGGTGGCCCGTTCGAGCGGTTCCTCTTTGTCGACCGAGGGGCGGGCCAGCGCCGTGCCCAGGGTCAGCAGCGACAGCAGGAACGCGGCCGCCGAGACGTGCCGGCGCCAGCCCAGGCCTTTGGGGGCGAGCGTGCGCAGCAGGTCGACATTGGTGAAGCGCATCGCGTAGTGGCGTTTGCGGAACTGCCGCCACGTGTACAGGCCGGCCAGGGCCAGGACCGGCAGGACTGCCAGGAGCCACCACGGCTCCAGGAAGCGGATCATCGGGTTGTCCCCCGGGTGCGTGCGTGTCGCTGGGCGGCCACGAATCGGACCACGTCCAGCAGCCAGTCGGTGTCGGTGCGCAGGCGTAGGTGGGCGGCGCCGGCCGCGCGCAGGGCCCCGGCGATCGCGCCGCGCTGTTCGGCGGCGGCCTCAGCGTAGCGGCGGCGCAGTGCGGGGTCGGCTGTCTGCACTTCGTGCAGCGCGCCGGTCTCGGGGTCGGCCAGGGTGAGCACGCCGACGTCGGGCAGTTCGAGTTCGCGCGGGTCGACGACTTCGATGGCCAGCACGTCGTGGCGGACGGCGAGTTTGCGGACTGGCCGGGACCAGCCGTCGACGGGGGCCATGAAGTCGGAGATGACGACGGCCACGCCCCGGCGGCGCGGCGGCCGGTTGAGCAGGTCGACCAGTTCGCCCAGGTCGGCGCGGCCGGGCCGGATCTGGGTGTGAGCGATCGCGCGCAGCAAACCTTGGGCCTCTTTGCGGCCGGGGCGGGCGGGCATCCGTACGACGGTGGGGGTGGCCGGGGTCTCGGGGGCGCGTTTGCGGCGGAAGCGGCCCGCGGGGGGCGCTGCGGCAGCGGAGCCGGTGCCCACGACAGCGCCGATGCGGTTGCCCCCGCGCACGGTCAAATGCGCCATTGCCGTGGCCGCGGCCAGCACCAGGTCGCGTTTGAGCATCTTGGCCGTGCCGAAGTCGAGGCTGGCGCTCAGGTCGATCGCCATCCAGGTTTCGAGTTCGCGGTCGGCGACGGTGCGGCGGACGTGTGGCAGCGTGGTGCGCGCGGTGACCGGCCAGTCCATCCGGCGGACGTCGTCGCCGGGCCGGTATTCGCGGGATTCGCCGGCTTCGCTGCCCGGGCCCGGGAGCAGGCCCGCGTAGTCGCCTTGGAGCAGCCCGTCGAGTTTGCGGGTGACGAGCAGTTGCAGCCGGGAGAGGACGGCGTCGGCCCGGGCGGTGCCGGCGTCGGGGATCAGTGCTGGGCCGGCCACTGCGCACCAGTCTGGGGCTGCGGTCCGCCGCTGACCGGGGCGGCCGGGTGGACGCCGTTGGGCGAGGTGCCTTGGCGGGCGGCCACCGAGGGCAGCGGGACGCTCTGCATGATGCGGGCCACGATGTGGTCGGCCGGGATGTCGTCGGCCAGCGCGTCGTAGCTGAGGACGAGCCGGTGCCGCAGAATGTCGGGCGCGATGTCCTGGACGTCCTGGGGCAGCGCGTAGTCGCGGCCGCGCAGCAGCGCCAGCGCCCGGGTCGCGCGGACGATGCCCAGCGAGGCGCGCGGGCTGGCGCCGTACTGGATGAGCTGGGCGACGTCGGGCATGCCGTGCTGGGCTGGGGCTCGGGTGGCCAGCACCAGCCGTACGGTGTAGTCGACCAGCGCGTTGTGCACGAACACCTGGTCGGCGCGGCGTTGCAGGCCCAGCAGGTCCTCGGTGGTGAAGACCGGCTTGGGCTCGGGGGCGCTCACACCCATCCGGTAGACGATTTCGCGTTCCTCGGCGTCGGTCGGGTAGCCCACCAGGATTTTCATGAGGAAGCGGTCGCGCTGCGCCTCGGGCAGGGGGTAGACGCCTTCCTGCTCGATCGGGTTCTGCGTGGCCATCACCAGGAACGGGGTGGGGACCTCGTGGCTCTGGCCGCCGATCGACACCTGGTGTTCGGCCATCACCTCGAGCAACGCCGACTGCACTTTGGCCGGGGCGCGGTTGATCTCGTCGGCGAGCAGGAAGTTGACGAAGACGGGGCCCAGTTCGACGTCGAACTTCTCGCTCGACTGGCGGTAGATGCGGGTGCCCACGATGTCGGCCGGCACCAGGTCGGGCGTGAACTGGACGCGGGAGAACGAGCCGCCCACGACCCGGGCCAGGGTTTCCACGGCGAGCGTCTTGGCCACGCCGGGCACGCCTTCGAGCAGGCAGTGCCCGCGCGCGAGCAGCGCCACGAACATCCGCTCGACCATTCTGTCCTGGCCGACGATCACCCGCTTGACCTCGAACATGGCGCGCTCGAGCTGGGACGCGTCCTGGGCCGGCGGTACGGGCGCGCCGCTGCCGGAAGTCGTCTCGGTCTCGGGCGTTAGCGGCTGAGCCACCGGTCCTCCACAGCGGTCGAAAAGTCGTCTGCCGACGCTCAAGACTTACACGACCGACCTGAGAGCGTGCTCCTGGTGTCGCTTTACGCTTCGCCGGGGCGCCTGGCCATGGACCGGAGGTGTCGATCTTTCTGCGCGATACGCCGGAACGGGCACCCACGCCGGGAGGATGCGCCGGGCCCGCAAGCGTGTAACATTCTCCACGTCGCCGGGCGGCTTCCCCCGTGGTCGCCCGGCGCTCAATACTCTGGATGCCATGGACGGCCCTTCTTATCCGCAGTGCTCCTCCAAAGGTTGCCGCGCGGATGCCACCTGGCAGCTTTTGTGGAACAACCCCAAGCTGCACACCCCGGATTACCGGAAAACGTGGCTGGCCTGCGAAGATCACCGTACGACGTTGGGTCAGTTCCTCGACGTCCGCGGATTCCTGCGCGAAGTGACGCCCTTCGGTGCAGCGTCCGACGCGCCGATCTCGTAGGGTCGAAGCGTGACCGTCGACGCCCTCACGCCCTGGCCCGACACCGTGGATTGGCGCCCGGTCTCGCCCAAGCTGATCACAGTGGAGCTGATCGTCCGCTGGGCCTGGACCCTTGTTGTGGTCGCCGGCCTCTGCGTGGGCCTGGTGCTGCAGGGCCACTGGCTGTGGCAGCTCGGCATCGCGCTGGTCGTCGCGAACGCGATCTGGCGCTCGTTCGTCACGGTCCGGGCCGTACGCGCCTGGGGTTACGCCGAGCGCGACAACGACCTGCTGGTGCGGCACGGCCTGCTCATCCGGCGGCTCTCGATTGTTCCGTACGCGCGGATGCAGTTCGTCGACGTGACGGCGGGCCCGCTGGAACGGGCGTTCGGGCTGGCCACCGTGCAGTTGCACACCGCCGCGGCGGCCAGCGACGCCCGCATCCCCGGGCTGCCGCCGGCCGAAGCGGCCCGGTTGCGTGACAGGTTGACCGCGCTCGGCGAGGACCGGGCCGAGGGACTGTGACAGCCACCGAGCCCCCCGGCACGGCGGTCGCGGAGCCGGAGCCGCGCCGCCGCCTCCACCCGCTGAGCCCGCTGTTGCACGGGGCCAAGAGCATCGCCGTCATCGTGGCCGCGCTGTCCTGGCAGACGCTGTCGCAGGTGGGGCTGGAGCGGTTCGCGATCGTGGTGGCGGTCATCGCGGTCGGCGTCGTGCTGTTCTCGATCGTCGGCTGGCTCACCACGGGCTATCAGGTCGTGGGTCGTGAGCTGCGCATCTCCGACGGAGTGGTGTGGCGGCGCAACCGGGCCATCCCGCTCGAACGGCTGCAGGCGGTGGAGTTGCGGCGGCCGCTGCTGGCCCAGCTCACCGGTCTGGCCGAGCTGCGCCTCGAGGTGATCGGCGGGGGCAAGACCGAGGCCCCGCTGGCGTACCTGACGGTGCGGGAGGCGGGGGCCCTTCGGGAGCGGCTTCTGCGGCTGGCCGGGCGTACGGGGGGCATGGAAGCGCAACCCACCGGCCACCCGGACGCCGAGGCGCCCACCGTGCCCGCCCTCGAACGCCCGCTCCTGCGGGTCAGGAACCGTGATCTGGTGGTCAGCCAGCTGCTCACCCCGCAGGCGTTCTTCCTGCCGGTCGGTGTGGCGTTCGTGGTGCTGCAGTTCGTGCTGGAGGGGTCGTGGACGTTCATCGGGATCGCCAGCACGGTGACCGCCATGGCGGGTGTGCTGTTGCAGCCCGTACGCCGGGTGTTGCAGGACTGGGATTTCCGGCTCGCCCGTGACCCGGAGGGCCGGCTCGCGGTGCGTTACGGCCTGCTCGAGACGCGCAGCCAGGTGGTGCCGCTGAACCGGGTGCAGGCCGTCGGGGCGACCTGGCCGTTGCTGTGGCGGGGGCAGGGCTGGCTGCATCTGCGTCTCGACATCGCCGGGTACGCGGGTGAGCCCGGCAACGGTGACGCGAAGCGCTCCGACCGCCTGCTGCCGGTGGGGGATTTCGCGACCGCGCGGGCGCTCGTGTGGGAGGTGCTGCCCGGGGTCGACCTGGCCACGCTGGCCACGTCGCCGCCTCCGCCGCGGGCCCGCTGGCTCAACCCGTTCTCGTTGCGGTCGATCGGCGTGGGGCTCACCCCCGAGGTGTTCGTGTCCCGCTGGGGGCTGCTGACCCGCGAGATGCACATCGTGCCGTACGCGCGGCTGCAGAGCGTACGGGTGGTGCAGGGCCCGCTGCAGCGGCTGACCGGCCTGGCCACCGTGTACGCCGACACCGCGCGCGGGCGGGCCGGGCAGGCCAAGGACAGGGATCTCGCCGAGGCGTACGCGCTGGCCGCCGAATTGGCCGTGCGGGCGTGCCACGCCCGTGGGCCGCGGACACCCTAAGCTCGGGGGATGGAGCTTCCGGAGTTCTCGCCCGGTCTCAGCGCCCGGGTGGAATTGACCGTCACCGACGCCGACACCGCCCAGGCGGTCGGCTCGGGCGACGTGCCTGTGCTGGGCACGCCGCGTGTGCTGGCCCTGGCCGAGGCGGCCACCGTGGCCGCCACGGCCCGCCTGATCCCGGGCGGGATCACCACGGTGGGGGTGCGCGCCGAGATCGCACACCTGGCGCCCACACCGGTCGGGCGCCAGGTGTACGCGCTGGCCACGCTGGCCAAGGTCGACGGGCGCAAGCTGTACTTCGAGGTCGTGGTGCGCGAGGGCGAGACGCTGGTGGCCGAGGTGCGGGTCGAGCGGGCGGTGCTCGACCGTCAACGCTTCATCGAGAAGGCGCTCAGTATTGAGAAGGCCATCGGGCGCTGACCTCGCCGGCGGTCGGCATCGCGACGGCCCCGCCGCGGCGTTCGCACACCAGCGCCGCCACGTTGAGGGCGAACTGCACGTTGCGCTGCCAGCCTTCCAGGTCCTTGGGGAGGCCGTCGGCGAGCAGGCGGCGAACCAGGGCGCCCATCACCGAGTCGCCGGCGCCGGTCGCGTCGACCGCGTCGACCTTGGGCGCGGCCAGCATCGTGGCGCCGTCGGCGGCGTTGATGTAAGCGCCCTTCGAGCCCGCGGTGACCACGACGGCTTTTGCCCCGAGGCCGCGGATGCGTTCGGCGGCCTGCTCGGGCGCCGCGCCGTCGTAGAGCACCTCGGCGTCGGCCGAACTCAGCTTGACCAGGTCTGCCGTGGCGAAGAACTCCTCCGACAGCTCCCGCAGGTGGGTCACCGCGGCGCCGTCGGGCAGCAGGGTGGGCCGTGCGTTCGGGTCGAACACGCGCAGCGGCCCGGGGGTCGCCCAGGCGGCGCGGGCGGCAGCCCGGAACGGTTCGCGCAGCAGGCTGATCGAGCCGGTGTAGACGACGTCGGCCCCGGCCACCGTGGCCGTGTCGAGGTCGCCCGGGCCGAGCAGCGCGTACGAGGGTGGTTCGCCGTAGAAGGTGAACGTCGGCTCGGCCCCCACGAACGTGGTGACCGCCAGCGTGGTCGGCACCGGCACCCGTTTGACGCCGTCCGTGCCGACGCCGCGTTCGGTCAGGAACCCGGCGATCCGGTTGCCCAGCACGTCGTCGCTGAGCGAACCCACGTACTGCACCTGGCCCCCGAGCCGGGTCGCGCCGACGGCGACGTTGAGCGGCGCGCCGCCGATCGCCTGGCGGTAGACCACCTCGCCGTCGTGCTCGGCCTCCTGGAGGTCGATCAGCGCCTCGCCGAGCACCACCGCATAGCCCATTGCCTGCTCCTCCTGTAACCCCGCCGTAATGCTGAACAGCCTTCCGCCCGGGAACGCGCAGCGCCAGTGCTCGCCCTGTATGTCCATTTTTGGGATGATCTCGGGATGTTGTTGCGCGCACTGGCTCTGACTCTTCCCCTGATCATGATCGCTGGCTGCACGAACGCGGTGGAGGTCGGACCGGTCACCCCGGTCTCGATGACCGCCTCCGCCTCGTCCTGGACCGTTCTCGAGGGCGCGCCCAGCCCGTCGCCGGCCGGGTCGTGGAACCCCGACACGGTCGCCTCGGGGACGTTCCTGCCGTTCCGCCCGGGTTCCACGGCCATCACGTACGACCCCGCCGTGGTGCCGCCGGGAGCGACCGCCTCGGTGGCGATCTCGCAGAATCAAGAGGCCATGGAGGTACGCCTCGTGGCCGCTGGACTGATTCCCCGCCGGGCCTACGGCGCCCACCTGCACACGATGCCGTGCACCGCCGTGCCCGACGCCGCGGGGCCGCACTACCAGCACCGGGCCGACCCGTCGAAGCCGTCGGTGGACCCGGCGTACGCGAACCCGAAGAACGAGGTGTGGCTCGACTTCACGGTCGACGGGTACGGGGAGGCGTCGTCGGCGGCGCTGGTGAAGTGGACGTTCCCGGCGGGGAAGCCGGCGCGTTCGCTGATCCTGCACGCGCAGACGACCAAGACGGCCGCCGGGGTGGCCGGGACCGCGGGGCCGCGTGTGGCGTGCCTGACACTGCCCGAGCGCTGAGGTTGCCGGGCGTGTGTCCGGTCAGGGGCAGGCGGTAACGTCGTGGGCGGATCGGCGGCCCAGTGTCGTCCACGGCTAGATCTTTGGGAGGCGGCACCATGGCCGAGCAGAAGGCAGCGCAACCCGCGGCCAAGACGGAGACCCACGACCCCGGCTTCCCCGAGGCTTTCCTGCAGTTCATGCGGGGCGGGTGGCGTGAGGACCCGCTGGCCGTCACCCCCCTGCCCGAGGTGCCGAACTACGAGAAGCGCCGCGACGCGCTGTCCGAGGCCTTCCCGGGCGAGACGCTGATCATTCCGTCCGGCAACGAGAAGGTCCGCGCCAACGACACGGACTACCCGTTCCGCCCCGGCAGCGACTTCGTGTACCTGACCGGCGACCGTGACCCCGACAGCGTGCTCGTGCTGCGGCCCACCGGCTCGGGGCACGATGCGGTGCTCTACACGCGTCAGCGCAACTCCAAGGACACCGACGCGTTCTTCCGCAGCCGCAACGGCGAGTTGTGGATCGGGCGCACGCACACGCTCTCCGAGAAGTCGACCGAGCTCGGCGTCGAGACCGCCCCGCTGAGCGAGCTCGGCTCGGCGCTGGCCGGCTCCGCCCCCGGGCGCACCCGCGTGCTGCGCGGGCTCGACCCTGCGGTCGACCGGGCCGTCCTGGCGTACGAGCCGAACCGGGAACAGCCCCGCGACCGTGAGCTGGCCTGGGTGCTCAGCGAGCTCAAGCTGGTCAAGGACGAGTGGGAGGTCGCCCAGCTGCAGGCCGCGATCGACGCGACCGTCCGCGGCTTCGAGGACGTCGCCCGGGTGCTGCCCGCCGACCGCCCCGTCAAGGAGCGGCTGCTCGAGGGCGTGTTCGGGCTGCGGGCGCGGCACGACGGCAACGACGTCGGCTACGGCTCGATCGTCGGCGCCGGCGCGCACGCGACGATCCTGCACTGGGTGCGCAACACCGGCGTCACCAAGCCGGGCGAGTTGCTGCTGATGGACATGGGCGTCGAGGGCGACAACTTCTACACCGCCGACGTGACCCGCACGGTGCCGGTGTCGGGGCAGTTCACGCCGCTGCAGCGCCAGGTCTACGACATCGTGCACGCGTCGCAGCAGGCCGGCATGGACGCGATCAGGCCGGGCGTGCTGTTCAAGGACGTGCACAACGTCTGCATGCGGGTGCTGGCCGAAGGGCTGAACGACCTGGGCCTGCTGCCGGTGAGCGTCGACGAGGCGATGAGCGAGGAGAGCACGGTCTACCGCCGGTGGACGCTGCACGGGTTCGGGCACATGCTCGGCATCGACGTGCACGACTGCAACAACGCGCGCAACGAGGCGTACCGGGACGGGCCGCTGCAGGAGGGCTATGTGCTCACCGTCGAGCCCGGCCTTTACTTCCAGCCGGAGGACGAACTGGTGCCCGAGGAGCTGCGGGGCGTCGGCGTGCGCATCGAGGACGACGTGCTGGTGACCGGCGACGGGTACAAGAACCTGTCGGCCGGGCTGCCCCGCTCGTCGGCCGACGTCGAGGCGTGGATGGCGTCCCAGCGCGAGGCGGGCCCGCGCCTGCCGGGCTAGTCATGGGCTAGTCAACCAGCTTGTCGACCAGGGGGAATTCGTCGTACGCCTGGTCGTGGTCGCCGAAGTGGCCGTCGTCGCGGACGATCTGGGTGCCGCCGAGGCGGTCGAACATCGCTCGCCCCTGGTGCTCGTCGCAGCCGTACGGGTCCAGGCGCGAGTTGATGAAATACAGGTCGCGGACATGGCTGCGGATGGCCCGCCAGTCGTAGGCGGGCTGCAGCACGGGCTCGTCCTCGTCGTTGGGTGGCGTGCAGTAGCCGGCGACGAGGACGGCCTGGTCGACGGTGACGTGCTCGAGCAGGGCCAGCAGCAGCGCGGCCCCGCCCGAGTGCCCGATCAGCACTGTCTGCTCGTCGAACGTGTGGGCGGCGAGCACCTTGGGCAGGAACTCGGCGATCGGCTCGACGTTGACCGTGGGGTAGTGCGGCACCTCGACGGCGTAGCCGCGCGCGGCCAGGCGGGCGGCCAGCCACGGATACCACGCCACGTGGGGGCTGCCGCCGGTGCCGTGGAAGATGATCGCCTTGCGTGCCATCGCGACAGTGTGCCAGCCGTACGCGGGTGACGCGGTCCCTGTGGACGGGCCGCAAAAGGCACACGACGCCCTGTGGACAACCGAAAGCCCCGGGCTTGACAAGGGCGTACCGTCGCCGTAACGACCCAGGGTGGGCGGGGGAGGCGGTGGCAGTACAGCGCAAACCCGACAAATCCGGATGAGTGTTGGATGCGGTGATTTTTCGGGTGGTGGCGGTTAGCCTGGCGGGCATGCCCAGCGCTCGGAAGGCTGCCACGGCCGGCCTGCTCCTGCTCGCCCTGGCGGCGACCCCGGCCCTGGCGCAGCTCACGGACGACGAGCCGGGAGCGGGAGTCTTCGCCGCCCGCCAGATCCCGGCGGCGCAGCAGCCGAAGCCCAAGCCCAAGCCGCAGCCACACCCCCAGCCCCGGCTGGTGCCCAAGGCCGCCCCCAGGAACCTGCCGATCGTGAACTACTGGGACGAGCCCCAGGGTTTCCAGCCCGACAAAACCCCCAGGTCAACCATCCCCGTACGGGACGGCCTGCACCCCGAACGCAGACTGGCCGTCTACGACGCGCCCGGCGGCGTGCCCCGGGCCTTCCTCGACCCCACGATCAGCGGCCTCCCCGTGACGGTCCCGATCGTCGAGCGCCGCCAGGGCTGGGCCGCCGTCCTGCTGCCCTCGGTGAACCGGCGCGTCGGCTGGCTCCCGCCGCACGGGTGGAAGCCCCGGACCCTGCCCGACCAGCTCATCGTCGACCTGAGCGAACGCCGCCTCACGTGGCGGCGCGGCGGCCGGGAACACGGCGCCTGGACGGTGGCGGTCGGCTCGTCCCGCACCCCCACACCGCTGGGCCGGACGTTCGTCATGGGTCGCACGATCACTCACGGCCACGCGTACGCGGGTCTCGACGCGATCGTGCTCGGCGCGGTGCCCGACGACCGGGACGCCCTGTCGGCCTCGCTGCGCAACGGGCATACGGCCATCCACGCGTGGCGGGACGAGTCGGCGTTCGGTCGCAGCGTCTCCAACGGGTGCGTCCGCATGCCGCCGAAGGTCCAGCGGACGTTGCTCGGCCACATCGGGCCGGGCACAGTGGTTCACGTCGTGGAGTAGCCCCGCAGCCACTGAGCCTTGGCCGCGGCCCGCTCCTCGTCGGCGCCCGCGGCCCGTAGCAGCTCCAGCACCGGCCAGTACGAGATCGTGCCGGCCTGCCCGCCGCTGACCACCCGGTGCAGATAGTCGCCGAGCACGTCCCCCAGCACCAGGCCGTCGCGGGTGATGGCGCGGACGGCCGGAAGCGCGTCGGAGTGGTCGTCGGCCCGGCCCAGCTGCTCGATCAGCGCGCTGACCCGGCCGGCCTCGGCCCGCTGCTCCTCGTCCAGTTCCGGCTTCCGCATGCCCGTCACGGTAAGCCGCGAAGCCAAGCCACGGTCACGAACAATGCCACCGCCGGCGGCGTCTGCAGCAGCGTCTCGCCGAGCGGGCTGATCACCTGCGCCGGGGTGTCCTGCATCGCGCGCACCGGCCTGGTCGGCCACTCGTGGATGGACGTCATCAACGTACGGCGAAGAACCGTGCGGCCACCGCGGTGTGGATGCTGAAGCCCAGCTCGGCAGGGCCCGGCAGCACTTCCCAGCCGTGGGTCTCGTCGTTCGGCGCGGCAAAAGGCATGCCTGCAGCCGAGTCCAACGCCGGGAAGAGCGCGAAGATGAGCAGCGTCCCGTCCGGCGCGCTGACCGCGTCGTACAGCTGGGCCGTCGCGGGGTCGACGGTCAGGCCCGTTTCCTCACGCAGTTCGCGGGCTGCCGCGTCCTGCCAGGACTCGCCGTAGTCGATGAACCCGCCCGGCAACGCCAGCTGGTCGACGGCGGGCGGGATGGCGCGGCGCACCACAAGCAGGCCGTCTCCGACGGGCTGGACGGCCACGGCTACGGGCGTGGGGTTGCGATAGGACGTCTCGCCGCAGGCGGCGCAGCGGCGCGGCCACGGCTGGCCCGGTGTGTAGCGGGCGCCGCAGAACGTGCAGTGCTGGAAGCGGTCACGCATGCAGCGGCGAGTTGCAGGCCGCCACGAGCGCCTGCCGGCACGCGGTGAGCAGCGGGCGCAGGGCGGCATCGCGCTGCTGTGCCTCGTATCCGTTGACGGCGCCGCCGGGGGCGTTGGTCTCGGCCAGCGCGAGCACCTGGTCGAGCACCGAGGCGCGGGCGAACAGGCGGCGGGCCCGCGGATCGAAGCCGGGCGGCAACGTGGCCGTGCTCTCGGGGCGGCGCAACTGTTGCAGGGCGCCGGCCAGCTCGGGTTTCCACTGGGCCACGTCGAGCTTGGTGAGCTGGGTGGTCGCCTCGCTCAGCGCCAGGGTCAGCTCGCTCTCGGCCTCGGCCGCGCCCATCTGGAAGACCGGCTTGTACTCCTCGACCGGGAAGTAGCGCCACTGCACCGTCTCGAACTCGACGCCGGAGCCGGACACGTGCCGGCGCACCTCGGGCACGAAGCCGAACGTGGGCGTCATCACGGCCTCGCCCGTGAGCATGGCCGCGCCGGTCAGTGGGCCCGGGCCGGGCAGGCCGCGCGGGTCGCCGGGGGCGGGCAGCACGAGACGGATGTCGTCGGGGTGCACCTTGGCGAACACCGGCAGGCCCTGCGGCAGCGGCACGTCTGTCCAGGTGCCGGGGGCGTCGGCGACCAGGTGCTCCTCGTCGCGGGCGATCTCGTCGGGCAGCTCGTCGAACGGCACGAGACCGGCGCGCCAGGCACGCACCCAGGCCACGAACCGGGTCGAGCGCCGCGCAACCCGGGTTGCGGCATCGGCTGCGGGGGACATGCGAGCAAGGGTACGTGCCCACCGGGAACTCTGTCTCGGCCGGAGAGTCAGAAACGCCGTGTCTCAACGCACGGGTTACCGTGCCTTGCATGTATGGCGAGGACGTGCTCAAGGGTGACTGGCGGCGCCGCAAGGTGGTGCCCGAGGTGGACGCCGAACGCGATCTGGTCGTCGAGGACGTCGACTCGGGGTTCTGCGGCGCGGTGGTCGGGTTCGAGCTGGGCGCGGTGGTGCTGGAGGACCGGCACGGCAAACGGCGCAACTTCCCGCTGGAGCCGGCCGCGTTCCTGCTCGAGGGCAAGCCGGTGACGTTGCGCCGGCCGGCCGCGGCGCCGCAGCAGGCCAAGCGGCGGGTCACGGCCTCCGGGTCGGTCGCCGTCGAGGGCGTACGGGCTCAGGTCGCCAAGGCCAGCCGCATCTGGGTCGAGGGCGTCCACGACGCCGCCCTGGTCGAGCGCATCTGGGGCGACGACCTGCGCATCGAGGGCATCGTGGTGGAGCCGCTGGACGGCATCGACGACCTGGCCTCCGCCGTACGGGCGTTCCAGCCGGGGCCGCGGCGCAAGCTGGGCGTGCTCGTCGACCACCTGGTGG
The DNA here is from genome assembly GCF_004362215.1 of Paractinoplanes brasiliensis. Classification (NCBI taxonomy): domain Bacteria; kingdom Bacillati; phylum Actinomycetota; class Actinomycetes; order Micromonosporales; family Micromonosporaceae; genus Paractinoplanes; species Paractinoplanes brasiliensis. Next base: position 1,398,208 of record NZ_SNWR01000001.1, on the reverse strand, counting down.
CCGGCAGCAAGGAGAGCCGCATCGTGGCCGCCGTGACCGACCCGAACGTGCTGGTCACCGGTCATCCGTACGTGGACATCTGGCAGGCGGTGAAGCCGCAGCGCGTCGGGCTGTCGAAGTGGCCGGTGATCCCGCCCGGACGCCCTTGGAAGGAGGGGATCTGCGCGGCCGTGGGCGTGCGTGAGCCCGCCGACATGTGGCGCCGGATCCTGTCGTCGGTCAGCAGCTACAAGGACGTCGAGACGCCGCTGATCAACTCGATGGAGCGCCTGATCGACTTCGTCACCGTCCTGGACGACTGAGCTGTCCTGGACGACTGAGTGCTTCGCCGAGTCGCTTGGCGGCCTCGGTCAGCCGGTCGGGAGGGTGGGCGGCGTACCCGAGAATCAGCCCGGGCGGCCCGGGCCGGTGCCGATGCCAGCTGAGCGGGTGCACGAGCACGCCATGGCCTGCCGCCCGCTCGGCCAGCGAGATGTCCGAGATATCGGATGAAACCGTAACCATGAGATGGAGTCCAGCGGCGACCCCGGTGACCGACGCGTCCGGCAGGTGGCGGCGCAGGCCCTCGATCAGCGCGTCCCGCCGGCGCCGCTGCCGGCCGCGCACAGTGCGCAGATGCCGCTCGTAGTCACCCGTCGCCAGCAGCCGCGCCAGCACCAGTTGCGGCAGCGCCGGGTTGCCGAGGTCGCTGTCGTGCTTGGCGGTCAGCAACTCGGCCTGCAGGCGGCGCGGCGCGATCAGCCATCCGAGCCGCATCCCCGGCGCCAAGGACTTCGAGACACTTCCCGCGTACGCGACCTCGTCCGGCCCGGAACCCTGAAGCGCCGCCACCGGAGCGCGGTCGTAGCGGTGCTCGGCGTCGTAGTCGTCCTCGACGATCAGCCTGTCCCCGCTCGTGGCCCACGCCAGCAACGCGCGCCGCCGGGCCGGGCTGAGCACCACGCCCGTCGGGTACTGATGCGCCGGGGTGAGCACGGCCGCGTCCTGCGTCAGCTCGCCGACGACCAGCCCCTCGGCGTCCACGGGCACCGGCTCCGGGCGTACGCCCCAATGGGCCAGCTGGTCGCGAGCCCCGCGTGACCCCGGGTCCTCCACCGCCACCCGCGAACGGCCGGCCGCGTGCAACGTCCGGGCCAGCAGCGCGAGGGCCTGAGCCACCCCGCCGACCACGATCACGTCGTCCGGTTCGGCCCGTACGCCGCGGGTCCGCGCCAGCCAGCCCGCCAGCTCGGCCCGCAGCCACGGGGCGCCGCCCGGATCGCCGTACCCGAGGTCGGCCGCGGTGATCCCGTCGAGCACCGCCCGTTCGGCGCGCAACCATGCCGTACGGGGAAACGCCGACAGGTCGGGCACGCCGGGGGACAGGTCGAAATCGATGCCGTCGGCCGGTGGGAGGGGCAGCCGCAGGGTGTCGAGCGAACGCCGCCGGTCCGAGGCGGAATCCCGTACGCGGGGACGGGCGATGATCGTCGTGCCGGCGCCGGTGCGGGCGGCGGCCAGACCCTCGTCGATGAGCCGCTGGTAGGCGTCGACCACCACACCCCGCGACACCCCCAGCTCGCCCGCGAGCAGCCGTGTCGCCGGCAGCCGGGCGCCGGTCCGCAACCGCCCCGACGCGACGGCCGCGCGCAGCCCGTCGGTCAGCCACGTGGTCAGCCCCTTGGCCGGGGCGTCCTCGGGCCGCAGCTGCAGAAAGTCCGAGCCGAGAATTGGTCCCCCTCAGGGCGCTCCGATTGGTCCTTCAAACCGGACCATATCGCGACCAGCATCGGTTCCGTGAAGATGAGCATCGTGGCCGGGGCGACCGGCATGGCCTTCGTCGGCGGCAGCGTCGCCGTCTCCGGGTTCCTGGCCGGCGCGCCCTCGCTGACCGTCCAGTCCCTGCGCTACGCCGTGGCCTGCGGCCTGCTGACCCTGTACGCCCGGACCCGCGCCACCCGCAGCGTCGTCCGGCCGCGGGGCGCCGAGTGGCTGTGGCTCGCCGGTGTCGTCGCGACCGGCATGCTGGTCTTCAACGTGGCGCTCGTGCAGGGCTCGCAGCACGCCGAACCCGCCGTGCTCGGTGTGGCCGTCGCCTGCGTGCCGCTGTTGCTCGCCGTGGCCGGTCCGCTGCTGGAAGGGCGCACTCCCGCCGCCCGCGTGATCGCCGCCGCGCTCGTCGTGACGCTGGGGGCGGCGCTCGTGCAGGGCCTGGGCCGCTCCGACGGCATCGGCCTGCTGTGGGCGCTGGTCACGTTCGCCTGCGAGGCCGGTTTCACGTTGCTGGCCGTTCCCGTGCTCGGCCGCCACGGCCCGCTCGGCGTCTCCGTCCACTCGACGTGGATGGCCGCGGCCGGCTTCGGACTGGGCGGCCTGTTCCTGGAGGGCCCGGCGGCGGTCACCCGGCTCCGGCTCGACGACGTGCTGGCCGGGGTCTATCTGGCCGTCGCCGTCACCGCCGTGGCGTTCGTCCTCTGGTACACGTGCGTGCAACGCCTGGGCTCCGCCCGAGCCGGCCTGCTGACAGGCGTGGCCCCCGTCGCGGCAGCCGCCGTGGGCGTGGCCGTGGGGGGCCCGATGCCCGCCCTGCCCGTCTGGATCGGCGTGGCCGTGGTCGCGGCCGGTCTGGCACTGGGTCTCCGCACGCCGAACAATCGATCTTTCGGGGAGCAGCCGCCGCCTCCCCCGCCACACCCTGGGAAAGACGTGCCGGCGACGCTACCGGCTGTCAAGCGGCCCCGACCCGTTGTCCACAGCCTTATGCGAGATGTCGCGGATCGCGCCTGAAAACGAACGTGGCGATGTCAAGGCTCTCCACAGCCCCCTCCTCGTCCCGCACGATCTGCAACACCTCGCCCTCGTCGTGCCCGTCCACGCCCCGCCAGCGGTCCGGCCCCTCCCGCGTGAAGCGGCTGCGATGCTGCGGCCCCGTCAGAACCAGCGCGTCCCCGTCGGTGGTGATCTCGTGTTCGCGGCCCATCCACCACCACCGCCCGACGAGCGCCGCCGCCTCGCCCGTCGGCTGCACCGGAGGTGACCACGGCTGGACCGGCGCCGGCTCGGCATCGACCGCCGTGGCCAGCGCCGACAGGGCCACCTGCTTGATCGTGGTGCCGGTGAGCCCGTACGAGTTGGCGAAGACGATCACGCCGAGGCGGCTGCGGCGGTGCACCGCGAACTGGGCGACGTACCCGGGCATCGAGCCGCCGTGGCCGACGAAGACCCGCTCGCCGACCCGGAACAGCTGCGGCCCGAGCCCGTGCCCGCCGGTCCACGACTCGAGGTCGCTGATCACCACCGGCGTGCACATCTCGTCGACGGTCTCGCGGGCCAGCACGGCCGGGGCGGGGTCGGTCCAGAACGCCGCCCACTTGGCCATGTCGGTGATCGTCGACCAGAGCTGGCCGGCGGGGGCCATCGCGCCCGCGTCGAGGCGCGGCTCCTCGTGCAGCGAGCGGTCCAGGGCATGAACGACGTAACCACGGGCGAACGGCTCGACCGGCGCGTACGTGGTCCGCTTCATGCCCAGAGGATCGAGCACCCGCTTGCCGGCGAGCGTCTGCCACGAGTCGCCGGTGACCTTCTCGAGCACGGCGCCGAGCAGCCCGTACGCGAGGTTGGAGTACCGATAGCGGCGGAACGGCGGGCCGGCGACCTTGTCGTAGCCCAGCTCGGCCAGCAACTTGCCGACGTCGCCGCCGGTGCTGCGCTCCCACCACGCCCCGTCCGGCTCGCGCTGCAGCCCCGACACGTGCCCGAGCAGCTGCCGCAGCGTCACGCCGCCGATCGGGGTGCCGGGCAGGTGCCGGTAGAGCAGGTCGTCGAGCGCGAAGTAGCCCTCGTCGCGCAGCTGCATGACCAGCGTCGCGGTGATCGTCTTGGTGATCGAGCCGAGCCGGTACTGCGTCTTCGCGTCGGGCCGCGGGTGCTCGCCGGCGAACGTCTGGTGCAGCACCGCGCGGTCGCGCACGATCGCCAGGGCCAAGGACGGCGTATGCCCCTCGGCCTGCGCACGAACGGCGATCTCCTCGATCCGCCGGCCGGTCTCCGGCAACAACGACGGCAGCAGCGACACGGTCAACCCTCTCGATGTACGACTGGTGGGTATAACTGTCCGCGGCCGATATGGCTACGCGGGTCACGGCCCCGGGTTGCATGGCAGTTCGATGACATTTTGCGCGAGGGCGCACGCAGCGTCGCCGGACGTGCGCGGACATGTCACGATCGATACGTGGAAGCGGTTCTGTGGATTGTGCTCGGCATCGCGCTGGCGATCGCCGAGGCCTTCACTGCCACGCTCTTGATCATCTTCTTCGGCATCGGCGCCTTCGCCGCGGCCGGCGCGGCGGCTCTGGGCGCGCCCCTGCTGCTCCAGGTCATCGTCTTCGCGCTGGTCTCCGGCCTGTCGGTGGCCGCGCTGCGCCCGATCGTCCTCAAACACGCCCGGCCCGCGATCGAGTCGGGCGAGACCCCGTTCGGCGTCGAGGCGCTCGAGGGCGGCCACGGCACCGTGCTGGAGGAGATCGACGGTGAACGCGGCATGATCAAGATCGACGGCGAGCACTGGCAGGCCCGTTCGTTCGACGGCCAGGAAAAGTACCTTCCCGGCGAGCGGGTCCGCATCATCAAGGTCGACGGCGCCACGGCCATCGTGTGGCGCGACGACATCTCGAACATGTGACGCACGAGAAGTTCTGCCTCAGAGACTCATAGAGAGGGTTGCCATGGAAGCTGTGATCGGCGTCCTCATCATCGTGATCGTGGTGTTTGCCATCGTCACGTTGCTCCGTAGCGTTCGTATCGTCCCGCAGCAGCGCATGGACGTGGTCGAGCGCCTCGGTAAGTACAAGCGGACCCTGAGCCCCGGCCTGAACCTGCTGGTGCCGTTCGTCGACTCGGTGCGCAGCAAGGTCGACATGCGGGAGCAGGTGGTCTCGTTCCCGCCGCAGCCCGTGATCACCTCCGACAACCTGGTCGTCTCGATCGACACGGTCCTGTACTTCAAGGTTGTCGACCCGGTGCGGGCCACCTACGAGATCTCCAACTTCCTGCAGGCCATCGAGCAGCTGACGGTCACGACCCTGCGCAACGTCATCGGCTCGCTCGACCTCGAGCGCGCGCTGACCAGCCGCGAGGAGATCAACCGGCACCTGTCCACGGTGCTCGACGAGACCACCGGCCGGTGGGGTATCAAGGTCACCCGGGTCGAGATCAAGGCCATCGAGCCGCCGCCGAGCATTCGCGACTCCATGGAGAAGCAGATGCGCGCCGAGCGGGAGCGCCGGGCGACCATTCTCAACGCCGAGGGGCACAAGCAGGCCCAGATCCTCACCGCTGAGGGTGAGAAGCAGGCCGCGGTGCTGCGCGCCGACGGTGACCGGCAGTCGCGGATCCTGCAGGCCGAGGGCCAGGCCAAGGCGATCCGTACGGTGTTCGACGCGATCCACACGGCGAACCCGTCGCAGAAGGTGCTGGCCTACCAGTACCTGCAGGCCCTGCCGCAGATCGCCAACGGCACGGCGAACAAGGTCTGGATCGTGCCGACCGAGCTGACCAAGGCCCTCGAGGGCATGGGCGGCGCGCTCGGCGGCCTGGCCAACATGGCCGGCGACCTCCCCAGGGCCGGGGTCAACGCGGCCGAGGTCAACGAGGAGGCCGTCGCCGCGGCCGAGGCTGCCGCGGCCGAGGCGCAGAAGGTCAACGACCAGGTGCGTGAGGCCGAGCAGCAGGTCAGCGGCGACCCGGACAAGACCGCCGCGCTGCCCGCGCCCGAGCCGATCCCGCCGTCCGCGGCCCTGGGCGGCGCCGACTACAACGGCGTCGTGGACCGCGAACGCGCCTGACGTCTCGTGACGGCCGGTCCCTTCCGAGGGGCCGGCCGTTTCTATGTCTCGGGATCGTCGCGCCCCAGCTCCCAGAACGCGACGGCGGCCGCGGCGGCCACGTTGAGCGAGTCGACCCCGCGCCGCATCGGGATCCTGACGGGGATGTCGCTGGCCGCCAGGGCGTGCTTGGACAGGCCGGGGCCCTCGGCGCCGAGCAGCAGAGCCGTACGGTCGCGTCCGGTCACCTTCTGCAGCGGCACGGCCTCGGGCGCGGGGGTCAGGGCGAGCACGGTGAAACCGGCGTCGCGGAGCACCTGCAGACCGTCGGGCCAGGGCTCCAGACGCGCGTACGGCACCGCGAAGACCTCGCCCATGCTGACCCGCACGCTGCGCCGGTAGAGCGGGTCGGCGCAGGTCGGGGAGAGCAGGACGGCGTCGATGCCCAGCGCGGCGGCGCCCCGGAACACAGCCCCGATGTTCGTGTGGTTGTTGACGTCCTCCAGCACGGCCACCCGCCGCGCCGTGGCGATCACGTCAGCCGCCGTACGCAGGGGAGCGCGGTGGAACGAGGCGAGAACACCCCGGTGCACGTGGAAACCGGTGGCCTTCTCGAGCACGGACGGCGTCGCCGCGTAGATCGGGGCGTCGCCGGGCAGGTCCAGGATCTGCTCGGTGCGTTTCTCGTCGATCAGGTAGGACCGGGGACGGTAACCCGCCCGCAGGGCGCGCCGCAGCACGAGCTCGCCCTCGGCGATGAACAGCCCGTTGGGCGGCTCCCACCTGGTGCGCAGCTCGAGGTCGGTCAGGGCGCGGTAGTCACCGAGGCGGTCGTCGTCCGGGTCGGTGATCAGGTGAACCTCGGGCACGACGCTCAGTCGACCCGGTAGGTCAGGTGGGTGGCGTGGCCGGACGGGTGTACGTGGATCTGCCGCAGGGTGCGGGGGGTGGCGCCGTCGAACAGCCTGACGCCCCCACCCAGCAGCACCGGGGACAGGTGCAGGCGCAGCTCGTCGACCAGCCCCGCGTCGATCGCGCTGCGGACCGTCGCGCCGCCGCCCATGACCACGACCTCGCGGTCGCCGGCCAGGGCCAGACCCTTCTCGATCGCGCTGGCCAGCCCGTCGACCACGAACGTGAACCGGTCGGCCAGGCGGACCTGAGCCGGCGGGGTGCGGGTGACGACCAGCACGGGGGGCGTGGCGGCCAGGTCGGCGCCGTAACCCATCTCGTCGTTCCAGCCGCCGGGGCCGTCGACGACGTCGAACAGGCGGCGGCCCATGATCACCGCGCCGGTCGCGGCCGTGGCCTCCTCGCGGACGCGCTGGTCGGTCGCGTCGCCGGAGAAAACCCAGGTGTGCAGGCCCTCGCCGCCGCGGCCCAGGCCCTGCTCGGGGCCGGGATCGGGGCCGGTGACAAATCCGTCGAGCGACACCGAGATGTCGGCGACCACCTTGGCCATGGCTGCTCCCTTCGCCGGTTCCCGGGGTCAACCGGGCCTGCGTCGAGCATGCCACCAGGGTCGGGCAGAACCGTGCCCGGGGAGGAGTCAGTGCCGGGGGATCAGGCGGCCCGCGGTCCAGGCCAGGCCGGTGCCCGCGGCGAGCAGCAGCAACGCGCCCACGGTGGGCAGCGGGCGCTGGGCGTGCGCGCCGGCGCCGATCGTGGCCGCGGCCAGCATCAGCAGCACGCCGTCGGCCGGGTTGACCAGGCGGCAACGGAAGACGGCCCAGCCCAGCAGCGTCCAGCCCACCCCGACGGCGGCCGAGGCGACCACCTCGGCCGTCTGCAACTGGGCGGCCGTGAGCGGGGAACCGGCGGCGGCCATGTCGTCGGGAAGGGCCGCCAGGGGGAGGCTGAGAACGAAACCGGCCAGGCCGACGAGCAGGCCGGCGACGGCGGACCGGCGGGTGCGGGTGCCGGCGAGCAGGCCGGCCAGGGCGATCATGGCGATGGTGGAGAGCCAGTAGGCGGCAAGCGTGACCACGAGCGGGCCCGGCGGGGTGTCCATGCCCAGGGTGGTCCAGCCGTGGAGCAGGGCGGCGGCGGGCAGTGCCCACAGGGCCGTTCGCGCGTACCTGCGCACGCTCCAGACCCAGACAGCCTCCCGTACGGGGAGAAGGTGGTCATGCTGCGCGGACCCGGCCCCGCCGACCCACGCCGGGGACACCCGCAACGGCCGGCCGCTGGCCGTGTGATGGTGGCTGATGCTGATGGCAGTACCTTCTTTCGTCATCGGGAGCCTCCGAGGAACGCTTTGGGTGCTTGTCCCTCGAGGACTGACATGAGACGGCGTCCTCGGAGGTGACCGGTGGAGGTCTGACGCCTTCGAGGATGTTGTCCCGTGAGGACTGGTCCATCAGCACGACGCCGCGCCTCCACCGCACCTGACCTGCGAGTTGGAAGGAGGTTGCCGTGCTGGGAGTCGGTCTGGACTGGGCCGAGGACCACCATGACGTCGCGTTGGGCGTGCCGGGCAAGGGGGTAATCGAACAGTTCCGCATCGACCACGGCCCCGAAGGGGTGGCCCGGCTGGTCGCCCGCTGCCTGGCCCTGGAAACCGACCCGGCCGAGGTCCGGGTCGTGCTGGAAACCCGGCACGGGCTGCTGGTCGAGGCCCTGCTCGATGCCGGGTTCACCGTGCTGCCGGTCAACCCGGACCTGGTCGCCCGCCGCCGCGGCCCGGCCAAGAAGAAAGACGACGCCGAAGACGCACGGATCTGCTGCCTGCTGGCCCTCGACCCCTTTGTCGAGCTGCGCAAACTGATCCCGCACGGCGAGCTCGGCGCGGAGCTGCGGGCCATTGCTCGTGACGACGACCGGGCCGCCCGCGACGAACGGCGCCTGGGTAACCGGCTGCGCGCCGACCTGCTCGCGGTGTTCCCCGCCGCGATCGACATCGCCGACGGCGACCTGGGCGCGGCAGTGTTCCTGCGCCTGCTCGAGCGCTGGCCCAGCCACACCGAGCTGGCCGCCGCCGGCCGTGACGCCGTCGAAGCCCTGGCCCGCGCCAACCGGCACGGCTGGCCCGACCGGTTCGCCGAACGGGTCATAGCTGCCCTGAACAGCCCGCGGCTTGCGGTGCGCCCGGAGCTGGCCCGGGCGAAGGCCGGCAGCATCCGGCTGGCCGCCGCGCAACTGTTGCTGCTGCGCGAGCAACGCCGGGTCTGGCAGCGGCGGATGGGTGAGCTGCTTCTGGGAAGCCCGCGTGTCGGCCGGGCGAAGCAGCCGAAGGAGCCCCGGCCGGGGAACGCGTTCCCTGGCGGCGAGATCTACCTGAGCATGCCTGGCCTGGGTGATCGTCTCGCCGCCAGGGTCGCCGGTGAAATCGGCGAACACGTCGAGCAGTTCACCACACCCAACGCCCTGCAATGCTATGCCGGGACCGCCCCGGTCACGAGACGCTCCGGACGCAGCGAGTTCGTCATCGCCCGCCGCCTGGCCTACAACCGCTACCTCGGCAACGCCGTACATCAATGGGCCTTCTGCAGCCTGCAGCAATCCGGCTGGGCCCGCGCCTTCTACGACGCCAAGATCGCCAAAGGCAAGAGTCACAACGCTGCCCTGCGTGCCCTCGGCAACCGCTGGCTGGAGATCCTCTGGCACTGCCTGCGCCTGAACGTGCGCTACGACGAAGCCGTCCATACCGCCCACCGCACCCACGCCCTCAAACAGGCTGCTTGAGGTTGACAGAGGATGTCTCATGGCTCCGCCTCGCGTGGGCTCAAGCCGAGCGGCCCGGGGGCAACCGTCGGGATCCTGGATGCAGCCTTCCAAAGCCACCCCGGATTCGCAGTGGATTCCCAGAAAAGGGGCTTTTCGTGCGGCAGGAAATGTCGGAGGGCGGCGCAGGATGTCGAGCATGACCGCGGAACTGGTCGTCCCCGGTGACCGGCCGCCAACCGCGAGACCGATTCCTGCGCGAGCGCAGCGGTAGAGCGACGGGGCGGCCCGTCCGGCAGTACGGTTGTCGTGGTCGACTGATCCGCGAAGCGGGGGTGTTCCAGTGTCGTCCGGATCGGGTTCCGGGGCGGACCAGCATCTGCTCGCCCTGCTGCGGGCCATCCGCCTGCGCCAGGCGGCCCCCGACGCCGTGGCCGCGGGCATCGCCGACACGGCCGAGGCCCTGCGCGAGCAGGAGGAAACCGGCCACATCGCGCTGCCCCCGGCCGAGCCTCACGAGGCGTTGCCGCCCGCCGCACCGCGCCCGGGTCTGCCTTCGGCTCCGCCGCACACGGGTGAGGAGGCCGGTGGGCCGTTGCGTCCGCGATGGGCGTCCGCGGCGCCTGCCCGGCAGGGAGCGAGCCGGACCGGTGCGGGTGAGGGCGTGCCGGGTGAGGGCGTGCCGGGTGAGGCGGGCGCGGGTGACGACACATCGAGTCCCGCCGGCGCGGACAAGGTAGCCGGCGAGGCCGGGACACCCGAGGGGGACGGGCCGGCCCCGGGGCGGTCTTTCTGGGACAGAAGCCCGGTCCGGCACGTCACGGCTGCGCCGAGGACCGACCCGACGAAACCGGGACGCGACGGTGTGGTCCCCGGCGGGTGGGATGCCTCGTCGGATGTTCCCGAGCCCGAGCCCGAGCCGCCGCTGCGACCAGCCGAGCTGCCGGCGGCGGATCGTGGCGAGCCGGCCGGTGAGAGCGGGGCCGCGGCGGGTAAGGCTTTGCCGACGCCCGATGAGGCGGGGCGCTTCGCCGATGTGGAGGCGGTGGGGCGGCCCAACCGGAACCAGTTCACCGGGCTTCCGGTGCGGCGGGCTCCGGGGGTGGTGACGCCGGTGGTCTGGCCGCGTCGGCTGGAGGGCAACGAGTTGGAGGGCGGCGCCCGGCCCGAGTGGGCGTCGGGCGGTGGTCACCGCGTACGGGACGAGGGTGGATTTTTGCACGGAGAGCCGCAGACCGAGAGCGGGACGCGGACGCCGGCGCCGCGGCTGCCGGGGTTCGAGTTGCCGCATGTCATGCCGCCGATGGTGTCGCGGACGGGCGCTACCGGTGATGGCATGGACCCGGCCGACGACGCTCTGCTGCTCCAGACGCAGCGGCTGCTCAGCACCAGCCTGACGTTCGCGGGCGGGCCCGGTGAGGTGGCCGAACGGCTCCGGGCGGCGCTGCTGCTGGCGCACCCGTCGTTGCGTACGGCGGTGCCGGGCGGGGCCGAGACCCAGTCCGCGCAGCTGGCGAGGGCGCTGACCTGGCTGGTGCACCATCTCGACCGGCCGCCGATCCTGGTCGAGGGCACGGGGCGGCTCGGCGCGGCGCTGGCCGCCTGCGGGGTGGAACCGGGGCATCTGCAGCTGGTGGGGGCGGCGCTGGCCGAGGCGATGCGGGCGGGCATGGCCCCCGGGCAGTGGCGGCAGGATTTCGACCTGGCGTGGCGGTCGACGTGGCAGCACGCGTACGAGTGGATCGCGCACGGCTGGGCCCGCGCGGGTTACGAACAGCCGGTGTGGGACGCGACGGTTGTCTCGCACGAGCTGCGCCGGCCCGACCTGGCCGTGGTGCGGCTGCGGCCGTCGCTGCCGATGCCGTTCCGCCCGGGGCAGTACGCGCGGATTCAGGTGCCGGGCCTGCCGGCGATCTGGCGGCCCTACTCGCTGGCCGGCGCGCCCCGCCGCAACGACCTGGTCGAGCTGCACGTACGGGCCAAGACCACGACGGGCGTCAGCGGCACGCTGGTGCACCACACGCGCGTTGGCGACCCCGTACGCATCGGCCGGGCCGAGGGCGCGATGACCATGCCTGCCGACCCGGGGCGCGACCTCCTGATGATCGCCGGGGATACCGGTGTCGCCCCGCTGAAGGCTCTGCTGACCGAGCTCGCCGACACCGGTGACCCCCGATCCGCGGTGCTGTTCTGGGGTGTACGCGACCTGAGCGAGCTCTACGACATCGACGAGATCGCCGCGATCGCGCGTGCCGCCCGCCGGGCCACCGTGGTGCCGGTCGTCTCCGAGGGCGACCCCGGCCCGTACGCGTCCGGCCTGGTCACCGACGCGGTCGCAGCCTACGGCGAATGGTCCGGCCACGAGGTCTACCTGGCCGGCCCGCCGCTGATGCTGGCCGCGACAAGCGTGGCCCTGCAACAGCTGGGCGTGGCCCCGTCCCGCATCCACCACGACCCGCCCGAATAGCCCCTACTCAGGCTGCGGCACCTTGTAGCCGGCCACCGAGGGCCAGCGGACGGTGAGGACCACGGACTCCTGTTCGGCAAGCCACGAGTGGTCGACACCTTTGCCCCAGACGACGTAGTCGCCGGGTTCGGTGAGGACGACCGTACGGTCGGGGAGTTCGACGTGGAAGCGGCCGCTGATCAGGATCAGCAGGGCTGTGCGTTGCTCGCCGGTCACCCACTGGGCCCGGCGGTCGCCTTTGGGGTGGCGCCCCCATTTGATTTCGACGTCGGCGCTGTGCCGCGGGTCGCCGGACGGGCGGAAATGCCCGAGCAGCCAGCCCTGCTCGCCAGGGGCGTCGAGGTCGGCCTTCCCGACGTAGACAGCCGGGTCGGCGACCGGGCCACCGAGCAGAGCGGCGGCGGGGGCGGTGTTGTCGAGCACGTCGGTCCTCAGAGCGCGTCGGTCAGGATCTTGGCGTAGGCCGCCGGGACGAAAGTCGGCCCGCCCGGGGTGAGGACGTCGTCGCGGGAGGCGGCCGACCAGGCCGAAGCGGGGACGGCCTCGCGCAGCGCGACCAGCACGGGGGCGTCGTCGTCCAGCATGGAGAGGGCGACCAGCGACTCCTCGACCTCGCCGACGCACTCGAACGGCTTGTGGGCGTCGATGCCGAGCAGTTCCAGGAAGCCGGGCAACTGCGCCGTGTCGGCGAACAGGTCGTGGCCGAAGATCTTGTTGAGGCGGGCCCTGTCCATGGCGGGCGCCATCGCCAGGTAGACGAAGCGGCACTTGGGGCAGTCGCCGCACCAGCGGGCCGTGGGGTCGTGCAGCTTGAAGGCCTTGTTGCAGCTGGTGACCACGTCGTCGTACTGGGTGTGACGGGCGAACAGCTGCGCGATGTGCAGTTCGGAGAGCGACCGCAGCAGCGAGAAGTACGGCTCGGTGAGGCCGGCGTGGGCGGTCACGGCGGCCCGCAGAAGCCCTTCGGCCTCGACGCCCTTGGACCACTGGTGGTTGACCTCGTGACCGTTCCAGATCAGGTTGGGGTCGGAGGCGGAGCGCTCGTTGGACATCACCACGGGGCCGAGGCCGTGCCAGACGGCGGTGGCGATCGCGATCAGCGAGTTGATCGCGGTGACGGGGATGTGGCCGTTGAGCGCGCCCGCCTTGTTCAGCTCGAACAGCCGCGGGTCGAGTTTGCGCCGGGCGGCCAGGGCGGGCAGGCCGGAGGCGGCGTTCACGTTCACGATCACCGGGTTGGGGTTGACCGAGAACGGCACCGGGTCGAGCCCGGCCGCGCGCAGGATCTCCAGCGTGACGATCGAGTCCTTGCCGCCGCCGACGGCCGAGAGCGGCCGGCCCTGGCTGTTGTCGACCGGGGCGGCCGCGGGCAGCACCCCGGGTGTCTCGACGACCAGCTCGAGCACATGCGGGAGCTGGTTGCGGTAGGCGTACTCGGCCATGCCCTTGGTGTAGACGGCGGTGAAGAAGTCGGCGACGGCGGGCGCGACCGGCTCCGGCGCGATCACGCGGGCGGGCGCGCCCACCTTGAAGTAGCTGACCCCGGCCACCACGTGCAGCAGGCCGAGCACGCGGGTGAGGGCGGGCGGCGCCGGCCCGTCGGACACCGGCAGGGTGATCGTCTCGGTGAAGCGCAGCGGGGACGGGCCGTCGAGCACGTAGTCGAACGTCGCCACCCCGGTCGCGGGGTCGAAAGCGTACGAGGGGAAGCGCATGACGTCGAACTGCACCCGGGAACTCCTGTCGTAGGGCCGACGGGCAATACTAGTGCGACTCGACGAGGAGGGGGCGATCGTGCGCCTGGCAGACCTGAAGGGCCGGTCCGTGGCGGTCTGGGGCACGGGCCGCGAGGGGCGTGCCGCGGTGACGGCCATTTCCCCGTACGGTCCTTCGCGGCTGATCGCCGTGGACGACAGCGCCAATTACCTCTCGGTGTCGTGGGAGGGCGAACTGGCCCGGCTGGCGCCGCTCGCCGGCGGGGATCACGCGTTCCCGGCCCTGGTCACGGCCGATGTCGTGGTGCGGTCGCCCGGCGTGCCGCAGACCCACCCGTGGATGCGGGAGCTGCGCGAGCGCGGTGTCCCGGTCACCGGGGGCAGCGCCCTGTGGATGGCCGACCACGCCGCGCGCACGATCGGCGTCACCGGCAGCAAGGGCAAGAGCACCACGTCCAGCCTGATCAGCCACCTGCTGGCGGCGGCCGGCCGGCCCAACGTGTTCGGCGGCAACATCGGCGTGCCGCTGCTCGACATGCCCGGCGACGCCCCGCTGTACGTGCTCGAGCTGTCCAGCTACCAGTGCGCCGACCTGACCGATTCGCCCCGGGTCGCGGTGGTGACGTCGCTGTTCCCCGAGCATCTCGACGCGCACGGCGGCGAGCGGGAGTACTACCGTGACAAGCTCAACCTGCTGCGCCACGGACCGGAAATGATCGTCGTGAACGGCTCCGACGAGCGGCTGCGCGACGAGATCCGGGGCATCACCGACGCGAACGGGTTCCCGCCCGTCCCGGCCGCCGCCGGCGACTCGCGGTTCCGGGTCTCCGACGACCTGGTGTTCTGCTCCGACGAGCCGCTGTTCCCCCGCTCGGCGCTCAAGCTCAAGGGCGCGCACAACGGCCGCAACCTCTGCGTCGCGCTGGCCGTGCTGGACGGGCTGGGCATCGACGTGCCGGGCACGGCGGCGCAGCTGGCCGAGGCGGTGGCGTCGTTCGAGGGTCTGCCGCACCGGCTCACCGAGATCACCGACCCGTCCGGGCTCACGTTCGTCGACGACACGCTCTCCACCAGCCCGTACGCCACGATGCACGCGATCGACGCGTACGCGGGAAAGCCACTGACCGTGCTGCTGGGCGGCACCGACCGCGGGCTCGACTACACAGTGCTGCGCGACTTCCTGGCCGAACGTGAGCTCACCGCGATCGGCCTGCCCGACAGCGGCCCCCGCATCCTGGCCGCGCTCGCCGGTCTGCCCGGCGTCACCGCCGTCGAGGCGGAAGACCTTTCCCATGCCGTACGGCTCTCGCGTGAGCTGACCCCGGCGGGCGGCGTGGTGCTGTTGTCGCCGGCTGCCCCGAGCTACGGCAGGTTCCGTAACTTCGAGCACCGTTCCGAGGCGTTCGCCGAGGCGATCCGCGCGACCGCCTGACCGGCGCAGATGTTCCGCCGGTAAAAAGCGCGTTTCACAACCGTCATCAGATCACCCGTTCGGCCCGGTCAGACCGTCTGACCGGGCATCTCGGCGTGCCCGAAAGTCGCATGTCAAACCCGGACATACCCCTGCATGTGATGGCTGCCACGTCGTAAAGAACATTTCCGGATTGATGACCGTCAAGCGGCAGCGGCGTAACACGCGTTCATCGGCGCAGGTCAGGTAACGGTTTGAAAACTTCGCCCAACTCCTTGACACGGAGGGGCGGTTAGTAAGAACTTTTACCGCGACAGTAAACACTCCTTCCTGAAAGGGTGGCCCATGAGCGAGCCGGAGATGGACGGCGCCGCGGCGACCGCGGTCGTCGACTCCCTGGTTCGCGGCGCACAGGCCACCGCCGACCTGCACGCCGCGAATCAGCAGGGAGTGCTGGCCCGGGTGCGGTCGCTGCTCCCGGAGTTCACGGGGGCGCTGCGGCGGGTCGCCGAGCAGGTCCTCACCGATCCGGCCGCCGCGTCACGCGCCACCATCGTCGAGCTCGCCGAGCGCAGCGGCACCTCGCCGGCGACCGTCACCCGGTTCTGCCGGGCCCTCGGCTTCGACGGGTACGCGGACCTGCGGCTCGGCATCGCGGCGGAAACCGGGCGGGCGCGTTCCGCCGGGTGGACCGTCGACATCGGCCGCGAGATCCAGCCGAGCGACCCCCTCGAACGGGTGCTCGGGCAGATCATGGCGGCCGACACCCAGGCCATGCACGACACGGCCGAGCTGCTCGACCTGGCCGAGGTCGAGCGGGCCGCGGTCGCGATCGCCGCGGCGCCCCGGGTGAACATCTTCGGCGCCAGCGGATCCGCGCTGGTCGGCGAGGAAATGCAGTTCAGCCTGCACCGCATCGGGGTGCCGGCCTGGGCCTGGACCGACGTGCACAACGGTCTGGCCAGCGCCGCGCTCTCCCGGCCCGGCGACGTCGCGCTCGGCATCTCGCACAGCGGGGAGACCGGCGAGACGATCGAGCTGCTCGCGGAGGCGAGCAGCCGGGGCGCCACCACCATCGCCCTCACCAGCTTCCCGCGCTCGCCGCTGGCCGAGCTGGCCGACATCACCCTGGTCACCGCCACCCAAGCGACCACCTTCCGGCCGGACGCGCTCAGCGCCCGGCACCCGCAACTGGTCGTCCTTGATCTTCTCTACGTCGCCGTCGCGCAGCGGACCCACGAACGTTCGCACGCTGCGTTCCAGCGCACCGCCCAGGCCGTACACGGCCACAAGGCGGCCAAGGACGGCAGTACCACCTGAACCGCAACCACCTGAAATCGCATCATCCCCGAAAATAAATCTCCCCAGGAGGACAGCGTGAAGCGCAAGATTGCCGCCGTCGCGGCCATCGCGGCGACACTGCTCGGCGCCGCGGCCTGCGGCTCCAACGACGAGGACGCCCCCACTACTTCGGCTTCCGGCAAGGTCGACGGCACCGGCAAGACCCTCAAGGTCTGGCTGATGGTCGACGCGCAGAGCGCTTGGAAGAACGTCGTCGACGACGCGAGCAAGCGGTTCACCGACGCCACCGGCGCCCAGGTCAACGTCGAGTACCAGCAGTGGGCCAACCACCTCACCAAGCTGGACGCGACCCTGGCGGGCAACGACGTCCCCGACGTCGTGGAGCTGGGCAACACCGAGTTCCCGAAGTACGTCTTCTCGGGCGCGTTCGGCGCGATCAACCCGGCCGACTACGAGAACTCGGGCTCGTGGCTGCAGGGCCTCAAGGGCGCCTGCGACTTCGAGGGCCAGACCTACTGCGTGCCCTACTACGCCGGCGCGCGCGTGCTGATCTACCGCACCGACCTGTTCAAGAAGGCCGGCATCAGCGAGGCCCCCAAGTCGTACGCGGACTTCCTGTCGGCCGCCGACAAGCTGCAGGCCGCCGAGAAGGCCAACAGCAAGTTCGGCGCCGTCTACATGCCGGGCCAGTACTGGTACGCGGCGATGAGCTGGGTCAAGTCGACCGGCGGCGACATCGCGAAGCAGGAGGGCGACAAGTGGGTCGGCCAGCTCTCGCAGCCGGCCTCGATCGAGGGCCTGCAGCGCTGGGTCGACCTGGCCAAGAAGTACTCGAAGGCCGACCCCACCAAGAACGAGAACGACCAGGCCAACACGTTCGCCCAGGGCACCGCGGCCATGTTCTACGGCAACGCCTGGGAGCAGGGCGCGGCCGAGGAGACCAAGAAGGACCCGAACAACCCGGACTCCCCGCTGGTCCCCACCAAGGTGAAGGGCAAGCTGGCCGCCGCGCCGATGCCCGAGGTCCCGTCGTTCCTGGGCGGCTCCAACCTGGGCATCACCGAGAAGAGCCAGAACAAGCAGCTGGCCGCTCAGTGGATCAAGGCGTTCACCGACAGCACCTCGATGGCCGGGCTGGTCAAGGCCAACGCGCTGCCGAACGCGACCTCGCTGCTGGACAAGGCCGCCGCTGACAACCCGGCGATCGCGCCGGCCGCGCTGGCCGCGAAGAACAGCTGGTTCCCGCCGAACGCCGAGAAGTGGGCCGACGTCGAGAAGAGCGCGGTCCTGCAGACCATGCTGACCGACATCCTGACCGGCAAGAAGTCGGTGGCTGACGGCGCCAAGTGGGCCGACGACCAGATCAACACCACGCTCAACGAGAGCTGACATCCGCCGGGCTGCCCGCCTTCCGGCACGAAGGCGGGCAGCCCGCCCGGCCCCTAGAGAGGGAAACGCCGATGTCCGTCGTCGACTCCCCGGCGACCCGACGGCCCCGCGATCCCGGCGGGCCGCAGCAGAACCGGGTCCCCGGTCACGCCGCCCCCAAGCGCCGCAAGCGCGACAGCGGCCGTACCCCGTGGCTGCTCGCCCTGCCCGCTCTCCTGCTGATCGCCGGCCTGCTGGGCTACCCGCTGGTCCGGATGGTCATCCTGTCGTTCCAGAACATGCGGCTGCGCGAGCTGCTCAGCGGCCGTACGCCCCCGTGGGTCGGCTTCGACCAGTACACGCGGGTGCTCACCGACTCCGTGTTCTGGTCGGTGGTCGGGCGCACCGTCGCCTTCACCTTCGTCTCGGTGCTGGTCTCGGTGCTGTTCGGCCTGGGCATCGCGCTGCTGATGCGCCGGGTCAGCCGCGGCGTCCGGCTCTTCATGATCGTCGCCATGATGTTCGTGTGGGCGCTGCCGCAGCTGGTCGCGGCCCAGATCTTCCGGTGGATGACCGACTCCGACTTCGGGGTCGTGAACTACCTGATCGACCTGCTCCCCGGCGTGAGCTACCAGAACCACAGCTGGTTCGTGAACCCGTGGCAGGGCTGGAGCGTCATCACCACGCTGGTGGTCTGGGCCGGCATCCCGTTCCTGGCGATCACGCTCAACGCGGGGCTGACCCAGGTGCCCAAGGAGCTGCTCGAGGCGGCCACGGTGGACGGCGCCACGGCCTGGCAGGCGCTGCGCAACATCACCCTGCCGATCCTCAAGCCGCTCATCATGATCGTCACCACGCTGTCGGTGATCTGGAACTTCGGCCTCTTCACGCAGGCCTGGGTGCTGCGGGACGGCCACCCCGAGCCCCAGTTCCAGACGCTCGCCACGTACTCGTACACGCAGGCCTTCGGCCAGTCGCGCTACAGCCTGGGCTCGGCCATCGCGGTGATCACCGTGATCCTCATGCTCGGCGTCATGATCTTCTATATCCGGCAGATGTTCAGGATCGGAGAGGTGGACTGATGGTCGCCCCCGCAGCGGGTCCCGCCCCCGCCTCCACCGCCCCGCTCCGGCGCCGCCGGGCCAAGACCGACGACGGTGTCATCACCGTCGGGCGCAGCCGGTCCGGCACGATCGCGGCCAACACCGCCGGGATCGTCTTCGGCGTCATCATGCTGTTCCCGGTCTACTGGGTGCTGAACACGGCGTTCAAACCGGCCGACGAGGTGCTCGCGCTGGAGCCCGGGTTCTGGCCCAGCAACCCGACGTTCGACAACTTCGTCTCCGCCTTCAAGGCCCCGCTGTTCCTCAAGGACATGCTGAACGGCGTCATCGTCACGCTCCTGGCGGTGGCCGGCGCCCTGGTGGTGGGCTTCCTCGGGGCGTTGTCGATCGCGCGGTTCTCGTTCTACGGCCGCAAGGCGATCATCCTGGTCGTCCTGGTGGTTCAGCTCATCCCGTTCCTGTCGTTGCTCATCCCGCTCTTCCTCATGCTGCAGAGCGCGGATTTGACCAACAGTTTGATCGGTGTGAGCATCACGTACCTCGTGCTGATCTTGCCCTACACCGTCTGGACGTTGCGCGGCTTCATCTCCGGCATCCCCCGGGAGCTCGACGAAGCCGCCATGATCGACGGCTGCACACGGGCGCAGGTGTTCTGGCGCATCATCCTGCCGCTGACCGGTCCCGGTCTGGTCGCCACGAGCGTCTACGGGTTCATCCAGGCCTGGAACGAGTTCATCATCATCAACACGCTGAACAGCCCGGACAAGCAGAATCTGATGGCCTGGCTGCTGCAGAACCAGACAACGCGCGGTACCGCCTGGGGGCCCCTCATGGCCGGTGCGATCATCACCTCGATCCCGGTGGTGATCTTCTTCCTGATCATTCAGCGCAACATCGCTACCGGCCTCACCGCCGGCGCGGTCAAGGGATGATCCGGACTCAACACCAGTAACAAACAGCAAGCACTGAGGAGATGCTGTGACCGACATATTCACCAAGTCCGAGTTGGACCGCCGTACGCTGCTGCGTCGCGCGGCCGCCGTCGGTCTGCTTGCCACCCCCGCCGTGAGCATGCTCAGCGCGTGTGTCGGCGGTTCCGACGAGGGCACCCAGGACCAGGCCACCGGCACGAAGTCGGCGGACAACCCGCTCGGCATCGACCCCAAGGCCGGCGTCGAGATCGTGATCTTCAACGGCGGTCTGGGCACCAAGTACGCGACCGACGTCGACACGCCGCTGTTCAACAAGAAGTGGCCGGAGGCCAAGGTCACGTACTCGCAGACCGAGGAGATCTCGACGCAGATCCAGCCCCGGATCAACGCCGGCAACCCGCCGGACATGATCAACAACTCGGGCTCGAAGCTGATGGACTTCGGCGCGATCGTGAAGGCGGGCCAGGCGGCCGACCTGACCGACCTGTTCGCGGCGCCGTCGCTGGACATCGCGGGCAAGACGGTGGCCGAGACGCTGGTGCCGGGCGCGGTCGAGCAGGGCACGTACGACGGCAAGCCGTTCGCGGTGAACTACGCGTACACGGTCTTCGGCCTCTGGTACAACGCGGCCCTGTTCAAGAAGAACAACTGGACCCCGCCGGCCACCTGGGCCGAGTTCACCGCGCTGTGCGACAAGATCAAGGCCGCGGGCATCACGCCGTTCGGCTACGCCGGCGCCAACGCGTCGTACTACATGGTCCGCGCCCTGCTCACCAGCGCCGGCAAGATCGGCACCGAGCAGGTCCTCAAGGACATCGACAACCTGAAGGAAGGCGCCTGGACCAACGACGCCGTCAAGCAGGCGGCCGAGGCGTGGGCCGGGATCGGCAAGAACTACATCAACAAGACGTTCCTCGGCCTGCGTCACACCGAGGTCCAGCTCCAGCAGAACCAGGACAAGGTCGCGTTCTACCCCTGCGGCTCCTGGCTCGAGAACGAGCAGGCCAAGGACACCCCGTCCGGTTTCGAGTACGCGATCGCGCCGTACCCGAGCGTCACCGCGTCGGACAAGCTGCCGGCCACCGCCATCAACGCCGCCGCCGGAGAGATCTACTTCGCCGCCGCCAAGGGCAAGAACCCCCAGGGCGGCAAGGAGTACCTGCGCACCATGCTCTCCAAGGAGGCGGCGCTGGAGTTCACGAAGCTCACGAAGTCGCTTACGGTGGTGGCGGGCGCCTCCGACGGCGTCACGATCTCGCCCGGTCTGACCAGCGCCAACGACGCTGTCGCCAAGGCCGGCAAGGACGTCTTCATGGGCTACCTGTTCGACACCTGGTACAAGAAGCTCGACGACGAGTCGCGGGCTGCCGCCAACGATCTGATGTTCAAGGACTACGACGCCGCCAAGTTCTGCGAGCGCATGGAGAAGGCCTCGCAGGCCGTGGCCAAGGACTCTGCCATCACCAAGTTCACCCGCAGCTGATCATCTGGTAACCGGCAACTAGCAACAAGGTAGGACGGTAGGCGCCATGCGGCACGGCAAGTATCCCTTCATCATCGGCTTCCTTGTCGTGCCGGTGGCGCTCTACGTGACATTCGTCGTGTGGGCGTACATCCAGGCGTTCTACCTGTCGGTCTACGAATGGTCGGGGCTCGGGCCGGTCGAGAACTTCGTCGGCCTGGGCAACTTCCGCAAGATGTGGGACGACACCCTGTTCTGGCAGTCGATCAAGCACAACGTGTTCCTGCTGATCTTCCTGCCGCTCATCACGGTCGTCCTCGCCCTGATCTTCGCGTTCCTGCTGAACGTGGGCGGCGGGCACAAGGGCGGGGTGACCCGGGGCGTCTGGGGCTCCAAGGTCTACCGGATCATCTTCTTCTTCCCGCAGCTGCTGGCGCTGGCCATCGTCGCCGTGATCTTCGGCCGGGTGTTCGGGCCGGACAAGAGCGGCATGATCAACGGCCTGTTCCCGGACTCGTGGTCGCCCTGGCTGTTCCTGGCCGACGAGCGCTACGCCATGGGCTGCCTGCTGGTCGTGCTGGTCTGGCAGGCGGTCGGCTTCTACGTCGTGCTGTTCTCGGCCGGCATGGGCAACATCCCCACCGAGGTGTACGAGGCGGCCGCGATCGACGGCGCCAGCCGGATGACCCTGTTCTTCCGGATCACCATCCCGCTGCTCTGGAACACGGTGCAGGTCGCCTGGGTCTACCTCGGCATCGCCGCCTTCGACGCGTTCGCCCTGGTCAACATCATGACCGTGGACCGCGGCGGCCCCGACGGCGCGACCTCGGTGCTCAGCCTCATGATCTATCGCAACGCCTTCGAGTTCTCGCAGGCCGGTTACGCATCCGCCCTCGGTGTGGTGCTCTTCTTCCTGACCCTGACTTTCGCCTGGGTGACCCTCTCGGCCACCCGCCGCGAATCCGTCGAAGCCTGATCGGGCGAGAGGCGAGACGATGACCACCATCACCAAGACCCCGAGCACCACCGCGCTGTCGGCGGGCCGCGCGCCGGAACCCAGGCGCGACCTCAAGATCGCCACCGGCCTCTCGCACGTCGCCCTGGTCGCCTGGGCCCTGATCACGGCCGGCCCGCTGCTGTGGGTCCTGCTGGCGTCGTTCAAGAGCAACACCGAGATCTTCCTGGGCAAGCCGTTCGCGCTGCCCAACCAGTTCTCGTTCGAGACGTACGCCAACGCGTGGAGCGACGCGCACATCGGGCGCTACTTCCTCAACAGCGTCTTCGTCGTGCTGATCAGCACCGCCGGCACCATGCTGTTCGGCGCGATGGCCGCGTACGTGCTGGCCCGCTACAAATTCCCCGGCAACCGCGCCATCTACTACCTGTTCGTCTCGGGCCTGGCGTTCCCGACGTTCATGGCGCTGGCGCCGCTGTTCTACATCCTCAAAGGACTGGGCCTGCTCGGCTCGTTCACCGGGCTGATCCTCGTGTACATCGCGTACTCGCTGCCCTTCACGATCTTCTTCCTGGCCGCCTTCTTCAAGAGCCTCCCGTACGAGATCGAGGAGGCCGCGACCGTCGACGGCGCCTCCCACGTACGCAAGTTCTTCCAGATCATGATGCCGATGGCGCGCTCCGGCCTGGTCAGCATCACGATCTTCAACATCGTCGGCCAGTGGAACCAGTACCTGCTGCCCGTCGTGATCATGAGCGGTCCCGGCGCCGACCAGAAGCTGCTGCTCACCCAGGGCATCGCCCAGATCAGCGTCTCGGCCGGCTACCAGGCGGAATGGTCGACCCTGTTCGCGGCGCTCGTCCTCACGATCCTGCCGATGATCGTCGTGTACGCCGTCTTCCAGCGCCAGATCCAGTCGGGCCTCACCGCCGGCGCGGTGAAGTAGAAGCTCCCCTCTGACGAAGCTCCCCCTCGCGGTCCGTCCCGCGGGGAGGAGCTTCGTCGTCTCAGCCCCACACCTCCGCGGCTGTCTCGACGATCAGGGCGAGCTTGGCGACCTCCTCGTCGTAGGTCAGGGTGTTGCCCTCCACTGTGGAGGAGAAGCCGCACTGGGGTGAGAGGCAGAGCTGCTCCAGCGGCACGTAGCGGGCTGCCTCGTCGATGCGGCGCTTGAGGGTGTCCTTCGATTCGAGCCGGCCGCTCTTGGTGGTGACGAGGCCGAGCACGACGGTTTTGCCGGGTGGCACGAAACGCAGGGGAGCGAAGTCGCCCGAGCGCTCGTCGTCGTACTCCAGGAAGAAGCCGTCGACGGCCAGTTCGCTGAAGAGCGCCTCGGCCACGAAGTCGTAGCCGCCCTCGGCCGTCCACGACGAGCGGAAGTTGCCCCGGCACATGTGGGTGGTGACGGAGAGGCCTGCCGGGCGGCCGGCGATCGCGGCGTTGATCTGACGGATGTAGCGCAGATGCTGGTGCTCGGCGTCGTCACCGCGGTCGTTGAGCAGGCGGCGCTGCGCGGGATCGTTGAGATAGGCCAGGCTGGTGTCGTCGAGCTGCAGGTAACGACAGCCCAGCTCGGCCACCCGCCGCACCTGTTCGGCGTAGGCGGCGCTGAGGTCGGCCCAGAACTGGTCCTCGTCGGGGTAGACGGCCGGATCGATTGCCGCCCGGCCGCCGCGGTAATGGACCATGCTGGGCGACGGGATGGTCAGTTTCGCCGTCACGCCCGGGTCCACGACGGACCGCAGGAACGCGAAGTCGTCGCCGAACACGGTCTCGGTGAGGCGGATCGGCGCGTCGATGGCCAGCGCCGCCGACTCGAAGTCGATCTCGCCCTCGGCGTTGCGGAAGTGGACCTGGATCTTTTCGTCGGTGGGGTGGACGCCGCCGAGGCGGTAGATGAAATCCATGTGCCACGACGTGCGGCGGAACTCGCCGTCGGTGGCCGAGCGCAGGCCGACGTCGCGTTGCATGCGGACGACGTCGCGGATCGCGGCGTCCTCGGTGGCGCGCAGCTCCTCGGCGTCGATCTCGCCGGTGGCGCGGCGCTCGCGCGCCTCGAGCAGGGCGGGTGGGCGAAGCAGGCTGCCGACGTGGTCGGCCCGGAACGGTGGCGTCTCACGGATGCTCATCGCATCACCGTAACGCCGGAGGGGCGCCGCCGGTGTCCAGATGATCGATTGGGCTCAATGCGAATTTCCGGTGCGGCTCGACAATCAACCTCTGGGCCCGCTCCAGCGAGTCGTGAACCCGGTCAGGCCAGCAGGGCCTCGCGCATCTCCTTGCCCGGGTTGAAGCCGCCGACCACCTGCGGGGAGTGGGGGTCGTACACGGTGATGGTGTTGTTGCGGCGCATCACCTCGCGTACGGGGTCGGGCAGCGGGGGCTCGTCGCTCATCGCTGCCCGCAGGTCGCGAGCCGTGCCGATCAGGCGGTGCGCGAGGCCGGCCATGTCGGTGTCGGGCCGCACCCGGGCGAACTCCCAGCCGATCACGGTGAGGTCGAGGATCTCGAAGACGTGGGCCAGCAGGGGCGCCGGGGCGGTGGCGCGGACGGCGCGTTTGGCCTGCTCGCCGAGGACGGTGGCGGCGGCGGTGACGTGAATGTACGGGTGCAGGCCGCCGGGCAGGGCGAACAGGTTCCACCGCGGGCCGCCCCGCGGGTGCCGCCACTGAGGGCGATAGTTGCTGCGGTCCACGGCGTGGCCGAGCTTGGCGCTGACGTCGCGGTGGGCCTCGTCGGCGAACTCGCGCAGGATCATCGCCGCGGCGATCATCCCGTCCTCGTCGGCCTGGGTGAGCTGCGCGGCGCACGCCGTGGCCTGCTCGTGGAAGGTGGCGTGGACGGAGGCGCCGTATCGGGCCCGGACGTCCTCGACGAGCGCCCGAGCCTGGGCGCTGTCGGTCTGCTGCTTGCTGGGCCCGCGCCGGAACCACCGCATGACACCACGTCCTCGCCGCCGTCCGTCGGGTCGCGGTCATGGTAGTGCCTCCGCACGCCGAAACCCCAGCCTCCCTTTTCTGTTGGACTCGCTCGTCCCGGGGTACCAAGGTTGACCGGGGACGATCTGATCCCCGTACGCGAGGAAAGGTTTTGATCATGCAGAGTCGCCGCATCGGTGACGTGACGGTCAGTGCGATCGGGCTCGGCGGCATGCCGATGTCGATCGAGGGGCGGCCCGACGAAGACCGTTCCATCCGTACGATTCACGCCGCGCTCGACGCCGGTGTGACGTTCATCGACACCGCCGACGCCTATCACATCGGCGCCGACGAGGTCGGGCACAACGAGTCGCTGATCGCCCGCGGCCTGGCCACGTACGGCGGGGACACGTCGGGCGTGCTGGTCGCGACCAAGGGCGGCCACCTGCGCCCCGGCGACGGCAGCTGGACCCGCAACGGCGACCCCGCCTACCTCAAGCAGGCCTGCGAGGCGTCGCTGAAGCGGCTCGGCGTCGAGGCCATCGGGCTCTACCAGTTCCACCGTCCCGACCCGTCGGTGCCGTACGCGGATTCCGTGGGCGCGATCCGGGACCTGCTCGACGCCGGCAAGATCCGCATGGCCGGAATCTCGAACGCCGACCCGCGGCAGATCCGCGAGGCGCAGGAGATCCTCGGCGGCCGGCTCGTGTCGGTGCAGAACCAGTTCTCGCCGTCGTTCCGTTCCTCCGAGCCCGAGCTGGAGCTCTGCGACGAGCTGGGCATCGCGTTCCTGCCGTGGTCGCCGCTGGGCGGCATCGGCAAGGCGTCCGCGCTCAACGGGCACGCCGACAAGTTCGCCACCGTGGCCGAGCGCCACGGGGTGAGCCCGCAGCGGGTCTGCCTGGCCTGGCATCTGGCCAAGTCGCCGATGGTCATCCCGATCCCCGGCGCCAGCCGCCCCGAGACGATCCAGGACTCGGCGGCCGCCTCGGAGCTGACGCTGACCGCGGAAGACCTGGCCGAGCTGGGCTGACCGCCCGGCCTGCTTGCCGGAACCGGCCACGACGTTCCGGCATGCCCGCGCCGCGTACGACGCATACCGGCCGGGCGCTGGCGACAGCCGAAAATGTCGTACCCCGCGGGGAGAATTCAGGGGTGCTCACGGCGGTGGCGGTTGATGCGGACGGGCGAGGTGGTCGTCTGCAGGATCTGCATGCCGACGGCACCGCGGCGGGGGAGGTCCGGCCGGTGGATGACCTGGCCGGCGCCATCGCGGAAAGGGAGGCTGCCGATCAGCCCCGCTGGGTCTGGGCGGCCACCGCAGAGGTCTATCCGGCCCTGCTCAGGAGCGGCGTGCGGGTGGCCCGCTGCCACGACCTCGAGCTCACCGAGGCGCTGCTGATGGGGCATGCGGGGTGGTGGGGCTCGCCCAAGGCGTTGCCGGCCGCCCGCGCCCGGCTGAGGGGGCTTCCGGTGCCGGCCGATCCGCCGCCCCGGGTGGCCGAGCCTCCGGGTCACGCGCAGGGGGCGCTGTTCGAGACCGCCGCCGCGCCCCCGGGGCCGTACGGGTTCGATGTGCTCGAGGCCGTGGGTGAGGTCTACCGCGATCAGCTGCGGCGGGTCGGCGAGACCGAGCATCCGGGCCGGTTCCGCATGCTCGTGGCGGCCGAGTCGGCGGGGGCGCTCGTCGGGGCCGAGATGGGGCATGCCGGGCTGCCGTGGCGGGCCGACCTGCACGACCAGCTGCTGCGGGAGCTGCTGGGGGCGCCTCAGCCGGTGGGGCCGCCGCGCCGGCTCGCCGAGCTGACGGCCGAGATCAACGCCGCCTTCGGCGCCCGGGGGCTGCATCCGGATTCGCCGGCCGAGGTGGTGCGGGCGTTCGCGCGCTCGGGCGTCGACATCCCCAACACCCGGGCCTGGGTGCTGCGCCGGGTCGAGCACCCGGCGGTCAAGCCGCTGCTGGAGTACAAGGAGCTTTACCGCATCTGGACGGCGCACGGCTGGTCGTGGTGCGACGCCTGGGTCATCGACGGGCGCTTCCGCCCCGAGTACGTGCCGGGCGGTGTCGTCTCGGGGCGCTGGGCCACCCGTGGGGGCGGCGCGCTGCAGGTGCCCAAGGCCGTGCGCCGGGCCGTGGTCGCCGACCCGGGCTGGACGTTCGTGGTGGCCGACGCGGGGCAGCTCGAACCGCGGGTGCTGGCCGCGATCTCCGGTGACCGCCGGTTGGCCGCCGCGGCCGCCGCCGGTGACCTGTATGCCGCGCTGGCCGCCGACTCGTTCGACGGCGACCGCGCCAAGGCCAAGATCGCGCTGCTCGGTGCGATGTACGGACAGACCGGCGGGGCCGCGATCCCGGCGCTCGCCGTGCTGCGCAAGAGCTACCCGACGGCGTTCGAGTTCGTCGAGCAGGCCGCCCGGGTGGGTGAGGCGGGTGGGCTGGTCCGGTCGTGGCTGGGGCGCACCTGCCCGCCCTCGTCGGGGGCCTGGCGCGACGCGGGGCTCGACCCGCCGGAGGAGACGGGCACGGCCGAGCCGCAGGGCGGGGCGACGGGGCGGGCCCGGGGCCGGTTCACCCGCAACTTCGTGGTGCAGGCGACCGCCGCCGAGTGGGCCCTGGTGCTGCTCGCCACGCTGCGTACGGCGTTGGCGGGCACCCGGGCCGAAATGGTCCTGTTCGTGCACGACGAGGTGGTGGTGCACTGCCCGGCCGAGCAGGCCGGCGAGGTCGTCGCGGCCGTGCACCGGTGCGCCGAGCAGGCCGGGCGGCTGCTGTTCGGCGACACGACGGTGCGCTTCCCGCTCGACGTCTCAGTAGTTGGCGCTTACGCGGATGCGAAGTGACAATCGGGTACCTTGGAGGGTCCGAAGCGAGAGGCGCTGCAACGGGGTGACACCCGCCACGCTCGCTCGGTGGAAACCGACCAAGGGCGCCTCCGTTGAACCGGAGGTGGTCGGTGTGAACAGAGTTGGCCAAATCAGAACTGATGAGCTCAAGCGCCTTCTCGACGAGCGCGTGGTGGTGCTCGACGGCGCGTGGGGCACGATGCTGCAGGGCGCGAAGCTCACGCCGGAGGACTATCGGGGCGACCTGATCGGCCCCGATCATCCGCAGGACGTGACGGGCGACCCCGATCTGCTCATCCTCACCCGGCCCGACCTGATCCTCGACGTGCACCGGCAATATCTGGCCGCCGGCGCCGACATCACGACCACCAACACGTTCACCGCGACGAGCATCGCCCAGGCCGATTACGGTCTGGAGGCGTACGTGCGGGACATGAACCTGCGTGGGGCGCAACTGGCTCGTCAGGCCGCCGACGAGGCGGGCGGCAAGTTCGTCGCCGGCTCGATCGGCCCGCTCAACGTCACCCTGTCGCTCTCGCCCAAGGTCGACGACCCCGCGTATCGCGCCGTCACGTTCGACCAGGTCAAGGCGGCGTACGCGGAACAGATCGCGGCCCTGGCCGAGGGCGGCGTCGACATCCTGCTGGTCGAGACCATCTTCGACACGCTCAACGCCAAGGCCGCCATCGCCGCCGCCCGTGAGGTCGCCCCCGAGCTGCCGTTGTGGATCTCGGTGACGATCGTCGACCTGTCCGGCCGCACCCTCAGCGGCCAGACCGTCGAGGCGTTCTGGCGGTCCATCGAGCGCGCCCAGCCGCTGATCGTCGGCGTGAACTGCGCGCTCGGCGCGACCGAGGCCCGCCCGCATGTGGCCGAGCTGGCCCGGCTGGCCGGCACCTACGTCGCCGCCCACCCCAACGCCGGGCTGCCCAACGCGTTCGGTGGTTACGACGAGACCCCCGACCAGACCGCCGCGCTGCTGGCGGAGTTCGCCGACGCCGGCCTGGTCAACATCGTCGGCGGCTGCTGCGGCACCTCCCCCTCGCATATCGGGCAGATCGCCAAGGCGGCGGCGGGGAAGAAGCCGCGCGAAGTAAAAGCCCCGGCGGAGACGACCCGGTTCAGCGGCCTGGAGCCGTTCGAGATCGGCCCCGACACCGGCTTCGTCATGATCGGCGAGCGCACCAACGTCACCGGCTCGGCCAAGTTCCGCCGCCTGATCGAGGCCGACGACTACCAGGGCGCCGTGGACGTCGCGCTCGACCAGGTGCGCGGCGGGGCCAACCTGCTCGACGTGAACATGGACGCCGACCTGCTCGACAGCGAGACGGCGATGACGACGTTCCTCAACCTGATCGCCACCGAGCCCGAGGTCGCCCGCATCCCGGTGATGATCGACAGCTCGAGGTGGAGCGTGCTCGAGGCCGGCCTCAAGTGCGTGCAGGGCAAGGGCGTGGTCAACTCGATCAGCCTGAAGGAGGGCGAGGGCCCGTTCCTCTCCCACGCCCGCCGCATCCGTGACTTCGGCGCCGGCGTCGTGGTGATGGCGTTCGACGAGCAGGGCCAGGCCGACACCCGCGACCGCAAGGTCGAGATCTGCGGGCGGGCGTACGACCTGCTGGTCAACGAGGCCGGGTTCGCGCCCGGCGACATCATCTTCGACCCGAACGTG
This sequence comes from Paractinoplanes brasiliensis, assembly GCF_004362215.1. NCBI lineage: Bacteria > Bacillati > Actinomycetota > Actinomycetes > Micromonosporales > Micromonosporaceae > Paractinoplanes > Paractinoplanes brasiliensis. The sequence goes on along the minus strand of NZ_SNWR01000001.1, from coordinate 1,368,634 downwards.
CTCGCCGTCGCGACCGGCATCAGCGAGCACAACGGGTACGCGAAGGCCTTCATCGAGGCCCTCCCGCTGATCAAGCAGCGCTGCCCGGGCGCGCGCACCAGCGGTGGCATCTCCAACCTGTCGTTCTCGTTCCGCGGCAACGACGTGGTCCGCGAGGCGATGCACTCGGCGTTCCTGTTCCACGCCGTGCGGGCCGGCCTCGACATGGGCATCGTCAACGCCGGGCAGCTCGCCGTCTATCAGGACATCCCGGCCGATCTGCTCGAACTCGTCGAGGACGTGCTCTTCGACCGCCGCGAGGACGCCACCGACCGGCTCGTGACGTTCGCCAGCACCGTGACCGGCAAGGGCAAGCAGCGCGAGGTCGACCTGTCCTGGCGCGACGCCCCGGTGGCCGAGCGCCTGTCGTACGCGCTGGTCCACGGCATCGTCGACTACATCGAGGCCGACACCGAGGAGGCCCGGCAGCTGCTGCCCAAGCCGCTCGAGGTCATCGAGGGCCCGCTGATGGACGGCATGAAGATCGTCGGAGACCTGTTCGGCTCGGGCAAGATGTTCCTGCCCCAGGTGGTCAAGAGCGCCCGCGTCATGAAGCGCTCGGTCGCCTACCTCGAGCCGTTCATGGAGCAGGAGAAAGCGGCGAGCGGCAACACCCGCGGCCAGGGCAAGGTCGTGCTGGCCACGGTCAAGGGCGACGTCCACGACATCGGCAAGAACATCGTCGGCGTGGTGCTGGGCTGCAACAACTACGAGGTGATCGACCTCGGCGTGATGGTGCCCGCCGCCAAGATCCTCGACACGGCGGTCAGCGAGGGCGCCGACGCCGTCGGGCTCTCCGGCCTGATCACGCCGTCGCTCGACGAGATGGTGGCGGTCGGGGCCGAGATGCAGCGCCGCGGCCTCAAGCTGCCGCTGCTGATCGGCGGCGCCACCACGAGCAAGCAGCACACGGCGGTGCGCATCGCTCCCGCGTACGAGGGAACGACCGTGCACGTCCTGGACGCCTCGCGGGTCGTCGGGGTCGTGAGCGACCTGCTCGAACCGGATCGTGCCGAGCGGCTCGACGTGGCCAACCGGGCCGACCAGCAGCGCCTGCGCGAACAGCACGCCAACCGGCACGCCCAGCCGCTGCTCACCCTCGAGCAGGCGCGCGCCAACCGCGAGCGGATCGACCTGGGCGACATCCCGACGCCGGCCTTCACGGGCGTCCGCGAGGTCCGGCCCACGATCGCCGAGCTGCGCGAGATGGTCGACTGGCAGTTCCTGTTCCTGGCCTGGGAGCTCAAGGGCAAATACCCGGCGATCCTGGAGCAGCCGGTCGCCCGCGAGCTGTTCGACGACGCCAACGAGCTGCTCGACCAGATCATCGCGGACGACTCGTTCGAGGCTCGCGGCAAGTACGCGTTCTGGCCGGCGCACAGCGACGGCGACGACATCGTGCTGGACAACGGCGTCACGTTCCCGATGCTGCGCCAGCAGACCGAGAAGCCGGCCGGCCGGGCCAACCGCTGCCTGGCCGACTACATCGCGCCGGCCGGGCACGGCGACCACCTGGGCGGCTTCGCGGTGGCGATCCACGGCGCCGAGGAACTGGCCGCCAAGTACGAGGCCGACAACGACGACTACCGCGCGATCATGGTGAAGGCGCTGGCCGACCGGCTGGCCGAGGCGTTCGCCGAGTACCTGCACCTGCAGGCCCGCCGCGAGTGGTTCGAGCCCGGCGCGCAGCCCGAGCTGGCCGACCTGCACGCCGAGCGGTTCCGCGGCATCCGGCCCGCGCTGGGTTACCCGGCCAGCCCCGACCACAGCGAGAAGAAGGACCTGTTCGAGCTGCTCGGCACGGCCGGGATCGGCGTCGGGCTGACCGAGTCGTACGCGATGACCCCCGCGGCCGCCGTCAGCGGTCTGATCTTCGCCCACCCGCAGTCGCGGTACTTCACGGTCGGCCGCCTCGGCAAGGACCAGATCACCGACTACGCCCGCCGCCGCGGCATGCCGGTCGAGGAGGTCGAGCGCTGGCTCCGCCCCAACCTGGCGTACGAGATCGACAAGTAGGCAGAACGGCCCCGGCCGCAGGGGCTAGTAGTACGACCGGTAACGGCGCCGGCGTCGCCGCCTCGGGTCGGCCCAGAGATTGCGGCTGAGGAACAGGACGATGCCGGCGACCACCACCACGATCAGCCCGAGCACCGGCAGGCTCAGCGAGGTCGACGGCTCGTTCTGATCGGCCGAGGACAACACCGTTCCCCCGCCACCGGCCGTGCCGCTCGCCGGCGGGGCCGCGTTGGGCGCGGGGGCGGTGGGCAGCGCGGCGAAGTCGACCAGGTTGCTGCTCTCCAGCAACGTCAGGTGGGTCATGACGAACTGGTTGGCCCGCTGCGCCAGCTTGCGGATGGTGTCGTTGCGGGTGCTGGTGCGGATCGTCGCGATGGCCGGGAAGATCTTGCCGTGGGCGGAACGCAGCCGGTCGATGTAGATCTGGTCGAACTCCTCGCCCTCGGCGTCGCGCATCTCGTCGAGCCAGCCCTGCTGGTCCTCGTTGGGCTCGTCGGGCAGGTCGATCTTGAGCTTGGCGGCCGCGCCGCGCACCATCTCGTCGAGCACGACGTGCTGCGCGGCGATGTCCTGCCCGATCTTCTTGATCCGGGGGTTGTTCGACTTCTCCTGCGCCATCTCGCCGGCCGGGATCTCCCACAGCCCGGCCAGGCGCACCTTGATCGCGAAGTCGCGGTCGGCCTCGGCGAGCTTGCCCTTGCCGGTGTCGGTGATCAGCTGGTTGGGCGGGTCGGGCACGCCCGGCTCGGCCCAGGCCGCGCTCGGCTCTGTCAGGGCCAGGCTCACGGTGGCGGCGACGGCCGCCCCGACCAGCCGGCCGCGCCGGCGGAACACACGAGCGACGGTGGACAAGTCGACCTCCTCGAACTCCCTGGCCCTGGCTGTGCAGGAGTACGCGGGCGAACCGCCGCCGGATCAAGAAACCGGCAGGAAATATTCGACGACCATAAAAACAACCCGCCGGGCACGTGTCGCACGTGCCCGGCGGGCTCTCATCACTGTCAGAGGGGCAGCCAGAGCGCGAGCACGTTCGGCGGCTCCCACCCGGGCAGGGAGGTGTGGGCCTGGCGGCACTGGTAGCGCAGGCCGTTGTAGGTCACGACCTGACCCACCGCGTACGGGGTGTTGGCCGCCCACGTGGTGCCGGCCGGCGGCTGCGTGGTCGGCGCGGTGGTCGGCGGGCGCGTGGTCGGCGGCGCCGTTGTGGGCTGGGTGGCCGGGGGAGTGGTGACAGGCGGGTTGCCGCCCGCGCCGAACGGGCTCAGGATGATGCCGGCCCGCTGCGGGTCACCGTCGTTGACCAGCGACTCGAACCCGCCGACATCGTCGTAGGCGAACCCGTACGCCTTCCCGTCGGCCATGTTCGCGTGGATGATCCGCGAGTAGTGGTTGGCCGCGCTGTTCTTGTAGAACGCGTTCGCGTCGAGCACCGGCTCCTGCGTCGAGGTGCCGAGCGTGCCCCGCACCAGCGCCGTGCAGATCGTACGGCGGACCTCGCTCTGGATGAACGGCGCGACGTTGGGCGCGTTGAAGACGCCGTCGCAGCCCCACACGTTCGACGTCGAGGGCTTGTCGACCGTCGCGACCTCGGCCCCCGAACTGTCGGTGAAGCGCATCGTGTTGCCGACCGTACGGCCGAAGAACTTGCGGTTCGGCTCGGCGGAACGCGGCACGACGGTCAGCGTGCGGCTGGTGTAGGACGCGAACGCCGAGTTGATGTACGCGTCCAGGTAGTTCGCCGGGAACAGCCCCGCGTCGGTGGCCTTGCCCGGCGCGAGCACCCGCAGCACCGTGCCGTCGGAGCGGGTGATGACCGACCGCTCCCAGCCCGGCTGCGCCTTGATCGCGTTGATCACCTTGTTGCGGCCGTCGTTGACCACGTCGCCCGTGCGTTTGGTCTGCCCGGCGCCGTTGGTGACGGTGACCGCGTGCGGGATGCCGAAGAAGTCCACCTGCGAGCTGTTCAGCCACAGCCCCGAGTCGTTGAACGTGAACTCGCTGGTGTCGAAGAGGGTGTTGAAGTTGGGGTCGCCCGGGGCCCAGGGCGCGGGCTGCACGAAGCCGTCCGGCGTGATGAAGAACTTGATCTTGTCGCGCATCGCCATGTAGACGCGGCCGGACAGACCCTTGGGGATGCGGATCGTCGTGCTGGCGCCGTTGCCGGGGCCGGGGATGGACACGTCGGGCGCCGGGGTCGGGGGGATGCCGCCCGCGGGCCACGGCGAGAACGTGCCGGCGCTGTTCACCGAGCCCCAGCGGCCGTTCATGATGCCGATGACGTAGAGGTGGACCGCGTCGCCGCGGCCGGTGTTGTTGGTGACGGTGACGGGGAGGATGGCGGGCGATGCCGCCGAGGCGGGCAAGGTGACCGCCGCAACGGGCGCGGCGACGGCCAGGGCCGCCACCACGCTCAGCCATGCGGTGCGTTTACGCAAGTCGGCTCCTCAACTCTCTTCCGAGCCCCGGGGGAAGGGGCCTCAGAAGAATGTTTCGGAAACTTAACAAATGTCAATGGAGCCGGCTGAACGCTGCCTCTTTGTCCCGGGAACGGGCCGATCACACCGGTTCGGGGGCGGCCTCCGGAACCACGACGGCACCCTGCGGGGTGCGGCTGAGGGCGATGGAGGCCGCGTGCAGGTACGCGCGGTTTCCACTGGCCACGTACTCGGCGCGGAGCAGGGCGGCGATCTCGTTCGCGGTAGCGAGCGAACGGGCTTCGGCGTCGACAGTTCGGAACATCGTTCACACTTTCTCGATCAGGATCGGGACAATGATGCGCCGTAACGAGCCCGAAATCATCAACCGAAACGGTGTTGACCTACCGCTACTTCGATGATCGCGCAAACACAGACGAGCGCTGATGTGACGGGTGCGCTACGAGAGGTGATTGCTCACGGCCCGGCGGGCCAGCAAGCGGGACACGCCGTCGGCGGTCATCGGCTCGGCCAGGTGGTATCCCTGCCCCACGGTGTACCCGAGCTCGCGCAGCGCGGTCACCTGCTCCGGGCTCTCGATGCCCTCGGCCACCGTGTCCAGGCCCAGCGCGCGGGCCAGCTGGATCACCGCGCGGGCCACTGCCTGCCGGGCGTCCGCGGCGGCGGGCAGGCCGTCGTCTATCTCGATCCCGTCGACGAACGACTTGTCCAGCTTGACGATCGCGGCCGGGAAGGCGCGCAGCAGGCTCAGCGACGACTCGCCGGTGCCGAAGTCGTCCAGCGCGAGGCGGATGCCCATGCGGTCGAGCTCGTGCAGCGCCCGCGAGACCTGCTGGCCGCGCAGCACCGCCGACTCGGTCACCTCGAGCACCAGCCGTTCGCAGGGCAGCCCGCTGTCGGCCAGCGCGCCGGCCACCTCCGCGACGAAGTCGGGGTCGTGCAGCTGCCGCGCGGAGACGTTCAGGCCCGCCTCCCGCAGCGACTCCGGCCCGAACTCGGCCAGCCACGCCGCGGCCTGACGGCAGGTCTCGCGCAGCACGAACCGGCCCAGCGGCACAATCAGCCCCGTACGTTCGGCGGCCGGGATGAACTCGCCCGGCCCGACCACGCCACGGGCCGGGTGATGCCACCGGACCAGAGCCTCGACACCGACCAGCTGGTTGTCGTCGAGCCGCATGATCGGCTGGTAGACGACCCGGAACTCGTCGTTGTCCAGGGCCCGCCGCAGTTCGCCGCCGAGCTGCATGTGCGCGAGCACCGGCTCGCCGAGACCCTCCACGTACCGTACGAAACCGGCCTTGCCCTGCTGTTTCGCCGTGTACATGGCGAGGTCGGCGTCCCGCAGCACCTCGTCGGCGGAGGCGCCCGGGCCGGCGGTGGCAACCCCGATGCTGGCCTGCACCAGCAGCCGGTGCTCGCTGATCGGGTGGGACAGCGCGGTCAGCAGACGCTCGGCCAGGCCCTCGGGATCGGCGCCGGGTTCGGTCAGCACCACCGCGAACTCGTCACCGCCGACCCGGGCCGGCAGCGCGGCCTCCCCGGCCTCGACCTGCAGCAGCCACGCCACCGACACCAGCAGCCGGTCGCCCACCCCGTGCCCCAGCAGGTCGTTGACGGCCTTGAAGTCGTCCAGGTCGATCAGCAGCACCGACGTCGGGCCGGGCGCGGCCAGCGCGGCCGTGAGCCGTTCGCGGAACAGCGCCCGGTTGGCCAGCCCGGTCAGGCCGTCGTGGCTCACCTCGTGCTGCAGCCGCTTCTCCTGGATGCGGGCGATCCGCAGCAGACGGGCGTTCTCCCGGTACGCCAGATACTGCCGCACCATGACCAGGGCGGTCACCACGACGGCGGCGATCAGGACCACCCGCACGGGCCGGCGCAGCGGCGCGCCGAACGCCACCGCGAGGAGCGGCACGTCGACCAGCACCATCGCCACGTAGGGCAGCAGCACCCCCACCCGGGCCGGGCGGCGCAGGCCCTCCTCGGCCCGATGCTGGGCGGCGACGCCGAGCGCGACCAGCAACGGGGCCGCCGGCAGCACGACGCCCTGGGCCGGAACGCTGGCAACCAGGCCGAACTGCACCGACAGGACGGCGCAGGCGGCGGCCGGAACCCCGCCGGCGGCGGCGATGAACCGGATCGCAACGCGGTCGACCGGGCCATCGGCGATGTAGGAGACCTTGGTGGCAGCCCCGACGGCGACCAGGAACCCGAGGGCGACCAGCAGCATCGCCTGCGGGCTCCACGGCTCGCGGGCCGAGAGCATCGGGGCCAGGCCGAGATACCAGACCACGGCGGCGCAGCCCAGGAACGCGATCATCCGGTCGAGCGCCACCCGCCACCGCTCGGCGCCACCGGCCGACGTGACGGGCACCCGGGCGAGAGCCCAGAGGGCGAGCAGGAAACCGGCGGACGCCAGGGCCGCGGCCGGGGCGGGCATCGTACGGGTGCGGGCCTGGTCGGCATGGAACAGCATGTCGACGGCCATCCAGCCGTAACCAGCGGTGTTGAGCCCGACGCCGACCAGGATCGTGCGCCAGAACCGCCGCGCCGCCGGGTCGAGGCCGGGGCGGCTCGTGAGCAGGTCGTACAGGCTCGCGGTGGCCAGGGCGGCGCCGAGCGGGACGAGCACGTAGCCGACGGCCTCGCTGCCGGCCCCGGTGACGAGGTAGGTCACACACCAGACGGCGCCCACGGCCACGACGGCGGCCGTGGCCCACACGTAACGGCGGGCGGTCGTCCCCGCCCGTGCCCCGGCCGCCACCATCACGGCCCGACCCTAGCGGGTCCTCTGTGGAGACGATCTCCCCCGAACGCCCGACCTTCGCCGGCGCACCCGTTCTGCACCCGCGCGATGACTGGCCGCGCTCCCGCACCGGCCGATTGCTGCGGATGTGAGAATGCGCACCGCCGCCCGCCTCGGCGGCCTCAGCCTCGCCACCGCGTTCGTGGCCGCCACGCTGTCCGGGCCGTGCGCCGCTGCCGCCGAGCCGGAGAGCACGGGCGTCGCCGCTGCCGTGCCGGTCGCTGCGAGCTCTGTCGCCGTGGCCGCGGCGGAACCGGCGTACGGGCCTCTCAAGGTCATGCCGCTGGGCGACTCGATCACCTATGGCAGCGGCTCGGCGGACTCCCGGGTCGGCAACCGGACCGGCGCGCCCACCGCCAGCGGCTATCGCGTCGAGCTGGGCGACCGGCTTCGTGCGGCGGGCCTGGACGTGGACTTCGTCGGCTCGCAGCGGGCCGGACCGCCCGGTGCGGACACCGAACACGAAGGTCACTCCGGCTGGCGCATCGACCAGATCGCCGCGAACGTCGACGGCTGGCTGGCCGGTTACGAGCCGGACGCCGTCCTGCTGCACCTCGGCACCAACGACATGGCCCAGAACATGGGCGTGCGCGCCTCGGCCGACCGGCTGTCCGCGCTGATCGACCAGATCCGCGCCGCCCGTCCGGACGCCGGCATCTTCGTGCAACGGCTCGTGCAGGGGCACATCGAGCCCTACCGGAGCCGGATCGCCGCCTTCAACAGCAGGATCCCGGGCATCGTGGCCGGCAAGGACGCCAAGGTGCACCTGGTCGACCAGTCGGCGATCGGCGGCCTGTCCATCTTCGACAACCTGCACCCCAACGACCACGGCTACGCCAAGATGGCCTACAACCTCTACCGGGCCATGGCCGCGGTCTACCTGGGCGACAGCGAGCCGGCGGGCGCCAACCCGTACGCGGTCACCACCGCCACCCTCTGCTTCCAGATCAACAGCTACGCCACCGGCAAGCGGACGTGGCACGCCCGATGCAGCCCGTGGACGCGCCGCGGAGGCCAGTGGCAGCGGCCCGGCACCACGACCGAGACCGCCCTGACACTCGTCCCGACGCGCCACGCCACCAGGAAGGTCACCGTCCCCACCAAGGTCCGGGTCGAGGGCCGGTACGTGACCAGGACCGTCAACGGCAAGAAGAAGCGCGTGTGGGTGAAGCCGCACCACGAGACCCGCCCGGTCGCCAGAACCGTCAAGGTCCTCGTCCCGGCGCACTACGAGACCCGCACCCGCACCGTCAGCACCTGGCTCACCGACGACCCGTATCTGACCCACGCCCTTGCGGTCAGGTGAGCCAGCCGGGGCGGATGAGGCCTGCTTCGTAGGCGTAGACGACCAGTTGGGCGCGGTCGCGGGCGGCCAGCTTGATCATGGTGCGGCTGACGTGGGTCTTGGCGGTGGCGGGGCTGATCACGAGGCGGGCGGCGATCTCGTCGTTGTTCAGGCCCTCGGCCACCAGCACCAGCACCTCGCGCTCGCGGTCGGTCAGCTGGGCGAGCGTGTCCGGCGGGGTGGCGGAACGGCCGGCGCCGCCGCCCGCGAACTCGCCGATCACCCGGCGCGTCACGCTCGGTGACAACAGGCCGTCACCCCCCGCGACGGCTCGGACGCCGCGGATGAGCTCGACCGGCTCGGTGTCCTTGACCAGGAAACCCGAGGCGCCCGTACGCAGGGCCTCGAACACGTATTCGTCCAGCTCGAACGTCGTCAGGATGACCACGCGGGTGCCGGACAGCGCCGGGTCCGCGGCGATGCGGCGGGTCGCCTCCAGGCCGTCGACGCCGGGCATGCGGATGTCCATCAGCACGACGTCGGGCCTGGTCTGCTGCGCCTTGGTCACCGCTTCGAGGCCGTCGGCCGCCTCGGCCACCACCTCGATGTCGGGCTCCGCGTTGAGCAGGGCGCGGAATCCGGCCCGTACGAGAAGCTGGTCGTCCGCCAGCAGCACCGAGATCATTTGCCTTCCCCCGTGGGCAACAGGACCGACACCAGGAAACCGCCGTCGACCGGGCCCGCTTCCAGGGTGCCGCCGAGACTCTGAGCCCGCGCGCGCATCCCGGCGATCCCTGTGCCGGGCGCGGCGTCACCGGCGCCGGCGTCACCGGCAAACGTGTTGCGGACGGCCAGGTGCAGCGCCGTCGGCAGGTAGTCGACGCCGACCGACGCCGTCGCGCCCGGCCCGGCGTGCCGGCGCACGTTGGTCAGGGCTTCCTGCACGATCCGGTACGCCGCCCGGTCCACCTCGGCCGGCAGAACCCGCACCTCACCGGTCGTCACGGTCTCGACCGGCAGCCCGGCGTCGGCGGTCAGCTCGTCGAGCCGGCTCAGGCCCAGCGCGGGTTGCCGGGGCGCCGCCTCGTCCTCGGTGCGCAGCGCGCCCAGCACCGCCCGCACCTCGCGCAGCGCCTCCGAGCTGGCCGTCTTGATCGCCGACAGCGCCTCGCGGGCCTGCTCGGGCTCCCTGTCCATCAGGTGCAGCCCCACGCCGGCCTGCACGTTGATCAGCGACAGGTGGTGCCCGATCACGTCGTGCAGCTCGCGGGCGATGCGCAGCCTCTCCTCGGACGCCTGCCGCCGCTGCTGCTCCTCCTCGGCCCGTTCGCGTTCGGCGCGCACCTTCATCAGCTGCGCCATCTGCTCCCGCTTGATCTTGGCGATGCCGCCCAGGAAGATCGCCGCGGTCAGCGCGATGCCGACCAGCACGGTTTCCCGCACCCCGGGCAGCGCACGCTCGTCGAGGTGCCCGCGCAAACCCCAGAAGATCAAAAGATAGGTCCCGTACGCCGTGCCGGCGCCGGCGATCGCGGCGGTGCGCCGCCCGCACGCGGCCAGGTGGAACAGCCCGATGACCGGCGCGACGGCCCAGAACCAGTGCGGCTCGGCCATCGTCGCGAACACGAGCGAGGCGGCGGCCGCGACGGCGAACGCGGCGACCGGGTAGCGCCGCCGGACCAGCAGGGCGACCGGCCCGGCCAGCAGCAGCGCCCACACCCACGGGCTGAGCTCGACGAACACCCGTCCCTCGCCGGCCAGGCTCTTGGCCCCGATCAGCTGGAACAGGGCGGCGCTCACGGCCCCGCCGACGCCCGGGTCGTTCCGGTGCCGGCGGTAACGGCCGGTCCGGTTCTCGCGTGCCCAGGGCGGCAGCGGCGGCCCGTGCATCTGTCTCACCCTGCCGAAGCTACGGCACCGCAAGCCGGGCGGGCATCGGTGCGCGGGACCGCAGCCATGTACTCCCCGGGGCGTACGCCGTGCTGGCGTTGTGCTCCTGACGGCGTACGGGGGAAAGGTTCTGGCCCTCCCGGGGACTCCCGCAAGATGCTCCGCCGGGGCGACGTGCCGGCGCGGTGAGAAGCCGACGCTGGTAACACGACGCCCCGAGGAGGACACGGTGGAAACGAACGACGCGAACTGGTCCGCTGCGAGCACCAAGCGGATGCGGACCTCCGACTCCGAACGTGAGCACGTCGCCGAGATCCTGCGGGCCGCGATGGCCGAGGGCCGGCTCGACCTGACCGAGGGGGAGGAGCGGCTGGCCAAGGCGTACGCGGCCAAGTTCCGCGACGAGCTCGCCCCGCTGACCGCTGACCTTCCCTTCGGCGGGCTGCGCGCGCTGGCCGACACCCCTGACAACCGGATCGCGACACGCCGGGCGCTGCGCCGGCACGCCTCGATCATCGTCTCGATCGGCATGATCCTGACCGGGCTCTGGATCCTGTCGGGCGCGCACTTCTTCTGGCCCGCGATCCCGCTGATGTTCCTGGTCATCGGGTTCATGAAGCATGCTCGTCTCCGGCGTTACCGGTACGAGTACAGCCTCGGTCACGGGGTTGCGCCGTGGAACGGGCCGGGCTGGGCCGGCCCCCGTCAGTTCCACAGTGGACGCCCGGGTTGTTGATCGACCCTCCCCGCTTTGCCAGAGTGATCCGGTTCGAGCGGGGAGGAACAACTTCACATGATGGGTCCGTCGCACGCCCTCTCGGGGGCGACCGTCTGGCTGGCCGGCACCTGGGCATTGGACCATTTCGCCGGGTATGAGCAGTCGCCGCTCGCGGTGGGCGTGGGCACGCTCGTCTGCGCGGGCGGCGCGCTGCTGCCCGACCTCGACCTGTCCGGCAGGGTGACCCGCAATCAGGGCGGCGCGACGGTCGCCCGGACGTTCGGGGTGTTCTCGCTGTTCGTGGCGGAGGTCGTCGAGAAGGTGTCGCTCGGCATCTACACGGCGACCCGGCTCTCGCGCGACCCGCGGCGGACCAACGGCCACCGGACGTTCACCCACACCCTGCCGTTCGCCGCGCTGGTCGGTTGGGGCACCACGGCGCTGGCCGGCCACTACGGCAAGTGGGCCGTGGTCGGCATCGTCTTCTTCATGGCCGGCCTGGCCCTGCGCGGCCTGTTCGACAAGTGGGCCGAGCGCGCCGGCTGGGTCATCGTCACGCTCTGCTCGGCCGCGATCGCGTGGTTCACCGCGGCCGGCCTGCCCGGCGACCGGGGTTATCCGATGCTCGGCTTCGCGGTGGCGGTCGGCTGCGTGGTGCACCTGTTCGGCGACATCATCACCTCGGCGGGCGTGCCGATCCTGTGGCCCGTCCCGACCGGCCGCCGGCTGTGGCGGATGATCGGCGTGCCCAACAGCATGGCCGTCAAGGTGGGCGGCAAGGTCGAGACGGTCGTCCTGCGTACGGCCATGGTCGCCATTTCCCTGATCGCCCTCGCGGGTATCTTCGCGCCTGGCCTGCTGCAACGCTTCGAGCTCGACACCTGGGCGGATGGCTTCGGCCGCTGAACCGAGTAACCTCTGGGCACGGTGACTGCCGCAGTCACCGGCCGATGACCGTACGCATTGATGTGCGACAATGCGTGCCGTCGAGCGGCCACAAGATCCGGGGGCTTGAGTGAGCGCAGTCGGAGGTCGGACAGCGACCGTCGGTGACGAGCGGGTGGCGGACGAGGGCGCCCGGCGTTCGATGCCGGCAGCCGGCGCGCTGAGACGGGTGTGGGCCCGCCGCGAGTGGATCCTGGTGGTCCTCGGCGGGCTGGCGCTGGCCGTGGCGCTGACCTGGCCGACGATGCGCGACCCGCGGCACACCGTGCCGGGCGACATCGGCGACCCGGCCATGTTCGCCTGGCAGATCGCCTGGGCCGGGCAGGCGCTGCTGCACAACCCGATGCACCTGTGGGACTCGAACACGTTCTATCCCGAGCCGCACTCGCTGGCGTTCACCGACACCGTGCTCGGCTACGCGCCGCTCGGCATGATCGGCTCCGGCATGGACGACGCCGTCCTGCGCTACAACATCCTGTACGTCCTGCTGCACGCGCTGGCCTTCGTCGGGGCGTACGCGCTGACCCGGCAGCTGGGCGCGCATCCGCTCGGCGCGCTGGTGGCCGGGGTGGCCTGGGCGTACGCTCCGTGGCGGCTCGCACACGCCGGGCACCTCAACGTCCTGTCCACCGGCGGCATCGCGCTGGCCCTGGCCATGCTCGCCCGCGGGCACGGCTGGTCGTTGCGCCGCGGCCACCGCCCCGAGAAGCACAGACCGGGCTGGGCGCTGGCCGGCTGGCTGGTCGCCGCGTGGCAGATCACGCTCGGGCTGGCGATCGGCCTGGCCTTCGCGTACGTGATGATCGCGATCTGCCTGATCGCCGCGGCCTGCTACGGCTGGGTCTGGTGGCGGCGCGGACGGCCGGCGTTCGGCCGGCGGCTGCTGATCGCCGACCTGGTCGGCGGGGCGGTCTTCGGCGGCGCCACGCTCTATCTGGGCATCGCCTTCTCCCGGGTCGTCGAGCTGCACCCGCAGGCCGACCGCAGCCTGGCCTGGACAGAGATGTACTCGCCGCCGTGGCGGGGCCTGTTCGTCGCGCCCGAGGGGTCGTGGCTGTGGGGCGAACGGCACACCACGGCCCGCGCCGACCTGTTCTGGCCCCCCGAGATGGCGCTGCTGCCCGGCGTGGCCCTGATCGCCCTGGCCACCATGGGGGTGTTCTTCTCGGTCTTCCGGCTCCGCCATCGCGTGCTGCTGACCCTCGGCGTGGCGGTGACGGCGGTGCTCGCGCTCGGCGCGACACTGCCCTGGGGCGGCGACCCGGGTTATCTGACGCTCTCGAAGCACCTGCCGGGCTGGGCGGCCCTGCGCACCTCCGGACGCATGGTGCTGTGGCTGTCGCTGCTCATGGCCGTGCTGGCCGCCGGGGCCGTCAGTGCCTTCGCCGTACGGGCCCGCGCGTTCGCGCCGTGGCGTCCGGGGCTGCCGGCCCGCGGCAAGTTCGTCGTGATCCGTCTCGTCCTGTTGGTCCCGCTCGTGCTGGTGATCGCCGAGAGCGTCAACAAGACCGAGCACCCCGAGGTGCCGCGCTACCCGGCCGCGATGGCCGTCGCGCCCGAGCCCACCCTGGTGCTGCCCAGTGGCGGCACCCTCGAGATGCCCATCATGCTGTGGACCACGAACGGCTTCCCCCGCGTCCCCAACGGCATCGTCACCTTCGAGCCGGAATCGCAGAAGCGGATCCGCGCGAGCAGCGCGACCTTCCCCGACGCGGCCAGCGTCGCGGCGCTGCGGGCCGAGGGCATCAAATCGGTCGTCGTCATGCCGGGCTGGCTGGGCGACACCCCGTGGCAGGGCCTGCCCGACCGCCCGATCGACGGCCTCGGCATCACCCGCCAGGACATCGACGGCAGCATCCTCTACCGGCTCGAATGAGCGGGCGCGGGTTGACCTCGCTCGACCGGGACCGGCCGGCCCGGATGCCGATCCTGCAGCTGCGCCAGCACCTCGCTGTGCTGGCGCAGTTCGACGACGACTGGGGCGCGGCCGGCATCATCCGCGCGACCCTCGCCCCGTTCCGGCCGTCGAGCTGATCATTCGATCGCCACCACCGGGTTGGTCAGCGTGCCCAGCGCCTCGGAGGTGATCTCGATGATGTCGCCCGGCTGCGTGGTGAAGCCGGCGTCCGGGACCACGCCGGTGCCGGTGAGCAGGATCGCGCCGGCCGGGAAGCTCAACGCCCGGAACAGCCAGCCCGCCAGGTCCTCGAAGCCGCGGGCCATCGACGACGTCGAGGTGGAGCCGGCGTAGACCTCGCGGCCCTCCCGCAGGATGCGCAGGCCGATCTCGAACGGGCCCGGCCCGACCGCCCAGCTCGGCACGATCGACGGGCCCAGCGCGCAGGAACGGTCGTAGATCTTGGCCTGCGGCAGGTAGAGCGGGTTGTCGCCCTCGATCGACCGGCTGCTCATGTCGTTGCCCAGCGTGTAGCCGAAGATCTGCCCCGCCGCGTTGAGCACCAGGCCCACCTCGGCCTCGGGAACGTCCCAGCCGGAGTCGGTGCGGATCCCGACGCCGTCGCCGTCGCCGACGACCCGCCACGGGCTGGCCTTGAAGAACAGCTCGGGACGGTCGTTGTCGTAGACGTCGTCGTAGAGGGAACCGTGCCCGGACTCCTCCTTGCGGCCGTCCCGGCTGCGCAGGTAGGTCACGCCGGCCGCCCACACCTCCTGCCGGTCGATCGGCGGGAGCACGACGTCGTCGCCGGGCACGACCCGGGTGGCCGCCTCCACAATTGACCGGGCCTTGTCGAGAGGCAGGGCGAGCAGGTCGGCCAGACTGTGGTCGAGCTCGCGCCACTCGTCGTTCGCGCGCACCGCCCAGCACGTCGTCTCGCCGTTGCGCAGGCGGTACAGGGACACTGACATGTGACCATCCTAGGTGTGTGAAGTGCGGAAACAGTCCGCGGTTACGCTCTTGGGGTGCTGGCGAAGGGACAACCGTCATGGCCCGTGTAGTACCGGCGGTGGTCCGCGCGCTCGACATCCTCGAGCTGTTCCTCGAACGTCCCCAGCTGTCGGCCCGCGACGTGATGGAGCGGCTGGACCTGCCCCGCACCACCGTGCACGAGTTGCTGGTCACGCTCGTCGAGCGGGCGTACCTGATCGCGGTGCCGGGGCAGCCGGTGCAGTACCGGCTCGGCATGCCGCTGTTCCAGCTCGGGGCGGCCTTCGCCGGCCGGCTCGACCTGGTGCGTGAGGCGCAGAGCGTGACGCGGGACGTGGCCGCCGGGTGCAACGAGGCGGTGCACGTGGCCGTGCTCGACGGCGCCGACGTCATCTACCTCGTCAAGGTCGACAGCACCCACCCCGTACGCATGGTCTCCGCGGTCGGGCGGCGGCTGCCGGCCCACTGCACGGCGGTGGGCAAGGTGCTGCTCGCGAGCCTCGACCCGGCGGCGCTGGACGAGGTGCTGGCCAAGGCCACGCTGCCCGGCATGACCCCGGAGAGCATCACCAACCCGGACTGCTTGCGCGAGCAGCTCGACCGCGTACGGACTGACGGGGTTGCCACCGACGTCGGCGAGTCCGACACGGCCATGCGCTGCGTCGCCGCCGGCGTTCGCGACCACACCGGCGCCGTCATCGCGGCGATGAGCCTGTCCGCGCCGATCATCCGCTGGACCCCGCAGGTGCAGGGGGAGTGGACCGAGTTGCTCCGGGAGGGCGCGGCCACTTTGTCCGCCCGGATGGGTTACGTCTCGCCCCGATAGCGGGCTTGCCGTCACGGGCCAGAAGCCCCCTCGAAACATTGACACCCCTCGCCGTCGTGTTCTAGCGTCGCGTCCACTCCATACGATATCTCGAACACGGTTCGATATTTCGAACTATAGAGTGCCCGATCTCGACGCCGCGACCGCGTGACCCGCCGGCCGGCACGGGCCAGAAAGCCACTTCCAGCACGTGCACCGGTCGGCGGAGACAAGGAGGCAGATACCCATGGGGGATAAATCGCTGCGATCACGGCGCGAGTTCCTGGGACTTGGGGTGGGGGTGCTCGGGGCGGCCGGACTGGCTGCCTGCGGCGGCACGTCCACGTCGTCCACGAGCGTGGCGGCGGAGGTTCCGAAGGAGCTGATCGACGCCGCGGGCTCGATGAAGGGCTCCTCGATGGGGCTGCTGTCACAGAAGCTCTACTCGACGGCGGCCAACGACGCCCTCGACGCGTCGATCAAGAAGTTCGCCGACGCCACCGGCACGAAGGTCGAGAACAGCCTGGTGCAGGCCGACGCGGGCGACGTCGTGGCCAAGATCGACGCCGAGGTCAAGGGTGGCGTGGCGCGCGACATGGCGTTCATGACCGACTCGCGGTTCATCGCCCAGTTCCATGCGCTCGGTGACCTGGAGGACGTGACCGACGTGGTCACGGCGCTGACTGCCAAGTACGGCGAGCCGTGCGCGGAGGCCAAGAACTTCTGCGTCTTCGACGGCAAGTGGTACGCGATCCCGTATCACTTCATCGGGATCGGGTCGTTCCTGCGCAAGGACTGGATGCAGGAGAAGGGCATCACGCCCAAGGACGTCTACACCTGGGAGGAACTGCGCGACGTCTGCCTCGAGATCTCGGATCCGGGCAAACGCCGGTACGGCTGGGGCATGACGGTCAACCGGTCCGGCGATGCCAACGGCATGATCGAGGCCCTGATCAACTCGTACGGGGGGTCTCTGGCCTCCAACGACGGCAAGAAGGTCACCTTCGACTCGCCCGAGACGGTGCAGGCCGTGACGTTCCTGGGCGACATCTACACCAACTCCAAGTACAAGTCCATGCTGCCGCCCGGGGTGGCCAGCTGGACCGACACCAGCAACAACGAGAACTGGCTGGCCGGCGTGCTGGGCTACACCCGCAACAGCTTCAGCGTCTACGCCGACTCCAAGACCAAGAAGAACCCGGTCTACGAGAAGACCCACGTCTTCTCCGACTGCATCGGCCCGGCCACCGACTCGTCGCTGCTGCTCGGTCAGTCGCAGGGCTTCACAATCTTCAAGGGCGCCAAGAACGCCCCGCTGGCCAAGATCCTGGCGCAGTACCTGATCACCGCGCCCGCCCTGGTCGGCGTGTCGAAGGAGGCGCCCGGCCTGGTCATGCCGGCCTGGGAGAAGGTGTGGGACGCCGACCCGTACTTCGCGAGCGGTGACCCGGCCTTCCCGATGGTGCGCAAGCTGTCGCAGCAGCCGCTGCCGCTGAAGACGAAGAACGGCCTGGAGTTCCCGCAGAAGGCCAGCGCCGGGCAGCAGGCCGTCGTCGCGGCGTACGTCCTGACCGACATGATGCAGCAGGTCGTCCAGGGGGCGGCGCCCGCGCAGGCGGTCAAGTCGGCCCACGACAAGATGGTGCAGATCTTCAACCAGCAGGGGCTGCCGCAGTGAGGACGGTTCGCCAAGGCCCGGCCCCGGTGGAGCGGGCATCCCCGCCGCCGGGGCCGGGCTCCCTCACACCGGCCCAGCGCAGGCTGGGCCGGGACTGGCGGCTGTCGACGCTCTTCCTGGCGCCGACGGCCGTGCTGGTCGGTGTGCTGGTGCTGGTGCCGATCGGCCGGTCGATCATCACCAGCACCACCGAACGGCACGGCTCCGAGAGCGTGTTCGTCGGCCTGGACAACTACCTCTCGCTGATCGGCGACGACCAGTTCCGCACTGGTGTCATCAACTCGTTCGTCTTCACCGCGTACGCGGAGATCTTCAAGGTCGTGCTGGGCCTCGCGGCCGCCCTGCTGCTGCACAACCAGCGCCGGGGCCGGGCCGTGCTGACCGGGCTGCTGCTCGTGCCGTGGGTGGTGCCCACGGTCGTGACGGCGTTCAGCTGGCGCTCGCTGCTCGACCCGATCTTCGGCAGCGTCAACATGCTGCTCGACGCCTCGGGCATCGGCCCGCTGCTGGCGTCCGCGCACCTGATCGACGCCTGGCCCGCCGGCTGGCTGTCCGACCCGTCGCTGGCGATGCCGTCGGTGATCCTGGTCAACGTCTGGAAAGGCGTGCCGTTCTTCACCGTCTGCTTCCTCGCCGGGCTGAAAGCCATCCCGAGCGACCAGTACGAGGCGGCGACCATCGACGGCGCCTCCACCTGGCAGCGGTTCCTGCACGTGACCCTGCCCGGGCTGCGGCACGTCATCACGGTGACGGTGACCCTGTCGTCGATCTGGACGTTCAACAACTTCGACCTCATCTGGCTGCTGACCCAGGGCGGACCGGGCGACGTCACCGCGCCGTACGTGCTCGTCGCCTACTCCAAGGCGATCCTGCAACTGCAGTTCGGCGCCGGCGCCGCGGTCACGCTGGTCATGCTGCCGGTCATCGGCGGACTGGTGTTCTATCTGGTCCGCCTGCTCAGACCCGACCTGGTCAACCGCCCCTACCGGCCACCCGGCCCGCTGCGCAGGGCCGTGCCGTGGCTCATCACGGCGGCGGTCACCATCGCGCTGGCGTGGGCGTCGCCGCAGATCTTCTGGAAAGCGGCAGTGCTGCTGGGCGTGTTCCTGCTCATCGCGGCGGCGGTCGGTCGCGTGGTCTCCGGCTTCCAGGCCAGAGGCGGACGCCGTACGTCGTCAGCGGTGTCCAGTGTGGGCAGAAGCGTCGCGACGTTCGGGTTGCTGGCGTTCGTGCTGGGGCCGCTCTATTGGATCGCGGTCACCGCGTTCAAGACCGAGGGGCAGGTCGTCAGCCGGGTCAACGACCTGTGGCCCACCCCGTGGAGCCTGGAACAGTTCACCGCCCTGTTCACCAACCAGCCCTTCGGGCGCTGGTACATCAACACCATCCTGGTGTCGGCGGCGTCCACTGTGGTCGCCCTGATCTGCGCCGTGCTGGCCGGATACGCGCTGGCCCGGCTGCGTTTCCGCGGGGCGCAGGGCTTCACCGTCACGGTGCTGCTCACGTACGTGATGCCGGGCGCGCTGCTGTTCATCCCGCTCTACCAGCTGCTCATCGGGGTGCGGCTGACCGACTCGCTGTGGTCGCTGGTGGTGACGTACCCGACCTTCACCATCCCGTTCGCCACGTGGCTGCTGGCCGGCTACTTCTCGTCGATCCCGGCCGAACTGGAAGAAGCAGCCCTGGTCGACGGCTGCTCCCGGGTGCAGGCGTTCGGGCGGGTCGTGCTGCCGCTGGCCAAGCCGGGACTGCTGGCGGTCGCACTGTTCACGCTGACCAACGCGTGGAACGAGTTCCTGTTCGCGTTCGTGTTCATCACCAAGGATGAGTACAAGACGCTGCCCGTCGGCATGCAGTCCATGATCGCCGGCGACGTCGTCCCCCAGGGCCAGCTGGCGGCGGCGTCCCTGCTCGTCAGCATCCCCGTCGTCATCATGTACGCCTTCGGCCAGCGGTTCCTGACCGAGGGCCTCACCGCCGGCGCGGTCAAGGGCTGACAACGGCGGTGGTCACGTCCGCTCCTCGACGACCGCCGCTCCGAGGGGGGAGCCGGACCGGGCCACAAGCCCGGTCCGGCGCCACCTACCGGACCGGGTGAAGCTGGTGTCGGCTTTTGGCCGGCCGGTTGGGCTCAGGGGCCATCCTGCCGCAGATGGGCCGCGGGTGGGGACGGACGGCTATTGAGGGGTGTCGCTGGGTGACATCATGGGCAGCGTGTTTGTCCGACGGGGGCGGGGAACGTTGCGGGCGGTTGCGAGGGGCCGGCCGTGAGCTGGGCGGCGGGGGAGGTCGTTCTCGGCCGGTACGAGGTGCTGGGTGAGCCGCGGGCCGGCGGCATGGGTGTCGTGCAGCGGGTGCGGCACCTCGGCTGGGAGGTCGACCTGGCGGTCAAGACACCGCTCGGCACCGCCTCGTACGCCCGGCTCGAGGCGGAAGCGGGCACCTGGGTCGGGCTCGGGCTGCATCCGCACACGGTGAACTGCGTCTACGTCCGCACGATCGACGGGGTGCCGCGCGTGTTCGCCGAGTGGGTGGACGGTGGGAGCCTGGCCGAGGCGATCCGCGGGAACCGGCTCGGCCTGGCCGGCAAGCTCGACGTCGCGGTGCAGACCGCCTGGGGCGCCGGGCACGCGCACGCGAACGGTCTGGTGCATCAGGACCTCAAGCCGGCCAACGTGATGCTCGAGCCGGACGGCACGGCCAAGGTGACCGATTTCGGGCTGGCCGTGGCCGCCGGGGAGGGCACCTTCGGCGGCGGGACCACGGCCTACTTCTCGCCGGAGCAGGCGGCCGCGGCGGCCGGTGACCGCGGGGTGCGGCTGACCCCGGCCACCGACGTGTGGGCGTGGGCGGTCACCGTGGCCGAGCTGTTCGCCGGGCGGCGGATCACCCGGTTCGGACAGGCGGCGGCCGAGGCCTTCGACGGGGTGCGCGGGGACCTGCCGCCGCCGGTCGCCGACCTGGTCGCCGGGTGTTTCGCGGAGCGTCCGGCGAGCTTCGACGGCGTGGTCGAGCGGCTGATCGGCCTGTACGCGGAACTGACCGGCGAGCCGTACCCGCGGCCCGCGCCCCGCCCGGCACAGCTCCGCTCCGACGGGCTGTCCAACCAGGCGCTGTCCCTTCTGGACCTGGGCCGGGCCGGTGAGGCCGAACAACTGTGGCGGGAGGCGATCGTGGCCGACCCGCACCACCTGCCCTCGGTGTACAACTTCGGCCTGCACCGCTGGCGCGCCGGCCAGGTCACCGGCGAGGAGGTGGTGTCGGCGCTGGAAGCGGCCCGCGCGGCGGGCGGCGACCCGGAGCCCGGCCGGGCCGCCCTGCTGCTCGGCAGCGTCGAGCTCGAGCGGCACGAGGACGACCGGGCCGGCGAGCTGCTGCGCGAGGCCGCCGCGGCCGACCCGTCCTCGGCCGACGCCGTGGACGCGCTGCGGGAGAGGACCCGGCGGGCGCCTCGGATCAGCGCCGGGACTCCGGCCGGTGAGGTCCGCAAGCTGGTCGTCGGGGCGGCCGGCGAGCACGTGCTGTACGCGGTCCGCCAGGGCGGCCTGTACGTGTGGACTCCGGGCGGTGGCGAGCCGCGGGAACTGGCGCAGGGTGTCAAGGTCACCGCGATCGCGCTGGGCGGAGCCGGCCGGCTCGCCGCGGTCCTGCGCGAGAACGGCGCGATCACGCTGTGGGATCTGCCCGGCGGTGCGGCCCGCGGCTGGACTGTCGAGGCGCCGGACGCGATGTCGGTGGCGGTCAGTGACGACGGCCGGTTCGTGGCGGCCGGGCACCGCGACGGGCACATCCGGATCTGGGAACCGGGCGCGGCTCGCGGGCCCGTGGTCCTGACCGGGCACACCGCCCAGGTCACCACGCTCGCCCTGAGCCGGACGGGCCGCCGGGTGCTGTCCGGTTCGTTCGACGAGTTCGAGGGCGACGGAACCGTGCGGCACTGGCGGGTGAGCACCGGCGAGTGCGTCGCGGTGTGGGCCGGGCCGAGCCGCGGCATCCTTGTCTCCGGCGAGCCCTGGGTGCACTTCCCGGGCGACCGGGTCGCGTTGTCGGCCGACGCCCGCTACGCGGTGGCAGCCTGGCAGGAGGGGCCGCTGTCGCTGTGGGACGCCCGCCGGGCCCGTGTGGTGGCGGAGGGTTCGCACCGCCTGCTGTATCAGAGCGTCATGGAGCTGGGGCCGGGCGCCCGGGGCCTGCTGGTCGCCGGGTACGGCCGGTCGGCCCAGATCCTCGACCCGCGCGACGGGCGCAGCCTGCGGACCCTCGACGACGACCTGCCGGAGCCGTTGTTCGGGGTGGACGCCGGCGGGATCAGCCCGGACGGGCGGGTGCTCGCGCTCGGCGGGCCCGACCACGTCGTGCTCCGGGCCGTGCCGGGCTCCGATTACCAGGCGCCCTGGTGTTACGCGCGCCCCCGCCCCGCGCCCGAGCTGCACCGGGCCCAGGAGTCGTTCGACGCGCTGCTCCACCAGGCCCGTGCCCGTTTCGAGGACGGGCAGTTCGCGGCGGCGGCCACGCTGCTGCGGTCGGCCCGCGACGTGCCGGGTCACAGCCGGCATCCCGAGCTGCTGAGGGGGTGGCGTTCACTGCTGCCGCACGGCCGCCGGGCCGGTCTGATCGCCGCCTGGGAGCTGTACCACCTGGAGGGCCGCGGCCTGTTCACCCAGCCGCCGGCGGTGGCGCTGCACCCTCACGGGCGGATCCTGGCGACCGGGCGGTGGAGCGGTGAGGTCGACCTGTGGAACTTCCCCGAGGGGCAGGTCACGCATACCCGCGAGCGCGGTCCGGGCGGCACCCTCCGGGAGCTGTGCTGGGCTCGGGGCGGCAACCTGCTCGTCGCGCACACCTGGGGTGGCGTCCTGCAGCTGTTCGACGTCCGCGACGGCCGCGCCGAGATCATCGCGGGGGAATCCGGCAAGATCACCGCCTTCGGCCTCGATCCGTCGGGCGAACACCTCCTGTACGGCGACGAGTCCGGCACGATGCGCCTGCGGGGCCTGGCCGGCGGGGTGCGGCCGGTTACCGTCCGCGCCGGCGACAGCCCGATCACGGCCGTCGCGCTCAGCCCGGACAGCTCGCGCATGGTGTGCCTCGACAGGGCGGGCGAGGTCCGGATGTGGCGGCCGGACGCCCGGCGGCCGGACTGGACGATGGCGCCGCGGTTCCCCGGCGGCGCACGGTTGCACTCGGCCCCGGACGGCCAGGTGGTGCTGGTCGACGAGCTCGCGGGGCTGACCGGGCTGGACGCGGCCCGCGGCCGGAAGCGCTTCGAGTTCCCCAGCCGGCGGGGGTCGATCAGCGGCCGCACCAATGTGGCCTTCACCGCCGGCCGCCGGCTGGCCGCCACCCCCGACGCGAGCAGCCTCACCGTGTGGGAAACCGGCACCGGGAAGGTGCATCGCCGGCTGGCCCTGCCCGAGGCGCCGGTCGAGTTCGCGCTGGGGCCGGACGGGACGTTCGCCGTCGTGGCCGGGGAAAGCGACACGGCCGGGATCTGGGACGTGGCCACCGGGCGGTGCCTGCGGACGATGGAGGGCCACCGGCACAGCATGCACCGCATCGGGCTGAGCGACGACGGGACGATGATGGTCACCGTCGACATCTGGGGTGGCCTGCGCGCCTGGGAGCTGGCCTGGGAAGCCGACGTTGGCTGACGTGACCCTGACGGCCGGCGGGGCGCGGCACGTCTTCACCGGCGAGGCCGACGTGGTGCTGGGCCGTGACCCGGGCTGCGACGTCCGGGTCGCCGACGACCGCCGCCGTGTGTCCCGCCGTCACTGCCGGTTGACGATTCGGCCGGCTGAGGTCACCGTACGCGACCTCGGCAGCCGCAACGGAACGTACGTCAACGGTGTCCGGGCCGACGGCGAGCGCCCGCTGCACGACGGCGACGAGCTGCGCCTGGGTGACGCGTACGTGCTGGTCAGGGTCGCCATCGGCGGGCTGGCGCTGTTGCGTGAACTCGGCCGCGGGGCGCAGGGCGTGGTGCACCTGGCCCGCGAGCCCGGCGGTGAGCTGGTCGCGGTGAAGACCCTGACCGCCCCCGGGGCCACCGAACTGTTCCGCCGTGAGCTCGACTGCACGGCGGCGCTGCGGCACCCGAACATCGTCCGCTTCCACCGCAGCCTGGCCGAGCCGCTGGGCTTCGTGGCCGAGTACTGCGCCGGTGGCAGTGTCGCCGACCATGGCCCGTACGGGGTGGACGTCGCCTTGGATCTGACCCGTCAGGCGGCGGCCGCCCTGCGTCATGCGCACACGGCCGAGGTCCCGGTGGTGCACGCCGACGGCGCCTCCGCCGTCGGGCGCGGGCTGGTGCACCGCGACATCAAGCCGCAGAACCTGCTGCTGACCGCGGACGGGCGGCTCAAGGTGGGCGACTTCGGCCTGGCCAAGGCGTACGACCAGGCGGGGCTGAGCGGCCGTACGCCGACCGGGGCGATCGCCGGCAGCGTGGCCTTCATGCCCCGGCGCCAGGTGATCGACTACAAGTACGCCGGTCCCGAGGTCGACCGGTGGGCCCTGGCCGCCTGCCTGTACTGGATGCTGACCGGCGCCACCCCGCGGGACTTCCCGGCCGGCGCCGACCCGGTCGCCGTCGTCCTGCGGGAGCCTCCCACCCCCGTACGGGAAAGGCTGCCGAGCCTGCCGGCGGCGCTCGCGGCCGCTGTCGACGCGGCGCTGAACGAGTCGCAAATCGAGGGAAACAATTTCGATCAATTGCAAGATCAATTATTTGCCGGATGACAAGTCACCCTTTCGTGGCGTGTTTTCGTGCCGGATTAATGGCGCGAATTCCCTAATATCTGCTGCATCGGGCAAAGCCCGGTGAACAGAGAGAAAGGCGTTGTCATGAACAAGGTCACGCGCATGTTGACCATGACCGGCATCGCGCTCGGTGTCGGCCTGACGATGGGCGTCGGCCCGGCGTCGGCCACCCCGTCCGCGCCGGCCGCCACCGGCCACGCCACGCAGGCTCAGGCCAAGGCTCCGAAGTTCAAGACCAAGGAGCGGGTCGTCGGGTACTACCGCACCAAGCAGGCCTGCAACCGGGCCGGCAAGATCGGTGAGTTCCACAAGAAGTGGCACGACTTCGACTGCGACCGGGTGCAGCGTGGCCCGAAGCGTGGCTGGGTCGCCCTCGAGGCGCAGTGGTACGTCCGCGGCCACGGGCACGGCCCGATCGTCAAGCCGCACGGCCCCCAGGGCCACGGTCCGCAGGGCCCGAAGGGTCACGGCCACGGCCCGCAGGGCCCGCGGGGTCACCGCTGAGCCGAGCGGCTCTGATTGAAGCGAAGGGCGCACCCGATATCGGGTGCGCCCTTCGCTTTTGCATTTCTGTTTCTCAGCCGATGCACAGGAAAATGGTCGAGGCCGGCCGATGGCAAGTGGCGGGGAAAAGCGTTTTTCTTTCCACAAATTCCAGGCAAGTTCCGCCGCTCATACTTTTGTCCGATCTTCACCGGACGGCCGGCCCGTAACACCTCGGCCGGGCCCGCCGCCGCCCTCCGGTCCCGTCGTCGAGCCGGCCGCACGTCCGGCAGCCGAAAGTAGCCACCCGATGACCTCCCGTTGTCGTGCAGAATCATCCGGTGTCAACACTTGTAACAACGGGCAGTGAGACTCTGAGAGTCGTCGAGATGATCCAGGGGTGAGGAACGGCGTGGGGGAGCGCTTCCGGCTTGCGCAGGCGGACTCGGGGGAGGAGCCGTGGCGGGCCTGGGGGCCCTACGTGGCGGAGCGGGCCTGGGGCACGGTCCGGGAGGACTACAGCGAACACGGCACCGCCTGGGACTACTTCCCGCACGACCACGCGCGTTCCCGGGCGTACCGGTGGAACGACGACGGCATGGCCGGGATCTGCGACGACCGGCAGACGTTCTGCTTCGCGCTGGCCCTGTGGAACGGCCGCGACCCGATCCTCAAGGAGCGGATGTTCGGCCTCGGCGGCGACGGCGGCAACCACGGCGAGGACGCCAAGGAGTACTGGTGGTACCAGGACTCCACGCCCACCCACTCGTGGATGAGCTGGCGCTACCACTACCCTCAGGAGCCTTTCCCGTACGACCAGCTGGTGCGCGTCAACGGGCACCGCTCCCGCGAGGAGTCGGAGTACGAGCTGATCGACACCGGCATCTTCGACGAGGACCGGTTCTGGGCCGTCACCGTCGACTACGCCAAGGCGTCCCCGCGTGACATGTGCGTCGCCGTCACCGTCGCCAACCGGGGGCCCGAGACGGCGAGCCTGCACGTGCTGCCGACGTTGTGGTTCCGTAACACGTGGTCGTGGGGCCTGCCCAACCGTCCCGTCCCCAGCATCGAGGGCAGCCCGGGGCGGCTGGCCGGGCAGCACCGCACGCTCGGGCACCTCGTGCTCGCCGGGGAGGCGGACGCGACGCCGCTGCTGTGCGACAACGAGACCAACGCGCAGCGGCTGTGGGGGCAGCCCGGCAAGAGCCTGTACCCCAAGGACGGCATCAACGACTACCTGATCGGCGGCGCCCCCACGATCAACCCGGAGAACGTCGGCACCAAGGGTTCGCTGCACTATTTGCTGACGCTGGCGCCGGGGGAGAGCCGGACCATCCGGCTGCGGCTCGCCCAGGACGAGGACGAGATCGACCGGCTCGACCTCGGCGGCGGCTGGGCGCAGGTGATGCGTGAGCGCCGGGCCGAGGCCGACGAGTTCTTCGCCGATCTGGTGCCCGCGGCGGCCTCGCCCGACGAAGCGGCCGTCGCGCGCCAGGGCATCGCCGGGCTGATGTGGGGCAAGCAGTTCTACCACTTCGACGTGCGGCAGTGGCTCACCGGCGACCCCGGCTCGGCGCCCCCGCCACCCGGCCGGCGTTTCGGGCGCAACAACGCCTGGTGGCACATGAACAGCTTCGACGTCATCTCGATGCCCGACCCGTGGGAGTACCCGTGGTACGCGGCGTGGGACCTGGCGTTCCACTGCGTGTCGATCGCCCGCGTCGACCCCGGCTTCGCCAAGTCGCAGCTGATCCTGCTGCTGCGCGAGTGGTACATGCACCCCAACGGCCAGATCCCCGCGTACGAGTGGTCCTTCGGCGACGTCAACCCGCCCGTGCACGCCTGGGCCGCGCTGCGCGTCTTCGAGATCGACGGCGGGCGCGACTTCGACTTCCTGGCCCGCGTCATGCACAAGCTGCTGCTCAACTTCACCTGGTGGGTCAACCGCAAGGACGTCGGCGGCAACAACGTGTTCGAGGGCGGCTTCCTCGGGCTCGACAACGTGGGACCGTTCGACCGTTCGGCGGCGCTGCCGGTGGCCGGGGCGCTCGAACAGTCCGACGGCACCGGGTGGATGGCCATGTACGCCCTCAACCTGCTCGACATGGCGATCCGGCTCGCGCTGCACGACCGTACCTACGAGGACATGGCGACGAAGTTCTTCGAGCACTTCGCGTACATCGCCGAGGCCGCGTACCGGCAGGGCCTGTGGGACGAGGAGGACTGCTTCTTCTACGACCAGCTGCGCCTGCCCGACGGTCACAAGCTCCCGCTCAAGGTGCGCTCGATCGTCGGCCTGCTGCCGCTGGCGGCCACCACCCGGCTCTCCGCCGCCACCCTCAACCGGCTGCCCGAGCTGCACGCCCGGCTGCGCTGGCTGCAGGCCTCGCAGACCGAGTACGCCGACGTCATCAGCGCGCGGCGGATCTCGCCCGAGGGGCGGCAGCAGCGGCTGCTGTCGATGGTCGGGCAGGACCAGTTGCTGCGCATCCTGGCGCGCATGCTCGACCCCGAGGAGTTCCTTTCCCCGTACGGCATCAGGACGCTGTCCCGCAGCCACCTGGAGAAGCCGTTCACGGTCTCGCTCGGCGGCTCGGACTTCACCGTCGGCTACGAGCCGGCCGAATCGACGAGCGGCCTGTTCGGCGGCAACTCGAACTGGCGCGGCCCGGTCTGGATGCCGGTGAACTACCTGCTCATCGAGGCGCTGCGGGAATACGCCGACTTCTTCGGCGACGACATGAAGGCCGAATACCCGACCGGCTCGCAGTCCAAGGTCCCGCTGGCCGAGGTGGCCGACGACATCTCCCGCCGGCTCATCGCGCTCTTCCTCCCCGACGAGACGGGCCGGCGACCCATCTACGGCGCCAACCCGATCCTGCAGACCCACCCCGACTGGAAAGACCTGCTCGTCTTCCCCGAGTACTTCCACGGCGACAACGGCGCCGGCCTGGGCGCGTGGCACCAGACCGGCTGGACAGCCCTGGTCGTCGACCTGATCCTCACCCTGCGCCGCCGCTGACGCCGATCGTCCGCTGCGCGGGGAGGACGCCGGAGCGGACGGCCATGATTCGGGACCCGCTGGTCTTCCGGGCGGGCTGAGGGGCCGGCGGCGGGCAGATCGGGCACACGCGGGTGACGCCGCAGCGGCCGCAGAACTGGTTGGTCTTCTTGAAACACAGCAAGCCGGTCAGGAAGCCGGCCAGCAGGGCGGCTGTGACGGCGATGGCGAGGATCATGGGGCTCTCCCTCCGCGCTTTCCGGTCACACGCTGTTCGGAGCCGGGAGGTTCATAGGATCGGTGCATGGAATTCGGTGTCGGCTACTTCCCCACCCACGACGGCATGCGGCCCGGCGAGATCGCCCGGCGGGCCGAGGAACGCGGGCACTCGGCGTTGTTCTTCGCCGAGCACACGCACATCCCCGCGAGCCGTGACACGCCCTGGCCCGGCGGCGCCCAGCTCCCGCAGAAGTACTGGCACACGTACGACCTGTTCGTGGCGCTGACCGCGGCGGCCGAGGCGACCAGCCGGCTGCGCATCGGCAGCGGCGTCTGCCTGGTCACCGAGCGCGACCCGATCACGACCGCGAAGGAGGTCGCGAGCGTCGACCACCTCAGCGGCGGGCGGTTCGAGTTCGGCGTCGGCCTGGGCTGGAACCGCGAGGAGATGCTCAACCACGGCACCGATCCCCGCGTACGGGTTCCGGTGATGACCGAGCGCATCCAGGCCATGCGCGAGATCTGGCGGCACGACGAGGCCACCTACCACGGCAAGTACGTGAACTTCGACCGGATCTGGTCGTGGCCCAAACCGGCGCAGCGCCCCCACCCGCCGATCCTGATCGGGGGCGGCGGCCCGACCGTGCTGGACCGGGTCCTCGACCACGGCGACGGCTGGTTCCCGCAGTGGCGCGACGAGAACGTCTTCGAGCGGATCACCGAGCTGCGCGCCCGCGCCGACCGCTACCTGCAGGTGCAGATGCTGAGCGTGCCGGCCGACCCGAAAGCCCTCGAGCAGTGCGAGCGGGCCGGGATCGACCGGGTGTCGACGTGGCTGCCGTCCGGCCCGTGGAGCCGGGTCGAACCGGCCCTGGAGAAATGGGAAGCGGCCATCGGCGAGCTGACCGGACGGTGACACCCGCCGAACGGTTCGCCACCGTCGAAGTGGCCCGGCTGGCGACGGCCGGGCCCGACGGGCCGCACCTGGTGCCGATCGTGTTCGCGCTGCTGGGGGACAGGATCGTGTTCGCTGTGGACGGGAAACCGAAACGGTCGCGGGCGTTGAAGCGGCTGGCCAACATCGCGGCCGACCCCCGGGTCAGTGTGCTCGCCGATCATTACGAGCCGGACTGGTCCCGGCTGTGGTGGGTGCGCGCCGACGGGACGGCGCGCGTGCTGGAGGCGTACGGGGAAGCCCTTGAGGCCTTGAAGGAGCGCTACCCGCGGTATCGGGAGTCGCCGCCGGCCGGGCCGTTCGTCGAGATCACCGTCGAGCGCTGGTCGGAATGGGTCAGCCACGCGTGACGGCGCGCAGTTTGTCGGGGTTGGCCACGTTGTAGATCTCCCGGATCAGCCCGTCCTCGCCGAGGTCGAACGTCAGCGTGGCGATCACGCGGCCGGCCCCGGTGAACAGCACACCCGCTGTCCCGTTGATCTCCACCACCTCGGCTCGCATGTCGGCGGGGGCGATTCCCTCGTACGGGGAGCCGGCGACCCCGGCCATCCACGCGGCCACCCGCTGAGCGCCCGAGACGGGTTTGCGCGCCTGACGGACCTTGCCGCCGCCGTCGGTCCACAACGTGACATCCGGCGCGAGCAACTGCAGCAACCCGTTGATGTCGCCCCCGGCCGCCGCCGCCAGGAACCGGTCGGTGACCTCTCGCTGCCGGCCGCGGTCGGTGAGGAACCGCGGCCGCCGCGCCCGCACATGTTCGCGGGCCCGGTGCGCGGCCTGGCGTACGGCCTGCTCACTCCGGTCGACGGCGGCCGCGATCTCCCCGTACGGGAAATCGAAGACCTCTTTGAGGACGAACACCGCGCGCTCGATCGGGCCGAGGGTCTCGAGCACCACCAGCATCGCCGTGGAGACGTCGTCGTGCTCGGTGGCGTCGGCGGTCAGCACCGGCTCGGGCAGCCACGGGCCGACGTAGGTCTCGCGCCGGCTCCGGGCCGCCCGCAGTTGGTCGAGCGCCTGATGGGTGACGATGCGGGCCAGGTACGCCTTGGGGTCGGCAACTTGTGAACGATCGGCCGCCGACCATTTCAGCCAAGCCTCCTGCACCGCGTCCTCGGCGTCGGTGGCCGAGCCGAGAATGCGGTAGGCGATCGAGAACAGCAGCCGCTGATGCTGATCGAAGACGGTCATCGCGTGAACCGGCCCCCGCGCGGCCACCACGACGCCGAACCCGGATGTTCGACCATGCGGGTGAAGGTCGGCCACGGTGAGGCGGTCACCGTCTCCTTGTACCAGACGGCGGCGCGACCGGTCAGGAAGGCCCGGCGCGGGCTGTCGTCGGGGCGCGTGAACTGCACCACGGCGTCACGGCGGCCCAGGCTGATCGGCGCGTGGTAGTAACCGAACCGGAACGGCCGCGGTTCCCGCCCGGCCAGCTCGCGGGCGATCGACACGGCGGCGTGCACCCCGGTCGGCATCCCGCTCTGGCACGTGCCGTGCATGATCCCGTAGCGCTGCCGGACGGCGGCAGCGTCCCCGACGGCGTACACGTGCGGGTGCGAGACCGAGCGCAGGGAGGGGCGGGTGACGATGCGGCCGCGCTCGTCGACCGTCATCCCCGCCTCGGCGGCGAGAGGCGAGACCCTGGTGCCGGCCGTCCACACCACCACGTCGGCGGTGCCGGGGAGCAGCTTGCTGATTTCGGCGCCGCTTTCCACCCGTACGCGTAAACGGGTCAGAACGGCCATGAGGTAGGACCGGGCCTTGGGGGTGAGCGTGGCGCCCGGCTCCTCACGGCCCCGGAGGGTGACGGTGAGGTCCGGGTAGCGCTCGGCGATCTCGGCGGCCGTCTCGACCCCGGTCAGGCCCGTGCCGCAGACCAGGACGGCGCCGGTTCGCATCTCCCTCAGCCGGGCGGCCAGAGCCTCGGCGTCGGCGAAGCTGTCGAGGGTGTACGCGTTCTCGGCGGCGCCAGGGACGTCGGAGGTGTCGGCTGTGCTGCCCAGGGCCCAGATGAGGGTGTCGAAGCTCAGGGTGCGATCGTCGTCGACGCGGACGGTACCGGCGGCGGTGACCCAGCCCTGGACGAAGGTGACGCCTGCCTTCGCCGCGACCTCGCGCAGGTCGAAGTCGGCGGTGGAGTGGCCGGCGGCGGTGGAGTGCAGGCGGAGGCGCTCGGTGAAGCGGTAGGAGGCGTTGACGAGGGTGATGTGCAGGTCGCCGCGGTGGCGGGTGCGGCCGGCCAGGTTGGTGGCGGCGGCCAGACCGGCGTAACCGGCCCCGAGAACAACGATGTCAGTCATGCCCGCGGGACGGAACCAGCCGGGTCCTCCGTGACGTCGGGTGGCCTACGTCACTAATCGCTCAGGTCGCGGCGGATGCTCCACAGGGCGACAGCCAACGCCGGCGCCGTCCAGCCCGCGAAGAACAACAGCCCGCGAGGGTTGCCGCCGGCGGCGGTCGTCACCACGGCGCCCGCCTGTTCGTAGGCCTGCCACAACCGGTGGGGTTCGCGACCCCGTACGCGCAACCGGGTCTCGAAAGACAGCGGGGCCGCGAGCCGGACCCCGACCTGCCGCAGCGGATCCTTGAGGGCACTGTACGGCTGCCCGTTGACGAGCGCGCTGCCCGAGGTGGGCCGGGTGAGCCCGAGCAGCATCCGCAGCGTGGTGGTCTTGCCCGAGCCGTTCATGCCGAGGAAGCCGGTCACGCGCCCGGGTGCGGCCGTGAAGGTCACATCCCGTACGGCGTCGACCTTGCCGAACCTCTTCGTCAGTGCGTTGGTCTCGATCATTGCCGAGCAGTACGACCACTCGCGTCAAGGTGCTCAGCCCGGTTGAGTACGCGTGCTCACCCGGCACGACGGCCGGGCGACAAGGATCGACGGCATGACGTACCCCTGCCCGCAGTGCGGAACCCCGGCCTCGCCGGAGAGCGGCTGCCCGTCCTGCGGGCGTGGCCCCGACCCGGACGCCATCGAGGTGGTGCGGGCCGACGCCGAGATCGCCGAGCTCAACCGGCGGCTGTTCGAGGCCCGGCGAGCCGTGGCCGGGCTGGAGGCGACGCTCGCTCAGGTGTGGAGCCGGAGGCAGGCCGCCGCTGCGCGCATCCAGCAACGGCAACCGGCCCCGGCCCCGGCCGGGGAGGCTTCGAACCGGCTTGTCCAGACCGCGCTCTTCCTGATCGGCGGGCTGCTGCTCGCGGTGGCCGCGATCGTCTTCACCGCCGTCGCCTGGGATCAGTTCGGTGTCGGGGGCCGTGCCGTCGTGCTGGCCGTGGTCACCGGCGCCGCGCTCGTCGTGCCGTTCGTGGCGCTGCGCCGGCGTCTGACGGCCACCGCCGAGACCTTCGCCGCCATCGGGTTGCTGCTGATGCTGCTCGACGGGTATGCCGCCTGGCACGTCAACCTGTTCGGCGTGGCCGACGGCTCCGCCTGGGGTTACGCGGGCGCGGTCTGCGCCGTCACCGCCGCCGTGGCGGTCGGCTACGAGCACCTCACCGGCCTGGCCGGTCCCCGCTTCGCCGCGCTCGTGGCGGCCCAGCCGGTGATCCCGCTGCTGGTGGCCGCGGCCGAGCCCGGCCCGGCGGTGTGGGGCTTCGCGTTCGCCGCGGTGGGCGCCCTCAACGTGGCCGTCCTGGCCGTCCGGCGCGGCGGCCTCGGTTTCGCCGCTGTGCTGGCGGGCAGCCTGGCCGCCCTCGCCGCCGCCGGCTCCGCGCTGGTCGCCCTCTTCGACACGACGAGCCCCGGCCGGGCCGCGGGCGGCGGCGCGGCGTTGGTGACCGCCGCGCTCGTGGTGCTGGCGGGCGCGCTGGTCGCCTCCGCGCCGGTCGCCCGTCAGGTCGCGGACGGCTTGCTGGTGGTGGCGACGGCGATCGCCGCGGGGCGGGTGACCGTGCTGCTCACCCCGGGCGGCGGGAACACGCTGGCCGAGGTGGCCCTGGTGCTGCTGGTGATCGCCGTGCTGGTCGTGACCGTGCCGCGGGCCGGCGTGGGCGCCCGGATCGGGGCCGCGGCCACGGTTCTGCCTCCGGCCGCGTTCGCCTTCGGCTGGGCCATGGTGGAGGCGTTCCGGACGCTGCTGGTCGCGCACTTCGACGAGAACCCGGCCCGTGCCGGCTGGGTGCTGCCGGTCGCGCTGGCCCTGCTCGGCGCGGCCGCGGTGGCGCTGGTGCCGGCGGGCCGGCGGGTCCTCGTGAGCCTGATCGCGGTGGCACTGATCGCCGTCACCGGCCTGCAGCTGCCGTGGTGGGGCACCCCGATCGTCGAGCTGGTGCTGGTGGCGGTGAGTCTGGGGGTGGCGGTGCGGTTCAACCGGGCCGCGGTGTTCGTCGCGCTTCCGCTCGGGGCGCACGCGGTCGCGACCGGTCTGCCCGAGCCGGGGGTGGCCGCCGGCGTGTTCGCGGCCGTCGCCGTGCTGGGGTGCGCCACCGCGACCCTGACCCGCGACTCGGCCCGCGACCCGTTGCACACCGGGAGCCTGCTGGTGGGCCTGCTCGCCGTGCCCGCCGCGGCCTGGTCCGGCGTGGCCGCGTTCACCACGGACCACCTCCCGCAGATGTTCGCCGTCCTGGCCGTCTCGGCCCTGGTCACCGCGCTGCGCAGGCCGGCCGCCGAGGTCGCCGCGCACACCGGTGCGGCCATCGCCTTGGTGCTGGCGGCAACCGGCGCCGGCGCGGGCCCCGAACGGGCCGCCATCGTGTTCGCGCTGTGGGGCCTGGTGCTCGCGATCCGGGCGCGGCAGCGCGGTTACCTGCTGGCGGCGGTGGCGTCCGAGGTGGCCGCCGGCGTCCTCGTGGCGGCCGGCAACGGCGTCACCACGTTGGAGGCGTACACGGTTCCGGCCGCCGCCGTCGCCCTGCTGGCGGGTGTGCTGTTCGGCCGGGGCCGGTCGAGCTGGGTCGCCTACGGTCCCGCGCTGGTCGCGGCCCTGCTGCCCAGCCTCGCCTCGGTGCTCGCGGGCGACGGCCAGCACCTGCGGCGCCTGCTGCTCGGTGTGGCGGCAGTGGCGGTCGTGGTGGCCGGGGCGGTGTTCAAGCTGCGGGCGCCCGTGCTGGTCGGCGGCGGTGTCCTGGTCGTGCTGGCCCTGCACGAGCTGGCCCAGTTCTGGGACCTGATCCCGCGGTGGATCCCGCTCGCCGTGGCCGGCCTGCTGCTGGTGGTGATCGCCACCACTATCGAGCGCCGGCGCCGTGACCTGCGCCGCGTTCGCACCCTGATGCAGCGGATGAGCTGACGCTCGCCCCTCAACAAGCGTGACCGGATGCCGATCAGTGGGGCTCAACCGAAACCCGCGGACGGATCGGAGCACGAATGCCGGCCAAGCGCTTACAGGTGTGCTTCGGCGCCTGGGTCGTCGCCCTCACCGTCGTCTTCTACGCCTTGCCGCAGTACGCCATGTACACGTGGGCCACGATCGGCTTCTCGGCCGCGGCCATGGTGCTGGTCGGCATCCGGGTGCACCAGCCGTCGCGGCGGCTGCCCTGGTACCTGTTGTCGGCCGTGGTCGCCAGCTTCACCCTGGGCGACACCACCTTCAACATCCAGACCGACTTCCTCGGCATGGCGAACCCGTTCCCGTCGCCGGCCGACCTGTTCTATCTGCTCGTCTACCCGATGCTGGCCGGCGCGCTGCTGATCTTCATCCGCGCCCGTTCGGGCACCGGCAACCGCGCCGCCCTGCTCGACGCGCTGGTGCCCACGGCCGGTCTGGGCCTGCTCTTCTGGGTCTTCCTGATCTCGCCGTACGTGCACGACACCGACCTGACGTTCCTCGAGAAGGCGGTCTCGGTCGGCTACCCGCTCGGTGACGTGCTGGCGCTGGCCATGTTCGCGCGCCTGCTGACCGCGGGCGGCCGCAAGCCGGTCGCGCTGACCGTCCTGGTCGTCGGCGGTACGAGCCTGCTGATCACCGATGTGCTCTACGGCCTGCGGCAGCTCGCCGGCAGCTGGGAGGTGGGCGGCCCGGTCGACGCCGGCTGGGTGCTGTTCTACACCGCCATCGCGATGTCGGCCCTGCACCCGTCCATGCGCGACCTGACCCACACCGAGCGCGCCGCCCAGGTTCCCGCCGGCGGCCGCCTGGCCCTGATGTCGGCCGCCGCGCTGATCGCCCCGGCCGTCCTGTTCATCGAGCACCTGGCCGGCGAGGTCAAGGACGCCCTGATGATCGCTACCGCCTCCGGCGTCATGTTCCTGCTGGTCATCGCCCGTGTCGCCGGTTTGATGCAGTCGCAGCGCGAGACCGCGGCCCGGGAGCGCACCCTGCGCCTCACCGGCGCCGACCTGGTGGCGGCCCGCAGTGTCCTGGAGGCCGGCGCAGCCCTGCGCCGTGCCATCGCCGACATCGTGCCGGCCGGCGAGGACTACCGATTCCACATGCTCGGCGTCGACGCCGACCCGGGCATGCCGACCGGCGTGATGTCCACCGGCCGGGTCCGGGTCGCCGACCTGCCCGAAGCGGTCCGCGCCGAGCTGGGCGGCTTCGACCAGGCACTGCGGGCCGAGTCGATCGCGGCGGGCCGCACCGCCGACGGCCCGTCCCGCCACCACCAGGTCTACCTGGCCGGTGACGAAGGGCTGCTGACCGTGGTCGAGCCGCTGTTCGAAGCGCTGATGGCGCAGGGCACCATGGCCGTCGAGCGCATCAACCTGACCGACGAGGTGAACCGGCGCAGCAGCGAGGACTACTTCCGCGCGCTGATCCAGAGCGCCTCCGACGTGATCCTGATCGTCGGCGACGACGAGACCATCCGGTACGCCAGCCCCTCCGCCCTGCCCGTGTTCGGCCGTACGGACCTGGCCGGCCTGCCGTTGTCGCGGCTCATCGCCGCCACCGACCACGCCGAGCTGCGTTCCCTGCTCGACCAGGTGCGCGACGGCCGGGGCTCCCGCGACGGCGTCGACCTGACCGCGATCTCCGGCGACGACCTGCTGCTGCAGGTCGAGTGCACCTGCCGCGACCTGCGCGACGACCCGGCGGTGGACGGCCTGGTCGTCACGATCCGCGACGTCACCGAGCGGCGCCGCCTCGAGAGCGACCTGGCCCACCAGGCGTACCACGACGCGCTGACCGGCCTGGCCAACCGCGCCCTGTTCCAGAACCGGCTCGAGCACGCGGCCACGTACGCCGCCGAGCGCGGGCACGAGGTGGCCGTCCTCTTCGTCGACCTCGACGACTTCAAGGAGGTCAACGACTCCCTCGGGCACGCCGCCGGCGACCAGTTGCTGACCGTCGCCGGCCGGCGGATCAGTGAGGCCGTCGGGCCGCTGAACACCGTGGCCCGCACCGGCGGCGACGAGTTCGCCGTGCTCATCGACCACGTCGGCGGCAGCGACGAGGCGGAGCGGGTCGCCGAGCTGATCGTGGCCGTGCTGGCCCAGCCGATCGAGGTCACCGACGCCACCGGCGCCACTCACCTGGTCAACGGCGCCGCCAGCGTCGGCCTCGCGACCAGCGCCGAGGCGACCGGGATCAGCGAGCTGCTGCGCCGCGCGGACGTGGCGATGTACGGGGCCAAAACCGAGGGCAAGAACACCTGGCAGCGGTACCGGGACCAGATGCACGAGGCGATGATGCGCCGGCTCGAGATGCGCTCGGCGCTCAACGAGGCCGTCGAGGGCGGGCAGATGCGCCTGCGGTTCCAGCCGATCGTCGACCTGCCGACCGGTGAGGTGGCCGGGCTGGAGGCGCTCGTGCGCTGGCAGCACCCGGCCCGCGGCCTGCTCGGCCCGAACGAGTTCATCGAGCTCTCCGAGGAGAACGGCTCGGTCGTCGCGATCGGCGGCTGGGTGCTTCGTGAGGCGTTGCGCACCTTCGCCGAGTGGCGGCACACCGAGGCCGGCGGCAACATGCGGTACGTCAGCGTGAACGTCTCGGCCCGGCAGTTCCGTACGCCCGGGTTCGTCGACGAGGTGCGCGCGGTGCTCGCCGGGACCGGCGCGCGGCCCGAGTGGCTGCTGCTGGAGGTCACCGAGAGCCTGGTGCTGCACGACGCCGACCAGGTGTGGCGCGACCTCGGCGAGCTACGTTCGATGGGCGTCCGGATCGCCATCGACGACTTCGGCACCGGCTACTCCTCGCTGAGCTACCTGAGCCAGATGCCGGTCGACGTCCTCAAGATCGACAAGTCGTTCATCGACGACATCCTCGACAGCCGGCAGCAGATGGCGCTGGTCGAGACCATCGTCAACCTGGCCCGCACGCTCGACCTGGCCGTCGTGGCCGAGGGCATCGAGCTCGACGGGCACCGCGCCGCCCTCCAGGAGATGGGCTGCTCGTACGGGCAGGGCTACCTGTTCTCCAAGCCGATCACCTCGGACGAGTTCCAGGTCTACCTGCACAACCGGCACGCCGCGCTCTCGCACTGAACGTTCCTGCCATCACCCCGGTAACGCCCCCGAAAGGAAAACCATGAACGACGCTTCCCTCGCCGGTGACGGCCTCCAGTTCGTCCAGCGTGACGGACGGTGGGCCGACCTCGAGCGGCTGCGCGGCGGCAACCCGATGTACGACGCCACGATCGAAGAGATCAAGGGCCGTCGTATCCGGGTCGGCGACCACTGGCTGGCCGACTTCGCGTCCTGCAACTACCTCGGCTTCGACCTGGAGCCCGAGATCATGGACGCGATCGCCCCCGAGGTCGCGCGCTGGGGCACCCACCCGAGCTGGTCGCGCCTGCTCGGCAACCCCGCCCTCTACCCCCAGATCGAGGAGAGGCTGACCGCCCTGCTCGACGCCCCCGACACCCTGGTCCTGCCGACCATCACGCACATCCACATGTCGGTGCTGCCGATCCTGGCGGGCAAGGGCGTGATCTTCCTCGACGCGCAGGCCCACAAGACGATCTACGACGGTTCCGTGTACGCCCGTGGGCTCGGCGCCACCGTGCAGCGGTTCCGCGCCAACGACCACGAGCACCTGCGGGAGCTGCTCAAGGCGGCCCCGGCCGGGGTGCAGAAGGTCGTGGCGATGGACGGCGTCAACAGCATGACCGGCAACGCGCCCGACCTGAAGGCGTTCGCCGCCGTGGCCCGCGAGTACGGCGCCCTGCTCTACGTCGACGACGCGCACGGCTTCGGCGTGATCGGCGAGCGGGCCGCCCACGAGAAGAGCCCGTACGGCCTCAAGGGCAACGCGATCGTCAAGTACTCGGGCGAGACGTACGACAACGTCGTGCTCGTGGGCGGCTTCTCCAAGTCGTACTCGTCGCTGCTGGCCTTCCTGGCCCTGCCGACCTGGCTCAAGAACCACCTCAAGGTCTCGGCCCCGCCGTACCTGTACTCGGGCCCCGCCCCGACCGCGTCGCTGGCCACCGTCAACGCCGGTCTCGACCTCAACGAGAAGCGCGGCGACGACATCCGGGCCGACCTGTACCGCAAGACCATGACGGTGCTCGACCACGTCCGCGGCCTGGGCGTCTTCACCCCGAACACCGGCAGCACGCCGGTGATCGAGCTGCCGCTGGCCGAGGGTGAGGACATCGACGTCGTCGGCCGGCTGCTGTGGGACCGCGGCATCTACGTCACGCTGGCCGCGTACCCCCTGGTTCCCCGCGGCCAGGTCGGCTTCCGGGCCCAGATCACCGCGGCCAACAGCGACGAGGAGATCGGCGAGCTGAACGCCGTCATCACCGAGCTCGCCGCCGCCGGCAGGTTGCGCCGCGCCGAGCAGTGATCTTCCCCGATCCACCGGCGCCGCTGCGGCGTCGTCAGTAAGCACCGTCACAGCATCTTTTCGATGAGGTCGGCTGCTCGGTGCGCGCCGCCCTCGGTGTGGAGTTGCTGCTTGAGGGCGGCGCAGCGGGCCTGGACGGCGGTGTCGGTGGTCAGGGCCAGCAGGTGGTCGCGGAGCTCGGCCGGGGTTGCGGTTTCGAGGTCGATTCTGTGGGCCACGCCCAGGGCGGTCAGCTGGTCGGCGTTGGTGAACTGGTCGGCGGCCTGCGGGGCGGCGATCATGGGGACCCCGCAGTAGAGGCCCTCGCTCGCGCCGCCCATGCCGGCGTGGGTCAGGAAGGCGTCGGCCTGCTCGAGGACGGCCAGCTGGGGGACCCAGGAGTGCACCTCGATCGAGGTGGGCACGTCGCCCAGCGCGACGGGGTCGACGCGGTCGCCGATCTGCAGGACGGTGTGCCAGCCGGGCAGGGCGCCGAAGGCCTCGACGCAGCGGCGGTAGAAGGCAGGGTGGTTGGTGAAGGCGGAGCCCAGCGAGACGAGCAGGACCTTCTCGGCGCCGGCGGGGCGCGACCATGAGCCCCGGTCGCCGAGGACGGGGCCGACGAAGTCGAAGACGGCCGGGTCGACACGGTCGGCGCCGGGCTGCAGGGCGCGGGGGATGAGCACCAGGCCACGGCTCGGGCGGCCCTGGAACGACAGGCTGTCCCTCGCGGACGAGTTCTCCGAGGCGAGCCACGCCGCGAACCGGTCGTAGTAGGCGGCCCCGCGCGGGTCGGCCCGCATCTGGTCGATCATCGGGGCCATCTCCTGCTCGTAGCCCTCCCAGGCCACGTACGTGGGGGAGAGCTGGACGGCGGGGATGCCCCACTGCTCGCCCAGCAGGCGGGCGGGCGCGCCGGCGATGTCGTAGAGGAACAGGTCGGGGCGGTCGGTGGCGTACGCGTCGCGCAGTTGCGGCAGCATCGCGATCGCGTCGTCGAGGAAGAGCGTGAGCTGGTCGATCGCATCCCCGGCCCAGTCGTCGTCGTTGGCAGGCAGTTTCGAGGCGTACGGCTTGAGTTCGGCCCCCATGGCGGCGACCGCGGACGCGAAGCGGGGGTCGTTGGCGTAGGTGACGCGGTGGCCGCGGGCGACCAGTGCCCGGATGACCTCGGCGCTCGGGTTGACGTGACCGTGGAACGGGATGCTGACCATCGCGATATGAGCCATGAGCGAGACGCTACGTATCGTCTCGCCTGGGTGTCAAGACGAGACGTCTCGTCTCGCGTGCGATAGGATCGACCCCGTGCCCGCTGCCGCCCGCCGTAACGAACAGTCCCGCCGCGCGATCCTCGACGCGACGCTGGCCCTGCTGGCCGAGACCGACTACGCCAAGGTGACGATCGAGGCCATCGCCGCCCGCGCCGGCGTCGGCAAGCAGACGATCTATCGCTGGTGGCGGCGCAAGGGCGAGGTGGTGCTGGAGGCGCTGGCCGAGCAGGCGATGCCCATGGCGCTGCCGGACAGCGGCGACCTCGAGGCCGACCTGCGCCAGGTCGTGCGCGCCACGGTGGCCGAGTTCGGCGACCCCCGGCTCTCGGCGACGACGCGGGCGCTGACCGTCGAGATGCTCACCGACGACGACCTCGCCGAACAGGTACGTGATCGCTTGCTGCGGCCGCAGTTGCACGCCGTACGGGATCGCCTTGCCGCCGCCCGTGAGCAGGGTCAGATCCGTACGGGGGCAGATCTTGACCTTGCCGTTGAGCTGATGTTCGGGCCGGTCTTCCATCGGTGGCAACTGCGCAACGGCCCGCTGGACGCGGAGTACGCCGACGCGCTGGCCGATCATGTGCTGGCGGCGTTGCGGCCCTGACTGGCAGGGTGAGGCGATGCGACGGTCTTGATGAGCTGATCCTCCCGGATCGTGGCCTCGGTGAGGGCGCCGACCGCCTCAAGGCGATGGACACGATCCGGGCGATCGTCAGTGACCTGTGACGATGGCCTCGGCCACGCGACGCAACTGGGCGTGATCGGGGTGGAAGCCGGCGGCGATGTCCGGGTGCAGCCCGGCCTTGGTGCGCTCGAACAGCTGCTCGGTCACCTCGTCGACGCTCTCCCCGGCGTACGAGTGCCGGATCTTGTCGGTGGCGGCCTGCAGCGCTGAGGTCAATTGATCCTCCAGCGGCCCGCGCAGCTTCTGCTCGACCACGTTGAGCGTGCGCGGATCCAGCGTGACCTGCGGCTCGGCCATGTCATCCCCCTATGTAGATCGGCGTGACGCGGGTACCCATCCGCGTCACGGGGTTAAACGCGCGCCCTCCGTCCGCGTTCCGGATGCATTACTGGTTTGTTTCCGCACCGCCTGGGGCAGGACAACCATGGCCGTCGAGTGATCCCGATCACTCGACGCGTTTCCGGCCGGATGGAGGGTCAATGGCGACAAACGACCAACATCCGCAGAGGCGCACCCTGCGCGTCCGGGCACTTGCGGCGGGGGCCGCGATCGCCCTGACGGCACCGTTGGCAGCCTGCGGATCCGATGACGGGGGAGTGCCCGTCCTCAACTTCTACAACTCGCCCGTCGAGAACATGCAGAGCGTCGTCGACCGGTGCAACCAGGAGGCGGCGGGCAAGTACAAGATCTCGTACCAGGTCCTGCCGCGGCAGGCCGACGACCAGCGGGTGCAGATGGTCCGCCGGCTCGCGGCCAAGGACGACAGCATGGACATCCTCGGCATGGACGTGACCTGGACCCAGGAGTTCGCCAGCGCGGACTGGATCCGGGAGGTCACCGGGGAACTCAAGAACGAGGTGGAGAGCGAGACGCTGGAACCCGCGGTCGCCGCCGCCCAGTACGAGGACAAGCTGTTCGCGGCGCCCAACAACACCAACGTGCAGCTGCTCTGGTACCGCAAGGACCTGGTGCCGAACCCGCCGAAGACCTGGGACGAAATGATCAAGATGTCCCAGCAGCTCAAGGCCGAGGGCAAGACCTACCAGGTGATGACCATGGGCGCCCAGTACGAGGGCCTGGTCGTGCTCTACAACAGCCTGGTCGCCAGCGTCGACGGCAACGTGGTCGACGAGGACGGTAAGAAGGCCGTGATGGACGAGGGCGCCGTGCGGGCGCTGGAGACGCTCAAGACGTTCGCGACCGCTGGTGTGACCAGCCCGTCGTTCTCGAACGCGGTCGAGGACGACGTCCGCCGCGCGTTCCAGTCCGGCGGCGGCGCGTTCCAGCTCAACTGGCCGTTCGTCTGGGCGTCGATGGTGCAGGAGGCCCCCGACCTGGCCAAGAACGTCGGCTGGGCCCGCTATCCGGCGATCGACGCGGACAAGCCGAGCAGGACCACCATCGGCGGGTCCGAGCTGGCCGTCAGCGCCTACAGCAAACACCCGGACCTGGCCTTCGAGGCGATCCGCTGCCTGCGGGGGCCGGAGAGCCAGCTGTTCCTGGCCACCAAGTCGGGCCAGGCGCCGTCCATCGAGTCGGTCTACAACGACCCGTCGATGAACGAGGCCTACCCGATGAAGGACGTGCTGCTCGACGAGCTCAAGACGTCGGCGCCGCGGCCACGGACCCCGGCGTACCAGAACCTGTCGACCGTGGTGTCGGCCGAGCTGTCCCCGCCGGCCTCCATCCAGCCGCGGCAGACCGCGGACTCGCTCCGTGAGTCGATCCAGGCCGCCATCGACTCGAAGGGAGTGCTGCCGTGAGCGTCGCTTCCCGTCAGAAGACCGCCTCTGCGGAAACCGCGGCTCCGTCGCCACAGAAAGGGCTGAGCGAGGGCAAGAGGCAGGAACGCCGGCTCGGCTGGCTGCTCTGCGCGCCCGCGGCGTTCGTCATGGTGGCCGTGACCGCGTACCCGATCCTGTACTCGATCTGGCTGTCGCTGCAGCGTTACGACCTCAAGTTCCCGGAGAACCGCGAG
This sequence comes from Paractinoplanes brasiliensis, assembly GCF_004362215.1. Classification (NCBI taxonomy): domain Bacteria; kingdom Bacillati; phylum Actinomycetota; class Actinomycetes; order Micromonosporales; family Micromonosporaceae; genus Paractinoplanes; species Paractinoplanes brasiliensis. The sequence goes on along the minus strand of NZ_SNWR01000001.1, from coordinate 1,326,126 downwards.
TTCATCGGGCTGGCCAACTACGCCACGGTGCTGAGCAACGAGTACTGGTGGACCGCGTTCGGCGTCACCATGCTGATCACGGTCATCTCGGTCGCCGTGGAGCTGGTGCTCGGCATGGGCCTGGCGCTGATCATGCACCGGACGATCATCGGGCGCGGTCTCGTGCGGACCAGCGCTCTCATCCCGTACGGGATCGTCACCGTGGTCGCCGCGTTCAGCTGGCGCTACGCCTGGACGCCGGGCACGGGTTACCTGGCCAACCTGGTCTCGCCGGACGGGGCGCCGCTGACCGAACGAGCCAGCGCCCTGGCCATCATCATCCTCGCCGAGATCTGGAAGACCACGCCGTTCATGGCCCTGCTGCTGATGGCCGGGCTGGCGCTGGTGCCGGACGACCTGCTCAAAGCCGCGTCGATGGACGGCGCCTCCTGGTGGCAGCGGTTCACCAAGGTGATGCTGCCGGTGATGAAGCCGGCCATCCTGGTCGCGCTGCTGTTCCGCACGCTCGACGCGTTCCGCGTCTTCGACAACATCTACGTGCTCACGGCCGGGGCCAACGAGACGTCGTCGGTCTCGATGATCGCCTACAACAACCTGATGAAGGGTCTCAACCTCGGCATCGGCTCGACGATGTCGGTGCTCATCTTCGTCACCGTGGCGATCATCGCGTTCATCTTCGTCAAGCTCTTCGGCACGGCGGCACCCGGCAGCACCGACGAGGGGAGGCGCTGATGGCGGCCGAGACCACCTCCGCCAAGGTCAAATGGGGTCTGCTCGACGCGGTCGTCGTCGTCTTCGCGCTGATCCCCGTGCTGTGGATCGTCTCGTTGTCGTTCAAGACGACCGCGACGCTCACCGACGGCAACTTCATCCCGCGCGAGTGGACGTTCGACAACTACAAGCTGATCTTCCAGACCGACCAGTTCGTCCGGGCCCTGATCAACTCGATCGGGATCGCGCTGATCTCCACCACGATCGCCGTCGTCCTCGGCACCATGGCCGCGTACGCGATCAGCCGGCTCGACTTCCCCGGCAAGAAGGCGCTCGTCGGCGTCTCGCTGCTCATCGCGATGTTCCCGCAGGTCTCGCTCGTGTCCCCGCTGTTCAACATCGAACGCAACCTGGGGATCTTCGACACCTGGCTGGGCCTGATCCTGCCGTACATCACGTTCGCCCTGCCGCTGGCGATCTACACGCTGTCGGCGTTCTTCAAGCAGATCCCGTGGGACCTGGAAAAAGCCGCCAAGATGGACGGCGCGACCCAGGGCGAGGCGTTCCGCAAGGTGATCGCGCCGCTGGCCGCGCCCGGAGTCTTCACCACGGCCATCCTGGTCTTCATCTTCTGCTGGAACGACTTCCTGTTCGCCATCTCGCTGACCTCGACCGAGCGGTCCCGCACGGTTCCGGTGGCGCTGTCGTTCTTCACCGGCGCCTCGCAGTTCGAGGACCCCACCGGGGCCATCTCGGCGGCAGCCGTGACGATCACGATCCCGATCATCCTGTTCGTGCTGTTCTTCCAGAGGCGCATCGTCGCGGGCCTCACGTCCGGCGCCGTGAAGGGTTAGGTAACGATGGCTGACATTGTTCTCGACAAGGTGACCAAGAAATACCCGGACGGGACCACGGCGGTGCACGCGGTCGACCTGGAGATCGCCGACGGCGAGTTCATCATCCTGGTCGGGCCCTCGGGCTGCGGGAAGTCGACCACCCTCAACATGATCGCGGGGCTCGAGGACATCTCGTCGGGCGAGCTGCGGATCGCGGGGAGCGGGTCAACGACAAGGCGCCCAAGGACAGGGACATCGCGATGGTGTTCCAGTCGTACGCGCTCTACCCGAACATGACCGTGGGCGAGAACATGGCTTTCCCCCTGCGTCTCGCCAAGTTGGACAAATCGGTTATCAAGGAGAAGGTGGCCGAGGCGGCCCGGGTTCTCGAGCTGACCGAGTACCTGGACCGCAAGCCGGCCAACCTGTCGGGCGGTCAGCGTCAGCGGGTCGCGATGGGCCGGGCGATCGTGCGGTCACCGAAGGCGTTCCTCATGGACGAGCCGTTGTCGAACCTCGACGCCAAGCTGCGGGTGCAGATGCGCACGCAGGTGTCGCGGCTGCAGAAGCAACTCAACACGACCACGGTGTACGTGACCCACGACCAGACCGAGGCGATGACCCTGGGCGACCGGGTCGTGGTGATGCGGGGCGGCTACATCCAGCAGGTCGGGGACCCGCAAACCCTGTACGACAACCCGGTGAACCTGTTCGTGGCGGGGTTCATCGGCTCGCCGTCGATGAACTTCCTGCCCGCCACGGTCGAGGAGTCGCTTCTGCGTACGCCGCTGGGCGACCTGCCGCTGGGTGACCGGCTGCGGCAGGGACTGAGCGGGGCGGACGCTCCCCGGCAGCTGATCGTGGGGATCCGGCCGGAGCACTTCGAGGACGCCAACCTGATCGAGGAGCACCAGCGGGAGAAGGGTTTCGAGTTCACCGCCCCGGTCGACCTGGTCGAGTCGATGGGCTCGGACAAGTACGTCTACCTGACCGTCGAGGGGGAACACGCGGTCGCCGCCGACCTGGAGGACCTGGCCGCCGACGCCGGCGGGGCCGACCTGCCGCCGCAGGACAACCTGGTCACTCGCCTGTCGGCCGAGTCCCGCGTACGGGACGGCGGCGAGGCCCGCATCTGGATGAACCTCAACAAGATCCACCTGTTCGACCCGGGCGACGGCCGCAACATCACCCTCCACGAGGGCAAGGCCGCGGGGGTGTCCGCCTCCTGAACCGCATCGGCGAGCGCCCGGCCCTGTGCCGGGCGCTCGGCACGTCCCCCGGCGGTCAGACCAGGCCCGCCTCGTGCATCAGCACGGCGGCCTGCGCGCGGTTGTTGAGCAGCAGCTTGCCGAGCACGCGCGAGACGTGCCCTTTCACCGTCGACACCCCCATGCCCAGCTCGGCGCCGATCTCCGCGTTGGACCAGCCCCGGCCCAGCCCGACTGCCACCTCCCGCTCCCGATCGGTGAGCGTGTCCAACCGCTTGATCGCCTGAGACCGCCGTGACCCTTCGGCAGTGCTCGCGACCAGGTCGACGATCGGCCGCAGCATCCGGCCCGAAATCGCACATTCGCCCCGCGCCGCCGCCCGGACCGCGGCCATGATCTCCCGCGGCGGCGTGTCCTTGAGCAGGAACCCGCAGGCCCCGTTCCTGATCGACTCCACCACGAGCTCGTCCACGTCGAAGGTCGTCAGCATGACCACCTCGGGCGGGTGGGGCAGGCGCCGGATCCGCCGGGTCGCCTCCACCCCGTCGACCCGCGGCATCCGGATGTCCATCAGCACCACGTCGGGCCAATGCGCTCGCACCGCCGTGACCGCCTCGTCGCCGTCGCCCGCCTCACCGACCACGACGCAGCCACTGTCCCCGCCGAAGAGCAGCCGCAACCCGGTCCGGACCATCGAGTCGTCGTCAACCAGCAGGAGCCGCACCGGACGCTGAATCACTGGTTGCACGGCAGCCAGGCCTCCAACCGGAACCGGCCGTCCTCGGCGCCGTACTCCACTCGCCCCCCGGCGAGCGCCACCCGCTCGCCGACCCCGGTCAGGCCTGTGCCGGACCCGGGCACTTCGTCGCCGCCGGGCTCGTGAAGCAGCGAATTGGTGACCAGGATGCGCAGGTCGCGATCGCCCCCACCGTCCAGTCGCACCTCGACGTCGCCGCCGGGGGCGTGTTTCCGCGCGTTGGTCAGCCCCTCCTGCACCACGCGATAGGCCGTCCGCTCCAGTTCCTCGGAGGGCACCGAGCGCGGCGCCACCCACACGTCGATCTTCATGCCCGACGACCGGGCCTCGGTCAACAGGTCGGGCAGGTCGGAGAAGCGCGGCTGCGGCGGCTCCACCCGGACACCGCCACGATGCCGACGGCGACCGTCGTCCCCGCGTCCGCCGACCAAACCCACGCCGGCCACCTTGTGTGCGCCGGTATCGCCCTCGGCGCCGCGGTGGCTCGTGCCGGGCCCGAGGAGACTGCCCAGCACCACGATCGTGTCGTGCATGCTCGGGCCTGCCCGTGATGCGTCTTCGACGTCAGTGTCGTCGTTGCTGTAGGCGTCGGCGCGCCTGCCGTCAACGCCACTGCTGTGAGCGCCGATGCCGGTGGTGGTGGCGGGCTGACGGAGGATGCCGATCACCGAGCGCAGCTCCTCCAGGGCCAGGTGGGCGCTGACGCGGATGGCTCGGGCGGCCGTGGCTATCTCGTCGGGGGTGGCGTCCGTGCGTACCTCGAGCGCCCCGGCGTGCAGGCTCACCATCGACATGCGGTGGGCCAGCACGTCGTGCATCTCGCGGGCGATGCGGGCGCGTTCGGTGAGCCGGGCCCGCTCCATGCGCATCTCGGCCTGGGCCTGCGCGTTTTCCGCCTCGGCCCGCAACGACGAGGTCAGGTGCCGGTAGGCCTTGAGGAACAGGCCCCACCCGACCGCGGCCAGCCCTGTGACCGCCCGCATCAGCAGGTCGACCCAGAGATCGAACGGCGGGTCGTGCTGAAGCGCGTAATAGACGACGCCGGTGAGCACGTGGACCGCGGCCAGGACGAGCACCAGCCGCGCGCGGCGCCGGATCGCGACCGTGAACAGCGCGACCAGGATCGGGCCGGTCGCCATCACCGAGATGACGCCGAACGGGAGCAGGGCCAGGCACACAGCCAGCGGCCGGCGGCGACGTGCCAGCAGGGCCGGCGTGCAGGCGAGCCCGATTGCCACGTCGGCCTGCCACGGGATCGCCGCGTGGACCGAGGTCGCGTCGCCGAGCGGCACCATGAGCGCGCCGTAGGCCAGGGCGGACAGCACTGCGACGACATCGGCTGTGCGGTCGCGCAGCGTCGCACGCGGGCTGCCCGGCGGACCGGGCACCAGCAGGGCGAACAGAAGCGACGACATGAGCGAAGCCTACGGAGCCCGGAGTCGTTTGAGGACCTACCAAAGTACTGGGTCGGCCCCGTACCGAAGACGGCTGTGCTCCCGGGCGCCGAGCACCATCCTCACCGGCATGACATTTCTTCCGGCGCTCCTCTGGACCGTTCCCGCAGCTGCCTGGGGCGTGGTCGCGGGGTGGTGGACCCCGCGTGGCCCCCTCACCGTCAGTCAGGCGCTCTGCTCGGTCGCCGTCAGCGCGGCGGTGGGCTGGGCCGCCGGCCGCTTCGGTCGTTCCCGCCTCGTCTGGCTGGTCGTCCCGGTCTCCTTCCAGCTGGCGCTCGAACTGACCCGTTCGGGTGTCGTTGGTCCTTCGGCCGAGCTGCCGCACGGCAGCCCGTTCGGCGTGACAGTGCTCGTCGCCGGCCGGGGAGTGCAGGCGGTGCTGACCCTCCTGCCGATCCTGCTGGGCCTGGCGGCCGGTCGCGGGGTGAAAAGGCGGGTGAGCCGGGTGCTCTATGCGTTTCCGGCCGCGGGCCTGCTGCTGTTCACGGCGGCGCTCGCCGTTCCCGCTCGCACGGCCACGATTCCCGGCGGTGTCGCCGAGCTGGCCCGGGTGGGCAGGCTCGGCGTGATGATCCGCGGGGCACACCTGGACGCGCCGGTCCTGCTCTTCGTGCCCGGCGCGCCCGGCGGTTCGGAGCTCGGCAACGTCCGCACCCGTCTGGCCGCCGTCGAGCAGCGTTTCGTGATGGCGACCCTCGATCGGCGTGGCGGCGGCTCGTCGTACCCTGCGCTCGACCCGACGTCGCGCGTCACCCTCGATCGTCTGGTCGCCGACATCGTCGAGGTCACCGACTACCTCCGCGAGCGCTTCCGGCAAGACAAGATCTTCCTGTACGGGCATTCCGGCGGCTCGCTGCTGTCGGTGCTCGCCGTCCAGCGCCATCCCGAGAAGTTCCGTGCCTACATCGGCTCGGGCCAGGCGGTGAACCTGCCTGCCGGCGACCGCATCTTCTACGACGACATCCTCGCGTGGGCTCGCTCGGAGGGACGCGACGAGGTCGTCCGGCAGCTCACCGAGCAGGGCCCTCCGCCCTATCCGGACGTGTGGGGCTACGAGCCGATCATGCTGTACGAGAACGAGGCGTACCACCAGCGGCCGCCGGCCTTCGGGCTGGGTGTCCGGGAGTTCACGCTCCTGCAGAAGATCCACGTGCTGAACGCGATCCTCGACACCTGGGACGTGATCTATCCCCGCATGCAGGCCGTCGACCTGCGCCGCAATGCCCCGAGCCTGCAGGTGCCCGCGTGGTTCGTCATGGGCGCGGACGAGATGCGAGGGCTGCAGGCGCTCTTCGACGAGTGGTACGCCGAGCTCCGGGCACCCACCAAGAAGCTCGTGGTCGTGCCCGGCGCGGGTCACGCGGTGCCCTTCGAACAGCCCGGTCGCTTCGTCGAGGTGCTGGACGATGTGCTGGCCGGGTGAGTGGGGCCGGTGGCCCAAGCGGAGGCTCTCGATCCCCTTGAACCACCGGCAACCCTCTTCGCTACCCGTTCGTGGCGGGACTAATCACTCCGGAGAGGACTTGTGGCAGAAGTTCGGCCAGCACGGCCAGACCGTCCCTGCTCAGCACCGATTCCGGGTGGAACTGCACCCCGGCGAAACCCGTCCCGCGCACGGCGTGCACGGTCGAGTCCCCGGGGTCCCGCGCGATCTCCACCATCCCGTACGCGGTGTCCAGCTCGCCGGCCGGCGCAAGCGCGGAGAAGCTGGAGTAGAAGCCGACCCGCCGCGTGGCGCCGAAGAGCTCGATCTCGCGGGCCAGGCCCTGATAAGGCGAATCCCGCCGGTGCAGCCGCAGCCCGAGCAGCGACGCCAGGATCTGGTGGCCGAGGCAGACAGCCAGCAGCGGCCGACCCTCGGTGAGCCGGGCCTCGATCAGGGCCCGCATGGCCGCCATCTTGGGGTCCGCGAGATCGCCGGGATCGCCCGGCCCCGGTCCCGCGATCACGAGATCCGCCGCCGTCACCTCCGGGGCGGCGGCAGCGGACCAGGGCACAAGCGTGACGGCGAGGCCCAGGGCCTTCAGCTGGTGGGCCAGCATCCCGGTGAAGGTGTCCTCGCCGTCGACGATCACCGCTGTGCGGCCGGCCAGCTCGGGAACGACGAGCGCCCCGGGCGCTCGCGAATCGAGCCAGAAGCGGGCCAGGTTGTCGTTGCGGGCAGCCAGGGCGGCCTGAACCTCGGGGGATTCGGCCTCGGCGCGGGTGGGCTGCGGCCGGGCGGGGACCGCGCCCAGCGCGGCGAGGACCCCGGCGGCCTTCGTGTGGGTCTCGGCGACCTCGCCGGCCGCGGTCGAGTGCCGCACGAGCGTGGCGCCGACAGGCACGCGCAGGTCCCCGACGGGCGAAATCTCGGCCGTGCGGATCAGGATCGGCGCGTCCAGCGTCTGGCGTCCCTGGTCGTCGTGGTCGAGCAGGGCCAGCACGCCCGCGTAGTAACCGCGGCCGCGGCGCTCGTGGCGGGCGATCACCCGGCAGGCGTTCTCGATCGGGCTACCGGTCACCGTGGGGGCGAACATGGTCTCGCGCAGCACGTCACGCACGTCGAGCGAGCCACGCCCCGCCAGCAGATACTCGGTGTGGGTGAGGTGGGTCATCTGCTTGAGGTACGGGCCCGCGACCTGGCCGCCCTGCTCGGCGACCGTGGCCATCATCTTCAGCTCCTCGTCGAGCACCATGTAGAGCTCCTCGACCTCCTTGGGGTCGCGCAGGAAGTCGAGGAGCCGGCCCGAGCCGTTGCGGAAGGTGCCGCTGATCGGGTTCATCATCGTGATGCCGTCGGCGACGCTGACGTGTCGTTCGGGCGTGGCGCCGACCAGCGTACGAGTGCCCGTGTGCACCAGGAACGTCCAGTAGGTGCCCTGCTCGGAGGCGAGCAACCGGCCGAAGGCGGCCCGGGCGGCGGCGACCGGGTCCCCGTCGACGGTGGCGCGGAAGACACGGTGGATCACGAAGTTGGCGCCCTCGCCGTGGCCGATCTCGTCGCGCAGGACGTCCTCGACGATGGCGCCGTACTCGTCGTCGGAGAGGTCGAACCCGCCCTCGCTGACGCTCAGCGGGCTGGGCGGGAAGGCGTCGAGCGGCTCGAGCCGGGAGGACCGCACGACGAGGCATTCCAGCGGCGCGGCGTCGTCGACGCAGTCGAAGCCGCGCTCGGCGATCTGCCGATAGGGGATCACGGCGAGCGTGGGCCGGCCGCGATGCAGGGGGATGTCGTCGAGCGCGGACACGGTGATCACGTCACCGGTGAACACCTCGACGTGGTCGGCGCCGTCACGGTGCAGCAGGGCGAACGGTTGCATGGTGGTCCTCTTCCGGGTCTCGGCGGGGCCGGCCGAGGACAGACCATGCAGAAAACGGCCGCCTCGGGGAGGCGGCCGCGTGGTGAGTTACGCGCGAAGATCGTGGCCGCCGGTCAGGCGGGCCACCAGTTCAATCGCGCGTACAGCATGGGGAGGAGCGTACGGCCCGGCACGATCGCCGCACCACCCCTGTCCCAAATTTCCCCCGAGCGGGCCCTATGCGGCGAAGGCGGAGCGGACGGCGTTCCGGGCCCAGAGCATGCGGTCGGTGGCGCAGTCGGGGTGTTCACCGAACTCCTGGGCCACCAGTTCGGCGCAGCGGGCCTCGCCGAGGCGGGTGACGGTGGCGGCGACCGCTTCCCGGATCAGCTCGGGGGTGGGTCGCTGGGAACGTTGGACGTCCGAGACGAACAGGGCTTCGCAACGGATGTCATCGAGGACGGCGTTCATGGGAACCTCCTGCCGGGTGAAGTCAGCGCGGTCTGCAATCAGAACACCGGAGCGGGGATGCAGCTCCGCTGCACAGTCGTTGCGCCTCGGTTGCGGAGCGACCGTCGATCACGGCCGACATGTGCGCAGCGTCCGTCGATGTGCCGCGCCCGCGCCCGGCATTGGCGCAGCGCGCGTTGGATTCGCCCCGGCCGCGGTCGGCATTTGCGGAGCGGCCGCACAACCCGGACCAACCGGATATGGTCCCGATAAGTACCGAAAGAACCGCATCCTAGCCGAGGGAGATTGTCGTGACGGTGATCCTGGTCGCCGACGACGACGCCGACATCCGCGATCTGGTGGCCTTCAAACTCGAGCAGGCGGGTTTCGAGGTGATCGCCGTCGAGGACGGGCAGTCCGCCGTCGAGCAGGCACGCATCCGGCAGCCCACGCTGGCGGTGCTGGACGTGTCCATGCCGGGGTTGTCGGGCATCGAAGTGTGCCGGATGCTGCGGTCCGAACCGGCGACAGCCGGGATCCTGATCATCATGCTGACCGCCCGCGTGCAGGAGCAGGACGTCGAGGGCGGGTTCAACGCCGGCGCCGACGACTACGTGACCAAGCCGTTCAGCCCGCGCGAACTGGTGTCCCGCGTCCAGGCCCTGCTGACCCGGGCCCGGACGTGAGGGCCGGGTGGGCGGGCGTACGTCGGGACGATGCGACGTGACGGGTCCGTCGGGAGGCTGCTGAGCCGGGCGTTCGCGGTTCTGGTCGCGCTCATCATCGGGTCCGGTCTGGTCGGGCTGGCCGCGGTGCTGGTGCAGCACCGGGCCGTGCAGCAGCTGACCGGCGAGGTGCAACCGTCGCAGCTGGCCAACGCGGGGCTGCGCTCTGTGCTCACCGACGCCCAGCGAGGGCTGCGCGGCTACCTGCTCACAGGCGACGAGCGGATGCTCGACACCTACCACGCGGCGCGCCGGGACTTCACGGTCGCCGGCGACGAGCTCCGCCGGCGCAGCCAGAACCGGGACGCGGACGCGGCGGCCCGCCAGATCGACAAGGCGAACCTGTGGTGGGTTCTGGCCGAGAGGGAGCGCCTCGAACCGCCGCGCAGCCGGGCCGCGATCGACTTCGCGGAGCAGGCAAGCCCGCTGTTCCAGGATTTCATCTCGGCCAACGAGGAACTCCGCCGCACGCTGGCCGCCCGCGCCGGCCGCCTGCGTGACCAGGCCCACTCGCTGCAGGCGGCGGCGATCGCGGCCATCTCGGTGCTGACCGTGGCGGCCGCGGTGATCGCCGTCGTCACGGCGGTGTGCACGAGCCGCCGCATCACGCGGCCCCTCGATGCGGTGGTGCGGACGCTCGATGCCGTACGGGCGGGAAAGCTCGACGCCCGTGCCGACGTGACCATCGGGCCGGCCGAGATCCGCGCGGTGGCCGAGGCCGTCAACGCGGCCGCGGAGCAGAGCGAGCACATCAGGCGCCGGGAGGAGCAGGTCAGCGCCCGCCTGCAGGCCCTCGACACCGTCAAGAACGACTTCATGGCGACCGTGTCGCACGAGCTTCGCACGCCACTGACCAGCATCTCCGGCTATCTCGAGCTGATGCGCGACAGCGCTCCGGACGAACTGAACGACGCTCAGCGCCGCATGCTCGAGGTGATTTCGCGGAACGCCAAACGCCTGCGGGACCTGATCGAGGACCTGTTGACGCTGTCGAAGATCGAGTCGGGCGGTTACGGCAGCGACCGCACCCCGCTCGACCTGGCCCGCACCGTCGACAGGGCGCTGGTCGCGCTCGGCCCGGTCGCCGCGAAGGGCTCGGTCGGCCTGCACCTGGACATCCGCGGTCCGCTGCCGGTGCGCGGCGACAGCGGCCAGCTCGACCGGGTGCTCGAGAACGTGCTGTCCAACGCCGTCAAGTTCACCCCACCCGGCGGCACGGTGACGGTACGCGCCGAACGCCTCGACGACCGGGCCGTGCTCACGGTCGCCGACACCGGGATGGGCATCCCCGCCGACGAGCAGCAGGCGTTGTTCGTCCGGTTCTTCCGCGCCACCAACGCCATCAAGCAGGCCGTCCCCGGCACCGGCCTGGGCCTGGCGATCGTCCGCACGATCATCGACAACCACGGCGGCGCCATCACCGTCGAGTCGACCGAGAACGTCGGCACCACCGTCACCATCACGCTGCCCCTGGAACCCGGCTCCGGCGGTCACCCCGGACGGACCAGCCCCGTCTCGTAGGCGTACACCACCGCGTGCACACGGTCCCGCAACGCCAGCTTCGTCAGGATGCGGGAGACGTACGTCTTGACGGTCTCGGAACCGATCACCAGGGCGCCCGCGATCTCGCCGTTGGACATGCCGGTGGCCATCAGGCGCAGCACCTCCAGCTCGCGCGGCGTCAGCACCTCGGCCGCCACGGCGCCGCCGGACAACGAGGCCGGGCGGATCCGCTGCGCGAACCGGCCGATCAGGCGACCGGTCACCGCGGGGGCGAGCAGCGAATCCCCGGCCGCGACCGTGCGCACCGCCGCCGCGAGTTCGGGCGGGGCCGCGTCCTTGAGCAGGAAACCGCTCGCCCCGGCGTTGAGCGCGGCATAGACGTACTCGTCGAGGTTGAAGGTCGTGACCACCAGAACCTTGATCGGGTCGGCGGCCGCGGGGCCGGCCAGCTGGTGGGTGGCCTCGATGCCGTCCATCACCGGCATGCGCACGTCCATCACCACGACGTCGGGCCGGAGCCGCAGGGCCAGGTCGACTCCGGTGCGGCCGTCGGACGCCTCGCCGACCACTGTCATGTCGGGCTGCGCGTCGAAGATGGTGACGAAACCGGTGCGTACGAGGGCCTGGTCGTCACAGACCAGCACCTTGAGCGTCACGGTGAGGCCTCCGTGGGGATGTGGGCGGTGACGGCGAAGACCTGGTCGGGCCGGGGGCCGGCCGTCAGTTCGCCGCCGAACACCTCGACCCGCGCGCGCAGTCCGGCCAGCCCGCGCCCGGAGCTGCCGGCCGGGTTGCTCGCGCCGTCGACGGGATCGGTGGTGACCTCGATGCGCACGCCGTCGGGCCGGTGGTCCAAGCGCACGACGGTCCGGCCGCCGGGCGCGTACTTCATCGCGTTGGTGAGGCATTCCTGCACCACGCGGTAGGCGGTGATCTGGCGCCCCTCACCCAGCGGCGCGGGATGGCCGTCCTCGACCAGCTCAACCGGTTGTCCAGCGCCCCGAACCTGCTCGACGAGCAGCGACACATCCGACATTCCCGGCTGCCGATTGCGCGGGGCCTGCCGAGAGAAACCGGCGGGCGGGTTCGCGGCGGGGTGCTGGGAGGGGGCCCGTGGGTTCGGGGCGGTGAGGGGGGAGCGTGGCTCGGGGGAGCGGGGAGCCGCGGATGGCGGTTGCAACCCCGGAGCCGGCCCTGGAGAGGGCGTAGGTGGCCCGGATGGGTGCGAGGGTGACTCCAAGGAGGCTGCAGGCGACCCTGAGGAACGTGCAGGCGACTCCGGGGAGGTGGAAGCGGTGGGCGGATCCAGGCCGGGAAAAGGCGAGGCCGTGCGAGGGGCGGGTGGGTGCTGGTCCGGCGAGGGGGAGGGCGGACCGGATGCGCTCGGGGCGGGAGAAGGTGAAGGGTGGGTCGGGGAGGCGGTCACGCGGTCGGGGTTGAGGACTTCGAGCAGATCGCGGAGTTCGGCCAAGGCCCGGCGGCCGGTGTCGCCGATGGCGGTCAGGCTCTCGGCGGTGCGGGTGGGGTCGGCTGTCAGGAACTGTGCCGCGCCGGCCTGGACGACGATTGCTGTGACGTGGTGGGTCACCACGTCGTGCAGTTCGCGGGCGATGCCTGCCCTTTCGGCGGCTCGGATCTCGGCGGCGACCCGGCGGGCGCGCTCGGCCTCGAGAACCCGTCGGCCCCGCGTCCAGGAGCCGGCTGCCCACGCGCCGCACAGGCAGAGGAAGAAGATCGTGTAGTCCGACGGGGACGCAGTGGAGCCGGCCGACTGCAGGCCACGGACCAGACCGGCGTACGCCACCGCGGCCGCGACCGCTGTGGCGGGGCGGAACCGGGACAGGTGGGCCGCCGCGCTGAAGAGGGCGATGATCAGGCCGATGCTGGCGAACGTGCCGTAACCCCGGAGCTCCTGGACCACGAACCCGGCCGCCACGATCGTCAGGGTGATCGCCGGCGCGCGGCGGCGGAACGTCAGCGGCAGCGACATGGCGAGCGCGGCCACCACGGCGAGCCCGTCGACAGGGCGGATCGGCAGCTCACCGAGCCGGGTGCCCTGGCCGGACAGCGGCGGGACGAAGGCCAGCAGCGCCAGCGCCAGGGCGAGCAGCCCGTCACGGACCGGCACCGGGCGGGCCCGCCAGCCCGCGGCCCAGCGCGCCCAACGCCGGGCCGGCGGGGAGAACCCCTGGGCCGCCGGGGCGGAGAAACGCCGGGCGGCGGACCAGCGCCGCGCCGTAGGGGCGGGGGAGCGCTGGGCCGTCGGGGCGGGACGCCGGAACACGGGGGCAGCGTAGCGGCCGGACGTCACCGCCAGGAGGCCCTGTGGACAAGGCCGCGGCGACGGGCCGTACGGAGAAGGAAGTAAGCTGCCGTCAGGCACACCAGCACGGCGTAAATGCTGGCCTCGGGCCCGAAACCACCGCCGCTGACGATTGCCGGGCCGTGCGGGGTCCCGGTGAGCAGGCCGCCCACGGTGCCACTCGAACCCGAGGTGGTGGCCCCGAAGATGCCGGACTCGGCGAAGTTCCAGCCCAGGTGCAGGCCGATCGGCACCCACAGGTTGCGGAAGAGCACGTACGCCGCCCCGAGCAGCAGGCCGGCCTCGACCGCGATGGCCAGCGCGCCCCACAGCGTCGCTCCCGGGTTGAGCAGGTGCAGGCCGCCGAAGAACGTCGCCGACACGACCAGCGCGACGACAGTGCCCGCCCATTCCTCGACGATCCGGAACAGCACGCCCCGGAACAGCAGTTCCTCCAGGGTCGCGACCCCCGCCATCAGCCCGAACGTCGCGATCATGTCGCCGATCGAGCCGTAGCCGCCGAACCGCCAGCCGTTGCTGACGACGATCAGCAGCATGAGCGCGGAGAAAAGTGCCAACCCTGTCCACAGGCCGCGCAGCAGCCCTTCCCGCATGGTCGTCCGGTCCAACTCGGTCACCGGCCGCTGTTCGAGCCACCCCACCAGCCGGACATAAAGCACCAGTGCCGCTCCCGCGACGGCGAACCCGGCCAGGACGCCGGTGATCGGGTTGCGGGCGGCGAACACGGCCACCGGGGCCAGGAGCACATCCGCGGCGAGGAACGTCACGAACAGGAAGAACAGACGGAGCCCGATCGGGCGGAGCAGGCGCGGAACCTTGGTCATCGACATGGGAAAAACGCTATGGACGAGCGCCTTCGCCGGAGTCACCGTGCGGTGGGCAATCGGGGGTAGCTCGTCCGGGGGATGCCGCCCCGCGACGATCACCTAAAGTATCGACGGGGATGCCCTGTGTGTGAGGGTTTGATCCTGCGGGCAGAAGGCGGCACTATGCTCCGGTGCGGCGATCCCGAAACCTCCTCATTGCTGTGGCGGCGGCCGTGATCCTCGGCGGCGGCGGCCTCATTGCTCTCGGTATGGGCGGCGACGACAGCGGTGGCGCGGTCGCGGCGCTGACCGGCAAGGACAAGAAGCCGGCCGGCCCCAGCCCCGAGGAGCTGGCGCGGATCGAGCGGGCGAAACGCGCCAAGCAGCTCGACGCCGCCCTCAAGCAGGTCGCGGCCGAGACCCCCGATTTCTCGGTCGCCGTCATCGACCGGAAAACCGGACAGACGTACGCGTATCAGGGCGCGACGAAGTTCGACACCGCCAGCATCGTCAAGGCCCAGATCCTCGCGTGCGAGCTGCTAAAGGCGCAGGACGCCGACCGCGAGCCCACCGAGAGCGAGATGGCGCTGGCCAAGCCCATGATCCAGTTCAGCGACAACAACGCGACGACCGAGTTGTTCGAGCACCTGGGCGGCAAGAGCGCGATCACCAAGTGCAACAAGCGGATGGGCCTGACCCAGACGACAGTGAACCGGGCCTGGGGCCTGACCAAGACCACCGCGACCGACCAGGTCAAGCTGCTGACGCGGCTTGTCGACCCGCGCGGCCCCCTCGACGAGAAGTCCCGCAAGACGGCGTTCACGCTGATGAACACGGTCGCCGACGAACAGGACTGGGGCGTGCCCTCCGTGGCCAAGCCGGGCGAGACCACCACGGTCAAGAACGGCTGGGACACCCGCTCGGCCGACGGCGGGCTGTGGGCGGTCAACACGATCGGCCGGGTCACCTCGCCCGACGGCAATGTGGACGTCTCGGTGGCCGTGCTGTCGCACAACAACCCGTCGATGGACAGCGGCATCGCCCTGGTCGAGAAGGTGGCCCAGCTGACGCGGGAACACCTGAAGTACTGACGGTCACCCGCCGGGGCTGACCAGGCCGGTCTCGTAGGCGACGACGACCGCCTGGACCCGGTCGCGCAGCTGGAGCTTGCCGAGGATGCGGGCCACGTGCGTCTTGACCGTGGCCTCGGACAGGTGCAGCTCGGCCGCCAGTTCGGCGTTGCTCAGGCCGCCGGCCAGCCGGCGCAGCACCTCGGTCTCGCGGGGTGTGAGGGTGGCCAGGTCGCGGTGCACCGTCGTGGTCTGCGGTTCGCGGCGGGCGAACCGGCTCACCAGCCGCCGCGTGATCGCGGGGGCGAGCAGGGCGTCGCCGTCCTGGACGGTGAGCACGGCGGCGACCAGGTGTTCCGGGGTGACGTCCTTGAGCAGGAAACCGCTGGCCCCGGCGGCGAG
The DNA here is from genome assembly GCF_004362215.1 of Paractinoplanes brasiliensis. Lineage (NCBI taxonomy): Bacteria > Bacillati > Actinomycetota > Actinomycetes > Micromonosporales > Micromonosporaceae > Paractinoplanes > Paractinoplanes brasiliensis. The sequence continues at coordinate 1,310,600 of NZ_SNWR01000001.1, read as the reverse complement.
CGCGGCATAGACGTACTGGTCGAGGTCGAACGTGGTCAGGATGATGATGCGTGGCGCCGCGGACGCCCCGGTGAGGATGCGGCGGGTTGCCTCGAGGCCGTCGAGCTCGGGCATCCGCACGTCCATCAGCACCACGTCGGGGCGGGTGCGCCGGACGGCCTCGATCGCCTCGGCGCCGTTCGCGGCCTCGGCCACCACGTCCACCCCGGCCGCCGTAAGGATCATGCGGAAGCCAGTACGGACCAGCGCCTGATCGTCGGCCACCACCACGCGCACCGTCACGCCGACTCCACGGGGATCACGGCCTCGACCAGGAAGCCCTCGCCGGGCCGGGCCTCGGCTCGCAGGGTCCCACCGTAGACGGCGAGCCGTTCGCGCAGGCCGATGAGCCCGCGCCCGCCCGTCGGCCCGGTGGCGGCGAGGCCGGTGGGCTCGGTGTTGGTCACCTCGACCCGGAGCTCGCCGGGGCCGTGTTCGACCAGCACCATGGCGGTGGCCCCGGGCGCGTGCCGCACCATGTTCGTCAACGCCTCCTGCACGACGCGATACGCGGTCAGCCCGACGCCCGGCGGAATCGGCCGTTCCTCGCCGAGCACTGTGAGCAGCACCGGCACCCCGGCGTCACGCATGCGCCCGACCAGCGCGGGCAGCCCCTCTATGCCCGGCTGTGGCGCTTCCACCGATATGGCCGCCGGCTCGGACAGCAACCCCATCACGTTGCGCAGCTCGGTCAGCGCCGACCGGCCGGTCGCCTCGACCGCGAGCAGTGCCTCCCGCGCCTCGTCGGGCTGCGCGGCAAGCACCGCCCGGGCCGCTCCGGCCTGGATGACCATCACGCTGACGTGGTGCGTCACCACGTCGTGCAGCTCGCGGGCGATCCGGGCCCGTTCGCCGTCGACCGCGTCACGCAGCGCCTCGGCCTGGGCTCGGGCCTCGGCGGCGATCCGGGCCCTGTCCTCCCCGGCCCGCCGCTGCCACACGTAGTTGCCACCGGCCGCGGCGGTCAGCGGGGCCAGCAGCAGGAACGGCAGGTAGTCGCCGCCGGGCACGTCGATCACGGTCAGCCCGATCAGCGCCGCCACCGCGATACTGGCCAGGGCGGGCGCACGGTAAGGGCTGTGGGCGGCCGCGCTGTAAACGGCGATCAGCGACGCGACCACCACACACGGGTAGAGGTTGGGCTGCAGTTCGCCCTTGCTCAGCAGCGCCAGCACCGACGCCAGCACGGTCGCCCAGAGCACACCCAGCGGGTAGCGGCGGCGCAGCACGAGCGGCGCGCACAGCACGAAGACGAGCAGCAGCGCCCCGAGGTCCGATTCCTGCGGTGGCTGCGGCATCCAGGGGTCGGGCGGCATCGGCGGGAACGTCGGCAGTGGCCGCAGGATCGCGGCGTCGTCGGTGGCGGCCTGGAAGCAGACGAGCCCGAGCACCAGGGCCAGCGCGGCGTCGAGCAGCAACGCGCGCCAGCCCGGTCGCGGCAGGGGTCCGGTGGCCTGCATCCGTTTCACCGGCTCATTCTGGCCCGCTGCCACCGGCCCGGTCATCGGTCCCTGGGACTACATCCCTGGGTTGACGACGGACGCGGATCCGCCTTCTACGGTACGGCCGATGCGTCGCCTGACGGACGCGCACGGACCCGGCCCGGCCCTAGCGTCACAGCGGCCGGCCCGGCACAGGGCGACGCAGCGACCCACATGAAGGAGCACGCCATGACCGACCCGGTGATCGACCTGCGCGGGGTGACCCGCCGCTACGACGACGGCCCGCCCGCGCTGCACGACGTGTCGCTGACCGTGAAGCCGGGCGATTCCGTGGCCGTGCTCGGCCCGTCCGGCAGCGGCAAGTCCACGTTGCTCAACCTGATCGCCGGGCTGGACCGGCCGGACGAGGGCACGGTCACGGTGGCCGGCACCCGGGTCGAGACGCTGGGCGAGGCGGCCTCGGCCCGGTTCCGGCGCGCGCACATCGGGCTCGTCTTCCAGTTCTTCAACCTGCTCGACGACCTGACCGTGCTCGACAACGTGCTGCTGCCCGCGCAACTCGCGGGCGGTTCGAGGAAGCAGGCCCACGACCGCGCGACCGGGCTGCTGCACTCGCTGGGGATCGCCCGGCACGCCGACGCGTACCCGGGAAGGCTCTCCGGTGGGGAACGGCAGCGCGTCGCCGTGGCGCGGGCGCTGGTCAACCGACCGGCGTTGCTGCTGGCCGACGAGCCGACCGGCGCGCTCGACACCGCCTCCGGCGACGACGTGCGGCGCCTGCTCAACGACCTGCACGACAGCGGGCAGACGATCGTGCTGGTCACGCACGACCTGCGGCTGGCCGAGGCGTGCGCCACCCGTACGGTCGCCATGCGCGACGGCCGCGCTGAGGAGGAGCGATGAGGAGCCTGCGGCGTAAGCGGCTGCAGACCTTGGTGATCGCGCTGGTCTCCGCGGCCGCTGTCACCGCCACCGTGCTGGGCGCGGGCCTGCTGGTCGCGTCGCGGGCGCCGTTCGACAACTCGTTCGCCGCTCAGCGCGGGGCGCACCTCACCGTCCAGCTCGCCCCCGGTGTTCAGCCCGCCGAAGTGCCCGGAGTGGTGGCGTCGGCCGGCCCGTACCCGGTCCTTGACCTGCCCTTGCAGGGGCCGTCGCTGACCGTGGTCGCCCGTGCCGAGCCCGGCGGGGCCGTCGACCGGATCGAGGTGACCGAGGGGCGCTGGGCGACCGGCCCGGACGAGATCGTGATCGGCGACGGCGGGTTCCGCATGCCGCTCGGCGAGCGACTGACCACCCGCGACGGCGTGACGCTGAAAGTGGTCGGCGTGGCCCGCTCGGTCAGCGCCACCGCTACGGCGTGGGTGTCACCGTCCGCCGTGGACAAGCTCGGCAGGGTCCAGGGCACTCAGATGCTGTACCGGTTCGCCGCCGCGGGCACGGCCGCCGAGGTCGAGACCGCTCGCGCCGCCGTCGAGGCAGCCCTGCCGGCGGGTGCGGTCGCCGGCGCGCGGTCCTGGCTCGACGTCCGGCAGCAGGCCGTCGAGCAGGCCGCCGTGTTCGTGCCCTTCCTCGTTGCGTTCGCGCTGCTCGGCATCGTGATGGCGGTGCTCGTGGTGGGCACGGTGATCGCCGGCGCGGTCGGGGCGGCCACCCGGCGCATCGGCATCCTCAAGGCGCTCGGCTGCACCCCGGCCGGGATCGTCCGCGCGTTCGTCGCCCAGGCTCTGATCCCGGCGGCCGCCGGCGGGGTCGTGGGCGCGCTGGCGGGCAACGTGATCGCGCTGCCCGTGCTGGCCGAGACCGAGCAGCTGTACGGGTCCTCCGGCGCGGCCATCGCCTGGTGGGTGACCCTGGTCGCGACAGGCGGGGTGCTCGCCGTGGTGGCAGTGAGCGCCTGGGCGGCGGCGCTGCGGGCCGGACGGCTGCGCACCGTGGACGCCATCGCGGTCGGGCGCGCGACCGGACCCGTACGCGGCCGATGGGCGGGACGCCTCGCCGCCCGGCTGCCTTTGCCACGCCCTGTGGCGCTCGGGCTGGCCCGGCCGTTCGCGCGTCCGGTGCGGACGACGGCGATCCTGCTGGCCGTGGCGACCGGGGCGGCCGCGGTCACCTTCGCCACCGGGCTGGCGGCCTCACTGGTGCGCATCCAGTCCGCGATCGAGCAGGACAACGCGGACGTGTTCGTGGCGGGCCCGCCCGGCGCCGCCACCGACGCGCTCCCCGTGATCACGGCCCAGGCGGGGACCCGGGCTGCGTACGGGCTCGGCCAAGCCCCGGGAACGGCGCCCGGCGTCAGCGATCCGTTCAGCGTCACCGCGATCAGCGGCGACGCCGCCTGGGACGGCTTCGTGATGGTGAGCGGCCGATGGTTCACCGCGCCCGGCGAGGCGGTGGCCGGCGCGCAGTTCCTGAGCGCGACCGGCGCGCGAGTGGGGGACACCGTCCAGATCAAGGTCGAGAACCAGCCCGTACGCCTGCACATCGTCGGCGAGGTGTTCGAGACCAGCGGGGGCGTGTTCACCGCGGCCGCCACGATCCCCGACCTGAGGCCGGGGGAGTGGCGCATCGCCCTGACCGGCGGAACCGACAAGAACGCGTACACGGATGCCCTGAACGCCGCGCTGGCCGGCCGTGACCTGTCCGCGCACCCGAACGGCGGCGAGATCGACCCGCTGCTGGCCGTGGTGCAGGGCCTGACCCTGACGTTGACGCTGCTGCTGCTCGCGGTGGCCGCGCTGGGCGTGCTCAACATGCTGGTTCTCGACCTGCGCGACCGCGTCCACGACCTGGGAGTGCACAAGGCGCTCGGCATGACCCCACGCCAGACCGTGGCGATGGTGATCGCCTCGGTCGCCGGGGTGGGCCTGCTCGGGGCCCTGCTCGGCGTGCCGGCCGGCATCACGATGCAACGCCTGGTCGTCCCGGCCATGGCGGCGAGCGGCGGCCTCAACCTGCCGGACTCGCTGCTCGACGTGTACGGACCGATGCTGCTCGCCGGGGTGGCGTTGGGTGGGCCGGTCATCGCGCTGCTGGGCGCCCTGCTGCCGGCCGGGTGGGCGGCCCGGACCCGTACGGCGACGGCTTTACGGACGGAATAGCGTGCGCAGGGCGGCTCGGCGTTCGTCCCGGGTGGCGGCCAGGAAGGCCTCGAGCCCCCGCACCAGCAGCGGCGGGTGGGTGCTGGTTACCCGGCCGGCTCGTGGTTCGGTGTGGTGACCGGTTCGAGGCGGAAGATGCGCAGGGCGCGGTCGGCGCGGGCGTCGTAGTCGCGGAAAGCCGGCCACACCCGCAGCAGCAGCGGCCACAGCCGTTCCCGTTCCTGGCCCTCGACCAGCACGGCCCGTACGGCGGTGCTCTCCCCGCCGATCGTGACCGTGGCCTGCGGGTCGGCCAGCAGGTTCACCGACCAGCTCGGATGATGGTCCTGCCCCCAGTTCGAGCCGATCACGACGAACGCGTCACCGTCGCGCGCGTACAGCACCGGCCGTTCGCGCGGCAGCCCGCTCCTGCGCCCCCGAGTGGTCAGCAGCAGCGTCGGCGGCGACGTGCGCCACCCGGTCACCGAGAACCGTCCCTTGGTGAGCCGGATCAACCGCCGGTCGAGCGGCACAAGAAACCGCCCGGTGGCGGCGAACCACCGGTAACGACCCATCCGGACGATCAACTCGCTCCATCGCACGGCAGCATCAAAGCACACGGGGTGACCCGCGTCGCTATGTTTGCCCCTCACGTCGGCGTCAGGTTCTAGCGTGGCGGCATGCAGATCAACGGCAGCACAGCCCTCGTCACCGGCGCCAACCGTGGTCTTGGCAAGGCCTTCGCGGAAGCCCTTGTCGCCCGGGGCGCCACCACCGTCTACGCCACGGCCCGCCGCCCCGAGAGCATCGAGATTCCCGGTGTCGTCCCGCTCCGGCTCGACATCACCGACCCGGCGTCGATCGAGGCGGCGGCGGCCGAGGTGGGTGAGCTCGGCATCCTCGTCAACAACGCCGGCATCTCGACCGACGCGCCCCTGCTCGGCCCCGACGTCGAGAACGTCCGTAAGGAGTTCGACACCAACTTCTGGGGCACGCTGAACGTCACCCGGGCGTTCGCGCCCAGGCTGGCCGGGGGCGCCATCCTCAACGTCATCTCGGCGTTGAGCTGGTACGCCTTCGCCCCGGCCAGCAACGGCTACGCCGCCTCGAAGGCCGCGATGTGGTCACTCACCAACGGTGTCCGGCTCGAGCTGGCCGACCAGAAGACCCAGGTGACCGCGCTCGCCCTCGCCATCGCGGACACCGACATGATGGCCGGTTTCGACATCCCGAAGCTGCCGCCGCACGAGGTCGTCGCCCAGGCCCTCGACGGTCTGGAGGCGGGGCAGCTCGAGGTCGTCGCCGACAAGCCGACCGCCAACGTGAAGGCGTCACTGTCCCGCGACCCCGCCCTCTTCTACGCCGACATCCCGGGGTCGCTCTTCGCCTGACAGACGCGCCGCGCCCGGCGACGTGGACGGGGCCGGGCCGCGCGTGTCGGAGGCTGACCGGCCGCGCGCGATGGACGGGGCCGGGCCGCGCGTGTCGGAGGCTGACCGGCCGCGCGCGATGGACGGGGCCGGGCCGCGCGCGACCACGTACACGAAAAGCAGTGCCATGACGACCACGCCCGCCCACATGGCCTGTTGCCAGCCGTCCACGAAGGATTCCCGGGCGGCCCGGACCAGGTCCGCGTCACCGACGGCGTTGGCGATGTTTCCCCGTACGGGCTCAGGAGCGCCCGGCAAACGGGAGTCGACGGCGCTGCGGTACCCGGCCGACAGGATCGCGCCGAGCAGGGCCACACCCAGCGCCGTCCCGAACTCGCGGGTCACGTCGTTGAGCGCCGACGCCACGCCCTGACGGGACCGGGGCAGCGACGAGGTGATCGCCTCGGTCGACGGGGTCATCGACAGGCCCATGCCCAGCCCCATCGCCAGCATGCCGGGCAGGACCGACAGGTAACCGCCGTCGACCGAGACCAGCAGGGCCATCAACGCCAGCCCCGCGCCGCCGAGCGCGATGCCGGTGGCCATGGTGGCGCGTCCGCCGGCCCGCTCGGCCAGGCGCGGGGCGAGCCCGGACGCGACCATCATGAGCAGCGCCATCGGCAGCATCGCGAACGTCGACCGCAGGCCGGACCAGCCGAGCACGGCCTGGAAGTAGGGGAACAGCACCACGAAGATGCCGGCCTGCACCCCGAAGACCGTCAGCAGCGACACCGACCCGCTCGCCAGGCCACGCTCGCGGAACAGGCGCACGTCGAGCAGCGGGGACGGGTGCCGCAGCTCCCACCCGACGAAACCGGTCGTGGCGGCCACGCCGACGGCCAGGCTGATCAGGGTTTCGGGGGCGGTCCATCCCCGTACGGGGCCCTCGTGCAGGACGAAGATGAGCGCGACCACGGCGATCAGCGACGCCAGCGAGCCGACGACGTCGAAGCCGTGCCCTTCGCGCGAGTCGGGCACCGCTCGCGCGGCGAGCACGGCGGCCGCGACCACCAGCGCCACCGGCAGCACGAACAGCCAGCGCCAGCTCGCCACGTCGACCAGGATCGCCGACAGGTACATGCCGAGCAGGCCACCGCCGCCGGCCACCCCGGTCCAGACGCCGATCGCGCGGGACCGTTCCGACTCCGGGAACGTCGAGGTGATCACGGCCAGCGTCACCGGCATGATCATCGCGGCGCCGACGCCGCTGAGCAGCCGGGCCGCGATCATCACCTCGGTCGAGCCGGCCAGCCCGGCGGCCGCGCTCGCGACGCCGAAGATCAGCAGGCCGGTCAGCAGGACGGGTTTGCGGCCCCAGCGGTCGCCGACCGCGCCCAGCGGCAGCAACAGGGCGGCCAGCGTGAGCGCGTAGACGTTGATGATCCACAGGACGGTGCTCTGGGAGGCCCCGAACGCGAGGGCGATCTGCTGCTGGGCCACGTTGAGGCCGGACACCGACGCGATGACGGCCATGAGTGCGACGCAGACGGCGATCAGGATCGCGCGGCGCCGGCGCGGATCGTCGACGGTCGGGGACGGGGGCGAGGTGACAGTCATGCCCGAACGGTAGGCCGGGCTTGCGGTGACGGCATCAGCTCTTGCAGAAGTGGCAAGAACCTACTGGGCGGCGTGGGCCCGCTCGCCCTCCTGGTCAAAGATCGTGAGGATCTCGACGGGTCCACCGACCGCGCCGATCGAGTGCGGAATCATCGTGGAGAACTCGGCCGCGTTGCCCGCCGCGACCGGGATCTGCCGCTCGCCGAGGAAGAGCAGGGCCGTCCCGCTGATCACGGTGAACCATTCCCGCCCCGGATGCACGGCCTGAAACTCCGGTCCCGTACGGCGTTCCGGCGTGATCCGCATCTTCGCCACGTGGCTGCCGCTGTTGCGGGCCGGCTCGCGCGACAGCACCCACGTCGTCAGCCCCGGCTCCTGATGCTGCATCGGCCGGATGATGACGTCGGCGTCGTCGACCGGCTCGACCAGGTGGTCGATCGTGGTGTCGAGGGCGCGGGCCAGCGCCACCAGCTGCTCCAGGTCGATGCGCCGGCGCCCGGTCTCGATCCGGCTCAGCGTGGACGGGCTGAGGTGACAGCGGACGGCCAGCGCGTCGAGGCTCCACCCGCGGGCCTGCCGCAGACCACGGATCCGCTGCCGTACGACGTCCGAAATCTCCTGCATTTAGTGCATGCTACCTTGCCGTTTCCGCAAAGGGGAGGATCGGGCCTACGACGTTCGTGCCCTTTGCTCAATCCGATCACGGCGGTACCCTGTGCCCCGGATAGCCCCGGGGGGCAGTCAGCCCGCGGCGGTGTCGAGCCGATGGGAACGCAGTGGGAAGGACGAGCGCCGCCGGCGGGGACACGGTGCCCCCGTTCCGGCTGACGCACACCCTGGCCTCCAACGCGTGGGACTACTTCAGCGGCGCCGAGGCCGGCCAGCACATCAGCGGGCTCACCGCCGCGATCTACATCTGCGGGCTGATCGTCTTCGTGGCGGGCCTGCTGCGCATCCCGGGCGCCCGGCGCAGCGGCATCGAATGGACCCGCTTCGGCCTCGACATCGTCACCGTGCTCACGTTCACCTGGCACTGGCACCTGGCACCTGGCGTACCGGCGCTGGGAGAGCTGGCTGGGCGGCAGCGTCGCCGGCTCGTTCTCGGTCCTCATCGTGCTCGCGGCCGGCTTCCTGTGCGTGCTGGCCTTCGTCAAGGTCGCCTTCACCGGCACCGGCCCGATCGACCGGCGCGCCCTGCACCTGCTGGCCCTTACAGGCGCGATCGGGGCCGGCGGTGGCTCGCTGGCCCCGCTGCTGGCAGCCAAGCCGCACCTGAACACCACGCACGTCCTGCTGCCGGCCACCTGCTTCTGCCTCAGCCTGGCCGCCGACCGGCAGCTGCGCGCCGGCCGTCTCACCCGGCCGTTTCCGCGCCCGGCAATGCGGCGGCTCAGTCCCATGCCGTACGCGGCCGTGCTCGCCACCGCGGGCCTGCTGCTCAGCAGCGCCGCCGGGCACACCGCCGACCTGCTCGCGGTCGCGATCGGCTCGGTGACCGTCACGTTGCTGGTCGCCACCCGCCAGCTGATCGCCCTGCGCGACAACGCCCGCCTGCTCGACGACCTCGACGCCCGGCAGCGCGAACTGGCCCACCAGGCCGGCAACGACGCGCTCACCGGCCTGGCCAACCGCACGGTGCTGGCCCGCGAGATCACCGAGGCGCTGGCCGGGGACCCGTCCGGCGTCAGCGTCGCCCTGATCGACCTCGACGACTTCAAGGCCATCAACGACGACCTCGGCCACGCGGTCGGCGACGAGCTGCTGGTCGCCGTGGCCGGCACGATCCGGGCCCAGCTACCCCCGGGAAGCCTGGTGGCCCGCCAGGGCGGCGACGAGTACGCGCTGCTGCTGCCCGGCGACGCCACCCGGACGCTCGCCGCGATCGCGTCCCAGCTGCGCCGGTCGGTGCACGCGGGCGGCCACGAACTGGTCGTCGAGTCCAGCATCGGCCTGGCCCCCGCCCGCCCCGGCGACACCACCGACGAGCTGCTGCGCCGGGCCGACGTCGCGATGTACGAGGCCAAAGGGCTGGGCAAGGGCCGCCAGGTCACGTACACGGCGGAGATGGACCAGCGCACCGCCCCGTCCCGCGTCCCAGCCTGAACGCGGTCAACGTGGCTCGGTCGTTGGCGGGCGCCTCTTTGCTAGATTGAGCCGAAGTAAGATTGCATCTAGCTTCGGAGGCGCCGATGTTCGTGGGCCGTCGCGCCGAGCTCGAACAGCTCGGCAAAGAGCTTGAGCGCGTCCGGCGTACGGGGGAGGGCCGTGCCGTCGCGATCCGCGGGCGCCGCCAGGTCGGGAAGTCGCGACTGGTTCAGGAACTGTGCGATCGAGCGGATCTGTCGTATTGCTTCTACACTGCGGTCAAAGGCGCGTCGAGTGCCGAATCGGTCGGTCATTTCCTCGGCGCGCTGCGGGACTCCTCGGTGCCGACCTCGACCAGCCGAGAGATCCTGCCGTCCTTGCCGCCGTCGAGCGGTTGGGGCGACATGCTGCGAGTCCTCGCCGGCGTGCTGCCCGACGAGCCGAGCATCGTCGTCTTCGATGAGCTGCCGTGGGTGTCGGAACAGGACCCGACCTTCGACGGGCACCTGCAAGTCGCCTGGGACAGGATCCTCTCCCGCAAGCCCGTTCTGCTGCTGCTGCTCGGCAGTGACCTGCACATGATGCAACGGTTCACCGAGTACGACCGGCCGTTCTACGGCAGGGCCGCCAACATGGTCCTCGGCCCGTTCAACCTCGCTGAGACCGCGGCCGTGACCGGGCTCAGCGGTGCCGAAGCCATCGACGCCCACCTGATCACCGGTGGACTGCCCGGCATCAGCTTGGAGTGGACCCCCGGGATGTCTCCGGTCGAGTTCCTGACATCGGAGATCGCCAACAAGACCTCGGCCTTGTTCACCGTTCCCGAACAGTCGCTGGCCTCGGAGTTCCCTGCCCCGGACACGGCTCGGCGCGTTCTCGAAGCAGTCGGCGGCAACGGAAGTCGTACGTTCAGCAACATCGCGGCGGCCGCCGGTGACCGGGCCGGGCCGGTCAGTTCCGGCACCTTGTCCCCGTTGCTTCATCGGCTCGTCGGCGAGAAGCAGATCCTCGCTGTCGACAAGCCGCTGTCCACCAAGCCGAGCAAGCTGGCTCAGTACCGGATCGCCGACAGCAACCTCCGGCTCTACCTCGCCATCCTCCGCGATGTGCACCAGCTGATCCTGCGCGACCGCACGGCAGCCGCCCGCAGCGTGCTCGAAGCGCGTTGGTCGTCATGGCGCGGGCACGCCGTCGAGCCGCTCGTCCGCGATGCGCTGGCCATCGCCGCCGGCGCCGGTGCGCTGCCGTGGACCGAGACCTGGGAAGTCGGCGGCTGGTGGAACCGGCAGGCGAATTCGGAGATCGACCTGGTCGGAGCCGACCGCGCCCCGGTCGCCTCGCGGATCGCGTTCGCGGGCTCGGTCAAGTGGCAGGACGGCCCGTTCGACCGGCATCACCTCGACGAACTGCGGCGTGATGTTCCGATGATTCCTGGTTTCGAACCGGGCGTCGGTGGACTGGTCGTGGTCAGCCGCTCCGGGGTCGATCTTCCCGCCGGGGCCGTCGATCTGATCTGGGGCCCCGGCGACATCGTCCGGGCCTGGTCGGTCTGACAACGCTCTCCGTCACGCCGTTGCTAGGCGTTCGTCATCGGGTCGCTTGACTAGTGGTCGTGTGACAGGGCAGACTGCCTCGCGTCGATGGCGACGGGGGAGGATCAGGGTGGTTCGGAGCGCGGCGCCGGCCCGGGATTTTGACGGGTTGTTCAAGAAGTTGCTGGAGGCTCATCCGCGGGAGGCGTTGCAGCAGTTGTGCGGTGCCCGGGTGGATGGCGGGACGGTGGTGGTGGACGGGCCGACTGAGCAGCCACGGCAGCGCAGCCTTCAGCTGGACAAGGTGTTTGTGGTCCGGCGGGGTGAGGGTGTTCCGGCGGATATCTATCACGTTGAGGTGCAGGTCAAGCGGACCGAGGATTTTCAGGAGCGGATGGTCTCGTACTGGGCGTCGTTGGCGTTGCGGTATCGGCGGGCGGAGCATCGGATTCATCAGGTGGTGTTGTGGCCGTTGGGTGGGGGTTATCCGGGGCGTTTCCGGCGTGATCGGGCGCAGCTGGACTATCGGTCGGTGAACGTGCCCGATGACTTGGAGCCCGGGGTGTTGCTGGCGGGTCCGTTGGCGCCGTTGGCGTTGTGGTCGCAGAAGCCGCCGGTGGATGTGGTGGAGCGGGTGGTGGATCGGATCGCGGCGATCCCCACGCTCGAGGAGCAGTTGGTGCTGGTGGAGCTGGGTATGCTGGCGGGAGGTTCGCTGGCGGCTCAGGTGTTGGAAGCGTTGCGGAGGAGAGGCATGAACAACGTTCTCGAGCAGTCCGAGGTCGGCCGCGAGATCCTCGCGAAGGGCCGGGAGCAGGGTCGTCAGGAGGGTCGCCAGAAGGAACGCGTGGACATCATGCGGTCGCTTCTGCGGGCCAAGTACGGCGAGTTCGACGACTTGGACGAGCTGGCGTGGCGGCTGGCCGGGCGCGACAGTGACAGCGTCATTGCTCGCATCGTCGCTGGTGCGACGCTGGAGGAACTACGCGCCTAGGTCCCGGTGTGAACCCGCGGCGTGACGGCTGACCCCGGAAGGCATCGACGTACTACGATGCGTTGATGGTGGGGTTGCGGGTATTGGCTGTCGCAGTGGTGGCTGGGGTGGGGGCTTCGATGGTCGCCGCGCCGGCGTGGGCGGGGGAGGACCACGTACGGGGTGGGCAGACGGTGCCTGTTTACTCGTACGAGGATGCGGTTCGCGAGAGCGTGTGGGTGCAGACCACGCTCGACAACGATCGGGACGGCGTGCCCGACAAGGTGGCCGTCGACATCACGCGCCCCCGGGCGAAGGGCAAGGTTCCGGTCATTCTGGAGGCCTCGCCGTACTACTCGTGTTGCGGGCGCGGCAACGAGAGCGAGCTCAAGCAGTACGACGCGAACGGCGTCATCACCAAGCAGCCGCTGTTCTACGACAACTACTTCGTGCCGCGCGGGTACGCGTTCGTCTCGGCTGACATCGCGGGCACGGGGCGCTCCACCGGATGCATGGACGTGGGCGGCCGCGAAGAGGTGCTCAGCGCCAAAGCCGTGGTCGACTGGCTCAACGGGCGCGCGAAGGCCACGTACGCGGATGGCACGCCGGCCGTGGCGACGCGCTGGACCAACGGCAGGACCGGCATGATCGGGAAGTCGTGGGACGGGTCGGTGGCCAACGGCGTGGCGGCGACCGGCGTCGAGGGGCTGGAGACGATCGTGCCGATCTCGGCCATCTCCAGCTGGTACGACTATCAGCGCTACAACGGTGTGCTGCGGATCGAGGACTACCCGGAGTACCTGCACCGGGTCGTCAACGGGCGCCCGGCCGGGGTCTGCGACGCGGTTGTGCAGGGGCTCGACGAGGGCAGCGACGACGCCACCGGCGACTACAACGCGTACTGGGCCGAGCGGGACTTCCGGCCGGACGCCCGGAAGGTGCGCGCCAGCGTGCTGATCGCGCACGGGCTGAACGACATCAACGTGAGCACGACCCAGTTCGCGCGGTGGTGGGAGGGACTGCGTGCGCCCAAGAAGCTCTGGCTGCCGCAGCAGGGGCACGTCGATCCGTTCGACATCCGCCGGGCCGAGTGGGTGGGGACGCTGCACCGGTGGTTCGACCGCTGGCTGCAGGGGCTGCGCAACGGCGTCGAGCGCGAGCCGGCGGTGACGATCGAGACCGCGCCGGGGACCTGGGCGCACGAGCGGAACTGGCCCGCGGCGGCGGCCCGGACGACGAGGGTCGCGCTGGGTGACGGCAACGGCGCGACGGGCACGCTGGGCGGCAGATCAACCCCGGGTTCCCGTACGTGGGACGACAACCCCGACCTCAGCGAGGCGGCCGCTGTCGCGAGCCCGAATGCCCCCGTACGGGGAAGGGTCGCGTTTCTCTCGGCGCCCCTCACCGAGCCCGTACGCATCTCGGGAACGCCCACGGTGACCCTGAAGGTGCAGGTGGACAAGCCCACGACGGAGCTGACCGCCCGGCTGGTCGACTACGGCACCGCGACCCGCGTCAACTACCTGGGCCGGGGTGAGGGCATCACGACGCTGGCCACCGAGTCGTGCTGGGGCGCCTCGACAGCGGCCGACGACGCCTGTTACCGCGACACCGCCGAGAGCACGGTCACCGCCGGCCACGCCGTGCTGACCCGCGGCTGGCAGGACGCCGCCCATCACGTGTCGCTGCGGTTCGTGACGCCGCTGCGGCCCGGCCGGTGGTATTCGGTGACCGTTCCCCTGCAGCCCACCGACCAGCGGATCGCCACCGGGCACGTGCTGGGCCTGATCGTGCAGGCGAGCGACAACGAGTACTCGACCCCGCAGTCGACCGGCGCGACGATTCACCTCGACCTGCGCGGCAGCGCGCTGAACCTGCCCCTGATCGGCAGGCTGCCCACGCCGGGTGCGGCGGCGCCGGTCGTTGCCGCCACGCCCGCCTCACCGAACCGGGTGGCGCCGCCGAGGTCCCGGCCGCTGCTGCCGGACGGGACGGGACTTCGGTCGCAAAAATAAAAAGTTGTCGATCCCTTGGCCGGAAGTCGCGCTTCTTCCAGGATGGACGGATGGGATCACTGGGTCGTGGCGTCCTCGCGCTGGGTGTCCTCGCGGCGGCGGTGTTCGCCCTGCCGTCGCCGGCGCGGGCGCACGGGACGCTGGCGATGTCCAACCCGGCGAACGGGGCGACGGTCGACGCGCCGGTGGCGAGCGTCGAGTTGTACTTCACCGAGAAGGTGCCGGATCTTGCGCACTTCACGGTTACCGCGCCCGGCGGCGGGCGGGTCGACAACGGGTGGGAGCACGCCGGCCCGCGGCCGCTGGACAAGCCGGTCACCGAGTACTTCATGGAGGGCGGGCAGTTCGAGCCGCGGGAGTACAAGACCGGCTTCCCGGCGCGCGTGCGGGTGGCGCACCTGCCCACCACGGGCGAGTACAGGGTGGACTACCTGTCGAAGGCCTCCGACGGGGATTCCGTGCACGGCACCGTCACCTTCAAGTACACCGGTCCGGTCACGCCCGCCCCCGCCGGATGGGCCGCACCGACCGGGGAAGCCGACCCGGCGCTGACCGGGGAGAAAGCGGCCACGGGCGAGAAGGCGGCCACGGGCGAGAAGGCGGCCACCGGCGAGAAGGCGACCACGGGGGAGAAGGCGGCCACCGGGGAGAACGCGGACACCGGGGAAAAGACGGGCGCCGGGGCGGAGGGCATCAACTGGCCGGCCTGGCTGGGCGGCGCCGGCGGGCTGGCGCTCGGGGCGGCCGGGCTCGCGATGTGGCGACGGCGGGGTTTCCGGCTGCAGGTCGCACCGATCGCGGTCGGGGGTGTCGTGGTGGCGCTGATCGGCGGCTACGCGCTGGGCCGGGCCACCGCACCCGAGCGGACGGCAGCGACGACCACGACGACGATCCCACCCGCGGCGAGCGGGCATCAGCACGGCGGCGACGGCGGAGCGGCCGGCGCCGGCGCGCTGGGCACAACCGTCAGCGACCAGGGTTACACGATGCAGCCCGTACGCCGGACCCAGCCCCGAGGCAGCAAAGTCGACTACGCCTTCCGGATCGTCGGGCCCGACCGGCAACCGGCCACTCGGTACGCCGTCGTGCACGAGAAGCCGCTGCACCTGGTGGTCGTCGGCCGGGGCCTGACCGGTTTCCAGCATCTGCACCCCACCATGACGCCCGACGGCCTGTGGTCGGTGCCGCTGACCCTGCCCGAGGCGGGCGCCTACCGCATTTTCGCCGACTTCACCCTCGCCACCGCGGACGGGGCGAGCACCCCGCTCGTGCTCGGCGTCGACCACGTCGTGCCCGGTGACGCGCCGGCCGCCGAGCTGCCCGCGCCGCAGGCGATCGTGCAGGCCAAGCCGTTCCTGGTCTCGATCGAGGGCAAGCCCGAGCCCGGCGCCACGGTGCCCGTGCTGTTCCGGGTCGCCCGCTCGTCGCCCGGCCCGGCTGCCCTGGAGCGTTACCTGGGGGCGTACGGGCATCTGGTGATCCTGCGCGAGGGCGACCTGGGCTACGCGCACGTGCACCCCGACCCGGAGCTGGCCGGCGGCGCGATCCGCTTCACCGTCTCCGTGCCCGGCGCTGCCCGTTACCGGGCGTTCCTGGAGTTCCAGGTCGACGGCAAGGTGCACCGAGCCGAGTTCACCCTTGATCTGACCTGACAACGGATCAGGTGGCGCGCGGTCACGGCAGGACCGGACGCCGGCGAGTGGTCAGGTGGCGCGGTCGACCGCGGCGGCGGCCTGGGTGGTCAAGGCCTCGCGGACGAAGGACGGCAGAGGCGCCACGGCCAGGGCGGCGAGCGCGGCCTCGGTGCGCACGCGGATCATCTGCTCGATCCGGGTCAGCGCGCCCGTTTCGACGATGATGGCCCGCAGCTCCTCGGCCCCGGCCGCGTCCAGTTCCGGGTTGCCGAACAGCGTGGCCAGCTGAGCGGCCTGCGCCCGGGAGGCGGCGTCGCGGGCCAGCGCCATCATCACGGTCGGTTTGCCCTCGCGCAGGTCGTCCAGGGTGGACTTGCCGGTCACCGTCGGGTCGCCGAAGACCCCCAGCACGTCGTCGCGCAGCTGGAACGCGTCGCCCAGCGGGTCGCCGAAGTCGACGAACGCCGAGTACAGGGGCCGGGGCGCCCCGGCCAGCCACGCCCCGATCTGCAGGGGGCGGGTGACCGTGTACCGCGCGGCCTTCATCCGGATCACCGTCAGCGCGCTGGCCACCGAGCCGTCGCCGACGCCGGAGACGAGATCGAGGTACTGCCCGGCGATCACCTCCGTCCGCATCAGCGCGAACGCCGCGTACCCCTGGTGGATCTGCTTGGGCGGCAGCCCGCATTCGTGGAACATCTGCTCGGCCCACGCCGCGCACAGGTCGCCGCAGAGCAGCGCGGTGTTGCGCCCGAAGGCCAGCGAGTCGCCGCGCCACGAGTGCCGGTCGTGCAGGGTGGCGAAGAAGCGGTGCATCGACGGCTGGCCGCGGCGCCGGTCGCTGCCGTCGATGATGTCGTCGTGGATCAGCGCGAACGCGTGGAACAGTTCCAGCGCCGCCGCCGCGTTGACCACCTCGGGGCAGTCGTCGCCCCCGCCGCCCCGCCAGCCCCAGTAGCAGAACGTCGGCCGGATCCGTTTGCCCCCGGCCAGGATGAACCGCCGCAACGAGTCGAGGGCGCCGCGGGGGGCGCCGTCCGGCCACGACGGGTCCTGCCGGTCGATGAACTCCGCGAGCGCCGAGTCGAAACGTTGCCGCAGTTCGGCGGTGGCGGGCGCCCGTGTCGCCTCGAGCGTCATGACAGCCCCGCCAACCCGAGCAGCAGGCCTTTCACCTCGGTGGCGGAAACCTTTTCCCGTACGGCGGAAGGGTCTGAGCACAAAAGCACCGGGGCGTCCTCGGCGCCGGTGGGCAACCGCCCGTGCGACCCGCGAATCGCCTGGGCCCCGGCGTCGAGCCCGACGGGGTTCATCAGGTAGCGCAGCCCCAGTTTCTT
Organism: Paractinoplanes brasiliensis; assembly: GCF_004362215.1. Lineage (NCBI taxonomy): Bacteria > Bacillati > Actinomycetota > Actinomycetes > Micromonosporales > Micromonosporaceae > Paractinoplanes > Paractinoplanes brasiliensis. The sequence goes on along the minus strand of NZ_SNWR01000001.1, from coordinate 1,293,479 downwards.
GCGCGCCACGGCCGTGATCGCGCGTCGTTTGGCCGCTCCCGGACCGGCCGGGTCGAAGAACAGTTCGGCCGGGTCGTAACCGGGTTTGCGATGGATCTCGACGCAGCGCGCGAAGTCGGGCGCCCGCGCGTCGTCGAGCCAGTAGTAGTAGGTGAACCAGGCGTCCGAATCCGCCACGAGCACGAGTTCGCCCGCCCGATCGTGGTCAAGTCCATATCGTGATTTGCCCGAATCGTCGAGGACTTCGGACACGCCGGTCAAAGAAGCGCACACCTTGGCGACCGCGGCGATGTCCGCCGGATCCCGGACATAGACGTGAGCCACCTGATGATCGGCCACGGCGAAGGCCCGCGACATCCAAGGATCGAGGTATTCCATGCCGTCCTGCGTGTAGACCTCGAGAAGCCCCTCGGCGCGCAACGTCCGGTTGATGTCGACGGGCTTGCTGACGTCGGTGATGCCGTATTCGGAAAGCGCCACCACGGTGGTGTCCGGCGCCGACAGCAACGGCGCCAGCACGTCGTCGAGCGCCGCCGCGGCCGCCGCTGCCTGCGGTGAGGACGGCCCGAACCGCTGCAGGTCGTAGTCCAGATGCGGCACGTAGACCAGCGTCAGATCCGGATTCCGGGTCGTCAGCAGATGCAGCGCCGCGTTCACGATCCACTGCGTGGACGGCATTCCCGCGTTCGGCCCCCAATAGGTGAACAGCGGGAACGGCGGCAGTTCGTCGTGCAGTTCCGGGGGATACGTGTAGCAGTCCGGCTCCTTGCGCCCGTCGGCCCGATAAATGGGCCGGGGTGTGATGGTCCAGTCGACCCGGGCGCCCATCGCGTACCACCAGCAGACGTTGGCCACCGTGAAGTCCGGTCTTTGCCTGCGGGCCGCGTCCCACAGTTTCTCGCCCCCGACGAGCGCGTTGTGCTGCCGCCAGAGGAACACCTCGCCCAGGTCGCGGAAATACCAGCCGTTGCCGACGATCCCGTGGCCCGAGGGCATTTCCCCGGTGAGGAACGTCGACTGCACGGAACAGGTCACGGCCGGCAGCACAGTGCCGAGCGGCGCCTGGAACCCGCGTTCGGCCACGGCCCGCAGTTTCGGCATGTGCGCCAGCAACCGCGGCGTCAGCCCGACCACATCGAGCACCACCAGCTTGGTCATCGAGTCACCCTTTCCGCCGTCAGCAGATCCCTCGCGAAAGCCAGTTCGGCCGCTATGCCGTCGGCCAGCCCGCCCGCGTCCCGGGGCCGCTGCTCCGCCGGCAGAACCCCCCACGTGTACGTCTCCACGTCGTAATGCGCGCAGTCCGAGGTCGCGAGCAATTCCCGTACGGCCGTCCGCAGCACCGGAATTGTCGACGTCAACGGCGCGACCGGTTCCGCGTGCAACGGCACGTGGTAGTGAATTCGCCACGGCCCCGGCGTTTTCTCGTCCAGAGCCGTGTCCAGGTCGTCGGTCGCGTCCCCGCCCCGTGAGCGGGTCTGATGCAGGAAACGCGGTTCCACGTACGCCCGAAGCACGCCGGCCGCCGCGATCGGGTCGTCCGCCTGCAGGGCCGCCGACATCTGCACCTTCACCACCGGCACGCCCGCCGCCCGCAGCCGGTGCAGGGCCTCGGCCGGTTCCTCCCACGCCACTGCCAGATGGGCCAGGTCGAGGCAGACGCCCAGCCGCCCGGTGTCCACGCCGGCCAGCAGCTCGGCCGCCTGAGTCGTGTTCTCGATCAGGCAGCCCGGCTCGGGTTCGAACCCCACCTTCACCGTGCGGCCGGTCTCCGTCTCGATCCGCGCCAGCCCACGGGCCAGCTCGTCCAGGTGCCCGTACGCAGCCGACGCGCGCGTGCCGTCCCAGGGCGTGCGCCACGCGATCGGCAGTGACGACACCGACCCGTACGAGGCCTCGTCCGGCATCAGGTCGACGAGAACGCGCGCGAGCTGAAGCGTGTAGCCGAGCCGCCGGCGGGACGTCCAGTCGGGGTGGTAGACGCCCAGTTTCACCACGGGCGCCTGGAAGGCCTCGTACGGGAAACCGTTGAGGGTGACCACCTCGAGGCCGCGCGCGTCCAGTTCGCTGCGCAACCGGCGCCTCGCCCCGGGATCGGCGGCGAGCCCAGCCGCAGCGGGCGCGGCCAGCCACAGGCCCAGGCCCAGCACGTCGCTGCCGAGACGCTGCCGGATCGGCAGCGCGTAGGTGTCGAGCTGCCCGATGACGCCGTCCAGGGTCTCGGCCGCGTGCACGTTGGTGCAGTAGCTCAGATGCATCAGCTGCCCCCGCGCAGGATCGAGTTGCCGGCGAAGGTGGGGGAGTCGCCGGCCGAGCCGGACAGGTCGAGCCGGCCCGACTGCGCATAGAACTCGACCGGGTTGCGCCACAGCACCCGATCGACGTCGTCCTCGCTGAAACCGTTCGCGAGCATCTTGGCCGCGGTCACCGCGGTGAGCAGCGGATCCGATTTCCCCCAGTCGGCCGCCGAGTTCACCAGCACCCGTTCGGGCCCGTACTCGCGCAGAATCGCCACCATCCGCTCCGGCGACATCTTCGTGTCGGGATAGATCGAGAACCCGGCCCAGACCCCGGCGTCCCTGGCCGCGGCGACCGTGACCTCGTTGAGGTGGTCGAGCACCACCCGGCCCGGGTCGATGCCCGATTCCTTGATGACGTCGAGGCTGCGCTGCGTGCCGCGGGCCTTGTCCCGGTGCGGGGTGTGCACGAGCGCGGGCAGGTCGTGGTCGAGGGCCAGGGCCAGCTGCGCCGCGAACGCCTCGTCCTCGGCCGGCGTCATCGAGTCGTACCCGATCTCGCCCACCGCGACCACGCCGTCCTTGGCCAGGTACCGCGGCAGCAGGTCGAGCACCGGCCGGCAGCGCGGATCGTTTGCCTCCTTGGGGTTCAGCGCGATCGTGGCGTGGTGCCGGATGCCGAACTGGCTCGCCCGGAACGGCTCCCACCCGATGATCGAGTCGAAGTAGTCGGTGAACGACCCCGGGTTGGTGCGCGGCTGCCCGAGCCAGAAGGCGGGCTCGACCACGGCCTGCACGCCCGCCTCGGCCATGCGCGCATAGTCGTCGGTGGTGCGCGACGTCATGTGGATGTGCGGGTCGAAGATGCGCATCAGGCCTCCTTGAGATGGTCGAGCAGGGCCAGGGCGTCGGGCGGCACGTCCCGGCCGGCGGCCTCGCGTTCCTGGGCGAAAGCCCGCAGCATCGAATCGAGCCGGGCGTCCGCGCGCTCGTGCAGGCGATGCACCACCTTCAGCGGCACCCCCATGAACACGCACTTGAGCACGGCCTGGCGCCACATCTGCGGGCTGAGGCGATCGGAGTACGGGCCGAGGGCCGCCGCCACGAGCCGGGTGTCGTTGGTGCGCAGCGCGTCCTCGAGCAGCGGGACGCCGGTGTCGCCGATCGGCAGCAACGGCAGCGCCTTGAGCACTGCCAGCTTCTCCGCCGTGTCCCCGTACCGGTAGATCTCGTGGATCTCCCCGGGCGGCGCCGCGGCCAGCAGCAGGGCCCGCGCCGCCTCGTCGGTCGTCCAGCCGTCGGTCAGCGGCTCACGGCCGTACCGCCGCCCGGCCGCCGGGAACAGTCCCGCCACCGTTTCCGGCTTGCCGGCCACCCGCCGCAGGTCGTCCGTCAGCTTCTCTTTGTCTGCCAGCGCTCTCCGGAGCTCGTCCACTGTGGTCATGCCGGCTGCCCCTTGAGCGCGGTCCGCAGGAATTCGAGCGACTGCGCCGCGACCGCCGGCGCCGCGTGCGAATGCCGGGGCAGTTCAACGGAGACAAGCCCCTCGTACGATTTCTCGAGCGCGGCCAGCACCGGCGGGAAATCGATCTCACCCGTCCCGAATTCGAGGTGCTCGTGGGTGCCGCGCCGCATGTCGTCGATCTGCACGTTGACGAGATGCTCGGCCACCGCCGTCACGCAGTCCGCCACCGGCAACGGTTCCAGGCACCGGCAGTGTCCGATGTCGAGGGTGATGCCGAGGTTGTGCGGCCGTCCGAGGTCGTCGTACAGCCGTCGCCAGTCCGCGATGTCGTTGACGAGCATGCCCGGCTCCGGCTCGAACCCCAGCGTCACTCCCGCTTTCGCGGCGTACTCGGCGATCTGCCCCGTGCCGTCGACCAGCCTGTCCCAGCGGTCGGCCGCCCCGATGCCCGCCCAGAACGACACGGCTTGCGCCCCCAGGTCGGCCCCCACTCGTACGGCCCGTCGCAGGTATTCGAGGCGCGGCTTCCGGTTGTCGTCCATGAGCGTGGGGGAGTGCTTACGCCATGGGTCGAGCAGATAACGCGCGCCCGTCTCGATGACCACCTCGAGGCCGAGCTTTCGCAGATCGGCAGCGACAACCGTGGTCCGCCGGGCCAGATCCGCGTCGAAAGGGTCGAGGTGATTGGTGTCGAGCGTGAGCGCCACCCCGTCGTAGCCGAGCTCGGCAATCACCCGGAGCGCCTCCGGCAGCCGATGATTGCCGAACCCGTTGGTCCCGTAGCCGAACTTCATCGCAGCTCCTTCCAGCCGAGGCCCGCCCGCCGCGGTTGTGCCCCGGATCCCACGCGCGTGGCCGAGCCGGTGGCCCGTGCCGGGTGGGACACGGCGGGCGGGGAGAGCGGCCGCCCATCGATGCCGGGATGTTCGCTCGGCCGGTCGGTTGTGCGTTCGCGTGCCGTGTGGGGGTGTGGCTGATGCGGGTTGTACCCATGGGCCGGCGTCATGTCGGTGACACCTTCCGGGCCAGGCGGCGGGCGAGCGGGGCAACAAGGGCCAGCCCGATCCCGTACGCGGGGGAGCCTGCTCTGGCGGTCAAAGCGCCCTGCAACGTGGGCAGGTCGGTGATGCCCGCCCCGACTGCGGCGCGTACCCGGCCCGGGGTGGGTTCGGCAGCCGCCCGGATTTGCGCGCCGCCGTATCCGGTGGCGTACCAGGCTGCGAGCAGCCCCGCCGGGCCGGGCTTCCGCCCGGCGGTGGCGGCCGCCAGCGCCACCGTCCCCGCGAGCGTGGTGAGGGGCAGCGCCGGTGTCGCGCCCTCGACCTCACGACGGGACAGCGCCGTGACCGTGTAGGTGTGGGCCGCCACGGTCAGCGCGGCCGGGGCGGCGTCCCGCATCCGCCCGCCGCTCGCACCGAGCAGCACGTCGAGCCCTCGGCAGGCCGCCATGAACGCGGGCCCGGCGGCGGTGTTCTTGGCCCACAGGTCATAGGCCCAGACCGCCCCGGCCAGCGGCGCCGCGACCGCCGCCGCCCTCCGGCCCCCGCTCAGCGCCGCGATCCCGATTCCGGCCACCGTCAGCCCTGCCGCGGTGAGCAACGCGTGCTTCGGCCGCACCCGCCCCGACGGGATCGGCCGTCGGGGTCGTTCGCGGGCGTCGACGTCCCGGTCGGCCCAGTCGTTGGCCGCCATCCCGCCCCAGTAGAGACAAACAGACGCGGCCGCGAGCACCGGGGTGGCGGGCCGCACTCCACCGGCCGCCGCCGCCCCCGCGATGGTGTCCCCGGGAACGGAGAGCGCCGCCGGGGCCCGCACGAGCTCGGCCAGATCCCGCCACCGTGGCCACCCGCCTCTGGAGTTTCTGCCTCCCCGGCCACCGCCCGCGGAGGCGTCGCTGGACGGTACGCCACCCCGGGAAACGCTCGGTTGCGGGACGTGATTGAGGGGGGAGTCGTTGGCGGATGCCGGGCGGGTCGTCTCAGACATCCGACAGGCTCCGGACGAAGGCAGCCAGCCGTCCCCACTGTTCGGCCAGGCCGTGGGGCACGTCGCCGAGCGGGTCCTTGAAGAAGAACGCCAGCTCGGTCAGCGGCCCGGAACGCCCGGCGGCGTGGGCGGCCGCGGTCAGCCGGGCCAGGTCGAGCACCAGCGGCGCGGCCAGAGCCGAGTCGCAGCCGTGCCACGAGAACTCCATGCGCATCTGCGTGCCGAGGAAGCCGCTGAACGTGATCAGGTCCCACGCGGTCTTGAAGTCGCCGATGTCGTCGACGTATTCGATGTGGCTGCTGCCCTGCGGCTGGTAGCCCAGCGTCTCGGCCAGCACCCGCTGTTTGCTGCCCGACTTGGCGGCCCGGGCGGCCGGGTCGGCCAGGTTCGCCCCGTCGCCGCCGCCGAGCAGGTTCGTGCCGGCCCACGTGCGCACACGCAGGTGCCGCATGGCGAACATGGGCGCCAGCACCGACTTCACCAGCGTCTCACCGGTCTTGCCGTCGTGCCCCGCGTACGGCAGCCCCGCCGCGGCCGCGAGCTCCACCAGCGCGGGCAGCCGCGCCCCGGTCGACGGCGTGAAGTCCACATAGGCGCACCCGGCGCTGAACGCCGCGTACGCGTAGACCGAACTCGGCGGCAGCACCGGCGACGCCGCCATCTCGCGCCGCAACACATCAAGGCGATCGAACGACGGGTGGAAAGCGACAGCCGGCTCGGTCGACGACACGTTGACCACCACGACCCGTTCCAGTCCGCGCCGCCGCCGGAAGTCGTCGATGTCCTGGGCCACCAGCCGGGCCAGTTCGAGCTGGTTCCCGGCCACCGGCACCGGCCGCAGCTCGGACTGCAGCCTGTCGAGCTGGTCGGCCACGGCCGCCGCCGGACGTGCGGGCAGCACTCCGGCGGCGACCAGGTTCTCGACCTTCTTCTCCAGGGTGATGTCGCTGATGTCGTGGCCGCCGAAGACCAGCTCGCCCAGCCCGGGAAGGGCCGGCGACGCCAGCTCCGGCAGCTCGGTGACGCACCCCAGGGGCTCGGCGAGCCCGGCGCGTAGTGCGGTGGCCCCGACCATGGCGGTCACCGCGACAGATCCTCGTGCTCCGATCAACCACACGCCGGTCGTCATCCGAAAACCCCTTACTTCAGTTGCCGTAGACCTCGAAGTTGTAAAGCGAGTAACCCCAGGGCGTCGCGCGTTGCGTGCCGTGGACGCGGACGTATCGCGCGGACGCGTTCAGGCCGGTGTGGTCGTCCTCGCCGCCGTTGGCCCCGGTGACCGTCCGGGCGGTGGTCCACGTCGTGCCGTTCGCCGACGTCTGGATCTGGTACGCCGAGGCGTAGGCGGCCTCCCACTGCAGGCGTACGCGATTCACGGTGACCACCGCGCCCAGGTCGACCTGGATCCACTGCGGGTCGCTGAACGCGCTCGACCAGCGGGTGCTGGTGGAGGCGTCGACGGCGTTGGAGGCCGGGTAGGACGCGTTCTCGACGCTGGAGGCGGTGGCCGTCTTGTTCAGGGCCAGGTTCGTCACGGGCGGCTGCCCGGTCAGCTCCTTGATCCGGATGTTGCGGAACGCGGCCTGGTCGGCGGCGCCGTGGTTCTGGATGCCGATGTAGCCGTCCAGGTTGCGGGCCGGGTCGGTGTTGGTGAAGTCGTTGATCAGCTTGCCGTTGAGGTAGACGCGGATGCGCTGCCCCTCGACCAGCAGCTCGTACGCGTTCCACTCGCCGGCCGGGTTGAGCGCGGCGTCACGGGCGGCCAGGTCGGCGGACTGGAACGTGTAGATCGCGCCGGTGGTGCGGTCGGCCGCGTCGGTGGCGTCGATCTGCACCTCGTAGCCCTGGTTGACGGCCACCCACGGGTCGTTGCCGGGGTTGGGGAAGCCGACGAAGATGCCCGAGTTGCTGTCGCCGGTGAGCCGCCAGTCGGCCTTGAGCGAGTACGACGTGAACTGCTTGGCCGAGTACCAGAACAGCCCCATGCCGCCGGTCGAGCTGAGCGTGGCGTCGCTGTTGGTGAAGCTGCCCGGCCCGGACTGCGACCAGCCGGTGGTGCTGCCGTTGTAGAGCTTGGTGTACCCGGTCTCGGGGCGGCAGTCGGCCTTGGCCCGGTTCGACGCGTAACGCAGGCCGCCCAGCAGGTGGGTGCGGAAGTTCGTTTCGGAGTACGAGGCCTGCGTGTGCCCGAATCCCGTGTACCACGAGCGCCCGTTGTCGACCGTCTTGCACCAGGCGATCGGGTGGTCGGCGCCCATGTTGCCGCCCGAGTACGTCGACTCGTCCAGCGTGGCCAGCACGTGGGCGGAAGCGCGCGGGTTGCTCTGGTAGTTGTAGAGCTCGTCCGTACGGGTCCACGCCTGCGGCAGGTGGGCGCTGCTCGGGTGCCCGCGGTCCTCGACCCGCGCGGTGACCTGCTGGATCGCCGGGTGCGAGTGGAAGTACGCCCCGACCAGCTGCCCGTAGAAGGGCCAGCCGTACTCGGTGTCGGCCGCGGCGTGCACCCCGACGTATCCGCCGCCGCCGCGCACGTACGACTCGAAGGCGGTCTGCTGGGTGTCGTTGAGGACGTCGCCGGTGGTGTTGAGGAAGACGACCGCCTCGTACTGGGCCAGGTTGCCGGTGGTGAAGGCGCCCGCGTCCTCGGTGGCGGTGACGGTGAAGTTGTTGGCCGCCCCGAGGTCGCGGATCGTCTGGATGCCGACGGGGATGGCGTCGTGCCGGAAGCCGGCGGTTTTCGAGAAGACCAGGACGTCGTACGGGGTGTCGGCCGCCGAGGCGGGGGACGTCGCCGTGAACGTGCAAGCGGCCAGGGCGATCGCAGTCGCCGCGCCGGCCAGGAGTTTGCGCATGGAGCCTCCTTGTTTCGGGGGAGGTGGGCGCCCGCTTGGGGGGACGGGCGCCCACGCTCGATGAGGAAGGATCAGCTGCCGTACACCTCGAAGTTGTAGAGCGAATAGCCCCAGACGGTGGCCCGGGTGGTGCCGTTGACGCGGACGTACCGGGCTTGAGCGCTCAGCCCGGTGTTGTCGTCCTCGCCGCCGTTGCCCCCGGTCACCGAGCGCACGGTGGTCCAGGCAGTCCCGTTCGTGGACGTCTGGATCTGGTACGCCGAGGCGTAGGCGGCCTCCCACTGCAGGCGTACGCGACTCACCGTCCGCGTCGAGCCGAGGTCGACCTGGATCCACTGCGGGTCGCTGTGCGCGCTCGACCAGCGGGTGGTGGTGGAGGCGTCCACCGCGTTCGAGGCCGGGAACGTGGCGTTCTCGACGCTGGAGGCGGTGGCCGTCTTGTTGAGCGAGAGCAGGCTCTGCGCTGTTCCGGTGGTGAACGAGAAGCTGTCCACGTCGAACAGCGCGCTCCCGGTCCCGCCGGCGAAGGTCAGGTAGAGCGAGGTCGTGCCCGCCGGCGCCCCGGCGATCGCCCCGGTGACGTTGACGAACGTGTCCCATGAGCCGGTCGACGCCACCGCGGCCGAGCCGATGACCGTTCCGGTCGGTGACCCCGTACGGACCTGGAGCGTGCCCCCGATGCCGGCCGAGGAGACCCGGGCCGTGAACGAGGTGGCGTTGCTGAGCCTGTACGGGTCGAACTGGATCCAGTCGCCGTTGTGGATGTCACCGACCGTCTGCCCGCCCTCGGCCGACGTCTTGGACATCTTGTTCACGCCCTGCGACGTCTTGTAGTGCTCGGCCTGCCGCTTGCGGGGCGCCAGGATGCTCTGGGCGTGCGTGGTCAGCCCGCCCTTGTCGGTGTAGGACGCGTCGAAGATCGGGAAGATGTTCGCGGCGTCGTCGTGCTCCCCGTCGGTGGGGACGGTGATGGTGCCCGAGCAGCCCGTCTGCGAGGTGATCTGGTGGGCGTGCTGGTCGTGGCCGAGCACGTAGGCCATCGTCACCTTCGTGCAGTCGATCGCCCCGTCCTCCGGGTCGGTGACGGTGACGCTCCACGGGATGCTGTCGCCGAACGACACCAGTTGCCCCGCGGCCGGGCTGCCGATGGTGACCGTCGGCGCGGTGTTGCCCACGCTGATGCTCACGCTCGACGTGCCGGTGGCGCCCTGCGGATCCCGTACGGTCAAGGTCGCCGTGTAGGTGCCGGTGGCGGCGTACGTCTTGGCCGGGTTGGCCGCCGTCGACGTGGTGCCGTCGCCGAACGCCCACGAGTAGGTGAGCGTCCCGCCCTCGGGGTCGCTGCTGCCCGCCGACGAGAACGTGACGGTCAGCGGGGCGGCGCCGGAGGTCGGGTTCGCGCTCGCCACCGCAGTCGGCGCCCGGTTGCCGCCGGCCACGTAGTCGTAGCGGTAGAGCGCCGAGTTGGCGTCGCCGTTGAAGTAGCCGGTGCCGTAGTCGAGGACGTAGAGCGCGCCGTCGGGGCCGAACGCCATGTCCATGACCTGCTTGCCGTTCCAACCGAAGGTGTCGATCGCCCCGTACGTGCCGTTGGCGTTGACCACCGTCGGCTTGATCCAGCCCCGGCCGAACTCGCCGGCGAAGAACTGCCCGTCGAAGGTCTGCGGGAACTTCGTGGCCGACGGGTTGCTCGCGCTGTAGCGGTAGACGGGACCGCCCATCGGCGACTCGGAGCCCCCGCCGAACTCGGGCGGCGAACCCGCGTCGCCGGCGTACCGGATCCAGGCGGGTTTGGCGGCGGGCAGTGTGGACTGGCCGGTGTTGCGGAACGAGTTGTTCGCCGGCCCGCCCGAGCAGTTGTACTTGGCGCCGCTCGCGCCGGTCGCGAAGTCCCATTCGTTGTACGTCTCGGCGGTCGTGTTGGTGCCGGTGCAGTACGGCCAGCCGTAGTTGCCGGGCGCGGTGACCCGGTTGAACTCGACCTGCCCGGACGGCCCGCGGGTGGACGACGAGACGCCGGCGTCGGGACCGTAGTCGCCGGCGTAGACGACGCCGGTGGCCTTGTCGACGCTGATCCGGAACGGGTTGCGGAATCCCATCGCGTAGATCTCGGGCCGGGTGCCGGCGGTGCCCGGCGCGAACAGGTTGCCCGCCGGGATCGCGTACGTGCCGTCGGCGTTGGGTTTGATCCTCAGGATCTTGCCGCGCAGGTCGTTGGTGTTGGCGGCACTGCGCTGCGCGTCGAAGACCGGGTTGCGGTTCGTGCGCTCGTCGATCGGGGAGTACCCCGCCGAGTCGAACGGGTTGGAGTCGTCGCCGGTGGAGATGTAGAGGTTGCCGGCGGCGTCCCAGTCCATGTCGCCGCCGACGTGGCAGCACATGCCCCGGTCGGTCGGCACGTCGAGCACGTTCACCTGGCTGCCCATGTTGACAGTGAAGTCGGCGTTGAGGGTGAACCGGGACAGCCGGTTGACCCCGGCCCAGGTGGCCCAGGTCGCGGCGGTGCCGGTGGCCGGGGCGTCACCGGCCGGGGTGTTCAGCGGCGGCGCGTAGAAGAGGTAGATGTGCCGGTTCGTGGCGAAGCCGGGATCGACCGCCACGCCCTGCAGGCCCTCCTCGTCGTGGGTGTAGACGGGGATCGTCGCGATCACGGCCGTGGCGCCGGCCGCGTCCGTACGCCGCAGTGTGCCGTTACGCGCGGTGTGCAGCACCGACCGGTCGGGCAGCACCGCGAGGCTCATCGGCTCGCCGGTCTCGGCGACGCCCTTGGCGAGGGTGACCTGCTGGAAGTCGGCGGGGTCGATGACCGCGGAGGCCGGGGCGGCCGCGATCGTGAGGACTGTGGACAGCAGGAGCGCGGCCGTACCCATCGTTACTAATCGATGTGTGCGAGTGTGCTTGTTCACGTGTTCCCTTCCTGACCGGGGGTTGCCAGGGGGGTGTCGCCGGCATCGGTGGGGAGCCGATACGCGCCGGAAACAATCCTGTAGTGGGGATCACGTTAGGAACTTCGCGTCGTTCCTGTCCAGACTTTCGGATCGACCAGCATAACTTTTGCAGCATCAGTCGAAAGCAGCGCCGAGGGCTTCCTCAAAGCTTCATGGCTTGGTTCAAGCCGCGGAAGCCGGTGTGGACAGTGGCAACCGCACGGTGAAGGTCGTGCCGACGTGTTGCCGGCTCTCGACGTCGATGCGGCCGCCGTGGTCGGCGACGATGCGCTGGGCGATCGTCAGGCCCAGGCCGGTGCCGCCGGTGGCGCGCTGCCGGGCCGGGTCGGCCCGCCAGAACCGGTCGAACACGTGCGGCAGGTCGCCCGGCGCGATGCCGACCCCGGTGTCCTGCACGGTGAGCACCGCCTCGCCGTTCTCGGCCCGGACGCGCACGAGGACCTGGCCCTCCCGGTCGGTGTACCGGATCGCGTTGGTCAGCAGGTTGCCCAGCACCTGCCGGATCCTGTCCTGGTCGGCGGAGACCCAGGCCGGGGCCGAGGCGTCCACGGTCAGCGCCACCTGCGCCTCGGCCGCCACCGCCCGGTGCGCGGTCACGCTCAGCGAGGCCAGCTCGGCCAGGTCGATCGGCGTCCGCGTGTACCCCAGGTCACCCGCCTCGGCCAGGGCCAGCACCTGCAGGTCGTCCAGGATGCGGCTCTGCAGCATGGTCTCCTCGTGCAGCGAGACGAACAGCTCCCGGCTCGGCTCGATCACGCCGTCCGACAGGCCCTCGAGATAGCCGCGCAAATTCGACAACGGCGTACGCATCTCGTGCGCGACATCCGCGACCAGCCGGCGCTGCCGCTCCTCGCTCTGCTGCACCGCCTCCGCCATCGAGTTGAACGAGCTGCCCAGCCGGGCCAGCTCGCCCGCGCCCTTGATCCGCACCCGGGCGTCGAGCTGCCCGGCCGCCAGCATCTGCGAGGCCCCGGTGAGCCGCCGCACCGGGCTGCTCACCTGCCGCGCGATCAGGAACGTGCCGACCAGCGCGACCAGGACCAGCCCGGCCGCCCCGGCCAGCCCGCGCCGCCCGAAGTCCGATATGCCGACCTGACCCTGCCCGCCCAGGTACAGCTCGAGCGGCACGGCCGAGCTGGTCACCACGGTGTCGTGAAAGGCCTGGCCCAGGCAGAACGATCTCTCCTTGCTGTTCGCCGCCGGATTGGCGAACCCCTGGCGACGGTTGTCCGCGCACTGGGCGTAGACGTCCCAGAAGCTCAGGTGCCAGGCCTCGTCGGTCAGCACCCGGGTCAGCGCGCGGCGGGTGCACTCGGGCGACATCCTCAGCTGCGCCGCCGACACGTACGGGGCCTTGTCCGAGGCCAGGGCGGGCTCCGTACGCATCGTCTCGTTCAGGCAGCGGACCAGCACGAGACCCGTGCGGAACTGGGCCGCCTGCCGCAGCACCAGCATCGGCGTACCGCCGAAAATGCGGTCGGTGGGAGCGGCGCCGAAGATTTCCCGGGGAGCCGGGCCGGCCTTGCGATAGAACTCGACGGGCACCACGTCGTCCCCGGCCGTCGGCACCGTCAGCGGCGGGAGAGCGTCGATGTCGTACGCGATGGGCTGCACCGGCCCGGACGCCCGCCCGGCCTCGATGTCCGAGTCGACCAGCACCACGCCCTCGTCGCGGGTCTGCACCCGGATGTGCAGCCCGGTGCGCTCGCTCAGCGCGATGACCAGGCGATTCAACCCCGGCCAGTTGCCGTGCACGCGCCCGTACCGCTGGATCTCCTCGACGATCTCGGCGCGGTACAGGTTCTGCGCCTCGACCGCCTGCGACACCTCCCGCCGGGTGAGCTGCAGGGTCAGGACCGCGGTCGCGCCGATGGCCGTCACCGCGACCAGCATCACCAGCGCGAAGATGCGGATCCGGAAACTCAAGACTCGGCCATCCGGTAGCCCCGGCCGTAGACGGTCTGCACGTAACGGGGCTCGGCCGGATCCACCTCGATCTTGCGGCGCAGGTTCACGATGTGCGCGTCGACCGTACGGGCCGACACGTCGTGCTCGAAGCCGAACGTCTTGTCGATGATCTGGCCGCGGGTGAAGACGCGGCCCGGCTCGCGCGCCAGCAACTCCAGGATGCCGAACTCCTTGGCGGTCAGGGCGACCGCCTCCCCGCGTACGCGAACCTCGAACCGGCCCGCGTCCACCTCGACCTCACCCACCCGGATCACCGACGACGGGCCTTCGGCCTTTCCCGTACGCCGCAGCAGCGCGCGCACCCGTGCGGTCAGCTCGCGCGGGCTCACCGGCTTGGGCAGGTAGTCGTCGGCGCCGATGTCCAGCCCCAGCAGCATGTCGTTCTCCGACGAGCGGGCCGTGACCATCAGGATCGCCACGTTCGACTCGGCCCGCAGGATCCGGCACACGTCCAGGCCGTCGACCAGCGGCATCATCACGTCCAGCACGATCAGGTCGGGCTTGCGGGAACGGGCCAGGTCCAGCGCCGACCGGCCGTCACCCACAGTGATGACCTGATGCCCCTCGCGCTCCAGGTAGAGGCGGATGAGCTGGGCATGCTTCGGGTCGTCGTCGGCCACGAGGATACGTGCGGTCACGCCCGCGATTCTGGCCTCCGTTCGCAAGCCCCGCCAAGAAATGTGCGATTCCTGTGAAGTTCCGGCCCGAAATCGATGCCTCAACAAGTTCTTCACAGCCCGGCCCGCACTCTCCTCCCGTCACCCGTCGTCGAGAGGAACGCCATGTGTGGACTGAACGTCTTCGTGAGCAGCCGGCCCGCCGCCGGGGCGCCGGACCCGGCATCCCAGGCCGCCTTCTCCGCCGCGCTCGAGACCATGCACCACCGCGGCCCCGACGACACCCGCGCGGAGTTCACCGACGGCGCCGCGTTCGGCTTCAAACGGCTCGCCATCATCGACCGCACCGACGCCGCGCAGCCCGTGCACTACAAGGACCGCTGGACCGTGGTGTTCAACGGCGAGATCTACAACTACCGGGAACTGCGGGCCGAGCTGATCCGCGACCACGGCGCCACCTTCGCCACCGAGGGCGACAGCGAGGTGCTGGCGGCGGCCTTCCACTTCTGGGGCCCGGCGGCCCTGCCCCGGCTGCGCGGCATGTTCGCCTTCGCCGCGTACGACCACTGGACGGGCACCCTGCACGCCGCCCGTGACCCGTTCGGCATCAAGCCGCTGTACCTGCTCGAAACCGTGGACGGGCTGTTCCTGGCCAGCGAGCGCAAGGCCCTGCTGCCGTTCAGCGGCGACCCGGCCGCGCAGCTCGACACCGACGCGCTGGCCCACTACTTCACGTTCCAGTTCGTGCCCGACCCGCAGACCCTGCACCGTCAGATCCGCCGCCTCCCGCCGGGGCACCGCCTGACCTGGTCGGCCGGGGGTGGCCTGCGCCTGGACCGCTACTTCCGGCCCTCGCTGCGGCCGCTGACGGCTCCGGCCTCGGACTTCCTGGACGGCATCCGCGACGCCCTGCGCGACAGCGTCCGCGCCCACCTGCACGCCGAGGTGCCGGTCGGCGCGTTCCTGTCCAGCGGCGTCGACTCGTCGGCCATCGTCGCGCTGGCCCGGGAGCACAAACCCGACCTGCACGTCTTCACGGCCGGGTTCGCCCACGACGGCTACTCCGAGATCGAGATCGCCCAGGACACGGCGCGGCAGCTCGGCGTGCGGATCACCCCGACCGTGGTCACCGAGGACGACGTCATCCGCGAACTGCCCCGCATCGTCCACCTGCTCGACGACCCGGTCGCCGACCCCTCGCTGATCCCGCTCTACTTCCTGGCCCAGACCGCGTCGCGCTACGTCACCGTCGTGCTCTCCGGCGAAGGCTCCGACGAGCTGTTCGGCGGCTACACCATCTATCGCGAGCCCGCCTCGCTGGCCGGCATCCAGCGGCTTCCCGCCGGCATGCAACGCGGCCTGCGCGGCCTGGCCCACGCCATCCCCGAGGGCGTACGCGGCCGCAGCTTCCTCGAACGCGGCACCACCCCCATCGAGGAGCGCTACTACGGCAACGCCCGCATCTTCAACCCCGACGAGAAGGCCGCCCTGCTGCGCTTCACCGCCGAACCCCACACCGCGATCACCTCCCATCTGTACGCCGAGACCAGCGACGTCGACGCGGTGGCGTCCATGCAGTACGTGGACCTGCACACCTGGCTACCCGGCGACATCCTGGCCAAGGCCGACCGCATGTCGATGGCGCACTCGCTGGAACTGCGCGTGCCCTTCCTCGACCAGGCCGTCTACGCCGCCGCGGCGGGCCTGCCGACCGAGCTCAAACTGCCCTCCGGCAACCGGAACACCACCAAGCACGCGCTGCGCGAGGCCATGCGCGGCATCGTCCCCGAGTCCGTGCGCGAACGCCGCAAACTCGGCTTCCCCACCCCGACCCGGCTGTGGCTCAAGGGCGGCATCGGCGACTGGGTGGGCGGCCTGATCGCCGGCTCCGGCCCCCGCCACCTGATCGACGTGGACTACGCGCTGCGCCTGCTGACCGAACACCGGGCCGGGCAGGCCGACCACTCCCGCAAGGTGTGGGCCGTCGCCATGTTCTGCCTGTGGTGGGCCATCTTCGTCGACCACACGATCAGCCCCGAGCCGCTCTTCATCGCCCCACCCGTCCCCGCTCCTCTCCCGAACGACCAATGGGCGACAGTTATGACTGGCCAGTAGTTTCCGTGGCTAGCATCGGTCGGGCCTGATCCCGACCGAAGGGGTGCTTGAGCCATGGCGATCCCCGCCGCATCACCGCTCGCTGACGTGCAGCAGATCCAGGGCAACATCCTGCGCCCGTTCGGTGGCACCCACCAGGCCTTCGTGGCGCTGTCGTTCCGCAACGACCGCCCCGGCGCCCGCCGCTGGCTGACCGGGGCGGCGGGCCGCGTCGCCGGCACCCTCGACGTGCCGCCCCGCGGCGAGCACCGGCTGCCCGAAGGCCGGAGCCTGCTCAACGTGGGCCTCACCGCGCCCGGCCTGGTCCTGCTGCACCCCGAGACGGCGAGCCACCTGACCGGCTACGACGCTTTCTGGAACGGCCCGCTGGGCCTGCGTCGCGACGACAACGGACGGCTCACCACGACGCCCGCCCTGCTCGGCGACGTCGGGCCGAGTGACCCGCGGAAATGGGTGGTCGGCGGGACCGGTCCGTCGGTCGACGCGCTGCTGACGATCGCGGCGGGCGACGCCGAGACCATCGAGCAGGCGCTGCGCCGCGAGCTGGCCGCCGCGGCCGCCGCCGGCCTCGAGGCGCTGCACGTCGAACGCTGCCAGGTCCGGCGCGAGGACGGCAAACGCTTCGAGCGCTTCGGCTTCGCCGACGGCATCTCCCAGCCGGTCGTCCGCGGCTTCGAGGACGACGAGAACCGCCCGGGCGCCCCGGTGATCGCGGCCGGCGAGTTCGTGCTCGGCTGCGACGGCGAACGCCGGCCGCCCGCGTGGAAGGCCCGCCCGGTTGCCGCGCGCTGGATGCACGGCGGCTCCTTCCAGGTCTTCCGCCGCCTCAACCAGGACGCCCAGGGCTGGTGGGAGCACGTGGAGGAGCTGCGCGAGCCCGGCGAGCCGGCCGAGGACGCGGCGGCCCGGCTGATGGGCCGCCGCCTCGACGGCACGCCGCTGGCCAAACCCGGGGGCGGCAACGACTTCTCCTACGCCGACGACCCGGAGGGCGAGCGGACGCCTCGGTACGCCCACATCCGCAAGGTCAACCCGCGCGAGGACGTCGTCTTCCGCGACCGGGCCCGCAAGATGCTGCGCCGGGGAGTGCCGTTCGGACCGCCCTTCGACCGCGAGAACCCCGACCGCGCGGACCGCGGCATCGTCTTCAACTCGTACCTGACCGCCATCGAGGACCAGTTCGAGTTCATCCAGCGGCGGTGGGCCAACAACCCGGGCTTCCCGGCCAGCTCCCTGGCCGAGTACGGGCGGGCCGCAGCCGAGCCGCCGGGCGTCGACGGCCTCGACCCGGTGCTCGGCGACAGCCCCGGCGCCGCGGCTCAGCGCCTGCCCGCCGCGGTCGTCGACAAGATCCCGAAAGCCGCATACGGCGGGTTCGTCACGACGACCGGCGCGGTCTACGCCTTCGCCCCGTCCCTGCCGGCCCTGCGCCGCCTGGCCGGGGAGGAAAGTCTGGTCTAGCTAGGAGGCAACGGCCTGGCGGGGGATACGGTCGATGCGGGTCAGCAGGGTCTCGAGATCGGGTCCGCTGTCGGCGCGGATCCACCGCGGCAGGGCCGGCAGCGGCCGTCCGGGCGGCAGACGAACACCCGTGAGCCGCTGGTAGGCGCGCCGATGCTCCAGAGTGGGAGCCCGCTCGTAGAGCGTTCGGTAAATTTCGGCTGCGGTCTGCCGAGCCTCGTCGTCACCAGGATCGGCCCGCCAAGCGGCATCGAGCAGTGCCGCGACCTCGGGCGGCGCGGTCCATCGCTCGGCGGCTTGGCGCAGGGCTGCGGCGGCGGCGCTCAGAGTGAGATCACCGCGGTCGACCTGCAGCCGTACGGCCAGGATGAACGCGTTCACCTGGGTGAATCGCTCGCCGTGCTCCTCGGCGAGCCGCAGGGCCTCGGAGTTGAGCCGTTCGGCCACCGCGCTCCGGCCCGCATTGAGGTGGAGCCGGGCCAGCCGGTGCAACGAGTCGCAGAGATAGTGGGGCGCGTCGAGTTCCCGTGCCAGCGGAATGACGCGTTCCAGCAGCCGTCGTGCCTCTTCGGGGCGCCCCTCCGCCGCGGCGATCGCTGCGAGCCCGCTGACCTGGTCGACGACGGGAATCCAGTCCCGAAGCTCGACGGCCACACGGAGGGCGTACATCGCGCAGGCCCGGGCCCGGAAGAAGTCACCCTCGTCCCGGTAGATCTCGCTCATGTTGCCCACGGTGAGACCCCCGGTGGGCCGGGCGCCGATGTCGCGGGCGACGTCGAGGGCCCGCTGATACGAGGCGATGGCCTGCATGTGGTCGGCGTTGCGCCGGAATGCCACGCCCAGGTTGTTGGCTCCGTGCAACATCCAGTGCCGGTCACCGGCCTGCTCCGCCGTGTGGAAAGCACGAGTCAGGTATTCGAGCGCCTCGTCGACCCGTCCTGTCTGGAGGTGGCAGGCGCCGAGATGGTTGAGGGCCGCGCACATCGCCGGCGGATCCCCGGCCTTGGTCGCCATGGCGAGGTGACGTTGCGCCATGGCGATCGCCTGACCGTATTCGCCCTGACGGTGCAGGACGAATGTCAGCCGGTCCAGGGTGCGTGACAGGCCGGTGGCGTCGCCGAGGCTTTCGAAGGCGGCCAGAGCCCGCCCCAGCAAGGCGACCGCTTCCGCGTGCGAGCCGGTATACGTCAGCAGGTCGCCGAGCTGACGCTGGCCGGCGGCCACGATGTCGCGACGCCCGGTGGCTTCGGCGGCCCGCAACGCCAGCCGGTAGTGACGCTCGGCCTCCGTCCACCGCCCGGTGAGGTGGTGCACGGTGCCGATCTCGACGTGCAGTGCCGCCTGTTCGGCCTCGGGCAGAAGCGGAAGGAGCCGTCCGTAGTAGAGGGTAGCCGCCTCGTTGGCGAAGATCGCCTTGGCGCGGTCGCCCGCGGCTCGGAACCAGATTCGCTGCTTGTCCGTACGGTCCGTCCGGCCGTAGTGATGTGCCAGCAGGTCGACGTATTGCATGAGGCGGTCCGCGAACTTCTCCTCGATGAACAGACCGGCCCGCTCGTGCAGGAAGGCCCGGGTGTCGTACGCGATGCTTTGGTACGCGGTCTCCTGGGTGATCGGGTGCTTGAACTCGTACTCCGGCTCCGGCAGCGCGGCGATCTGCGGCGTCAGCTCGAGAGCGTGCAGCCGGAGGAGATGCCCGGCGACTTCGGACGGGGAGCCTGCGGCCGGGTAGACCGAGGCGATCCACGGCGACTGGAACCGGCGGCCGAGCACACTGGCCACCTTGATGGCCGACTTCTCGTCGTCGTTGAGCTGGTCGATGCGGGCCATCACCAGCCGCTGAAGGCTGCCGGGCAAGTGCAGTGCCCCTAGTCCGGCCGGATCGGACGGATCAATCGCATTGCCGTGCAGATAGGCGACGAGCTCCTCGATGTAGAACGCGTTCCCTCCGGCCTGCTCGGCGATCTGCCTGATCAGCTCCTCGGCGATGCCCACGTCCGGCCCGTACCGGTCGCGCAGCCGGCGCGTAGCCAGTCGCTGGACGTCGGCGTCGGTCATCTGGTCCAACCGGACGGTGGTCATGTGCTCCGCCTCGGGCAGCGATCCGGGGACGGTCTCGCGCGAGGTGGCCACCAGCAGCACGGGAATCTCGTCCAGCCGACCGGCGAGCAGGCCGAGCAGGTTCAACGAGGCCGGATCGATCCAGTGGCAGTCCTCAAGCAGGAGCACGAGCGGTCCGCGCATGGCGCGTTCCCGCATGCAGGCCAGGAGGGTGGAACGCAGCAGCACGTCACGGCCGGTCTGGTCGAGCTGAAGGGTCAGGTCGTTGTCCGGCATCGGCAGGTCGATCACGGCAGCCACGAGCGGCGCACGCTGGCCGGTGCCGTCGTAGCGAGCGACCCGCTGGGTCAGCGCCGTCCGCTGCTCGTCCAGGCTCAGGCCGGGGTCGATCTCTAGCAGCTCGCGCCAGATGGAGTGCCACACCAAGTAGCTGGAACTCGTCTGATGGGAGCGACAGCTGCCGCTGTAGGCGGTGAACCCGACGGTTTCGGCGACTTGGCACATCTCGCCGGCCAGACGGGTCTTCCCGATGCCGGCCTCGCCGTGCAGCCAGACGACCTGCCCGCGGCCGGCCCCCACCTCGTCCACCAGCGCACGCAGTCTGGCCATCTCGATCGCACGGCCGACGAGCGGGCCGGATGCGGGAACCGGCAAAGGGCTGGTCGGCTCGGTTTCTCGCAGTTCGCCAACGAACCAGGCCGGGACGGGCGCCTTCTTGCCCTTGGCGAGGACGTCGATCGGCCCGTCGGTCACCACAAGGTCGCGGACGCGGTCGAAGGTGGAACGATCGACGAGCAGGCGTCCGGGCGGGGCCGCCTGCATGAGGCGTGCGGCGAGGATCACCGAGTCCCCGACGACGGCATACTCCCGGCGCACGTCCGACCCGACCTCGCCGCAAAAGACGGGCCCGGTCGTGACGCCGCCCCGGCCGTTGCCGCCCAGCAGCGCCAGCAACTCGAGGCAGCACCGCAGCGCGCGTTCCTCGTCATCCTCATGGCTTACCGGTGTGCCGAAGACAGCGACCACGACAGTTCCCTTGTCGTCGGCCATCAGGTGGCGTAGGTGGCCACCGAACCGGTCGATGACCTTGACCGCAGCCGCCAGATAGCGCTGCATCGCGTCAACCGTCGCTGGGTCGTCGATCGACAGGTCGGGCAGCTGAACGAACGCCGTGGTCACCTTGCGGTGCTCATTGACCAGTTCGTGCCGCCCGAAGCGCAGCCTCGTGCGGATGGCCGGATGCAAGAACGGCTCGATCAGCCGCTCCAGCTCGGCCGTGGGCGGCGCCGGCGGAGCGTACGGCGGCGGAGGCATCGCCATGGTGCCGCCGATCGCGCGCAGCGCTTCGTCGACCACGATGCCGCCCCGCTCGGCCCGATGGAGGGCGTCGATCGCGCCGGCGAGGGCCGGACCGGCGATGAGATGCTGCAGCCGGGTGTCCGGGTCGCCCAGGAGCATCAGAAGCACCGGTCCGGAGGCCATCCCGACACGGATCGTCAACGTGCGTGCACCGTCGGGTGTGGGCACCGGCCGGACCTCGGCGGTAGCCTCCCGGATGCGCTCGGCGCACCTGATCGCCCGGCGGGCCACGGCGGCGGCGGTTTCCGGCGTGTAATCGAACATGCCGACGAGGGCGTCACCGGCGAAGTCGACCACGCTGCCCCCGGACTCGGCGATGGCGTCTGCGGTGACGGCGAACCAGCTGTTGATGATGCGGGTCAGCTGCTCGGTGCCGTAGCTTCCGGAGCCCGCGAAGCTCTCGGCCAACGCCGTGAAACCGACCACGTCGGCGTAGAGGACGACGGCCTCAGCCCGCTGGGTTACTGGCGGGTTGCTGACACTCTCGGCCGTCAGCAGCAGTCGCACCGTATGTTCGGGCAGGTACGATCGCCAGGTCGCGGCCAGCTCATTCACGATCTGTGATGACGGTGTCCTCGGTGACTCCTGCGTCACGCCCTGTGCGGCCACCCTTCGATCCTACTGACGGGATCAATCATATTCTCAGCGTGCCTGTCGCCAAGGGGGGGCAAACCATGTCTGTGATCAGCAGCGACGGTGTCTTCGAGTTGACCGGCGCATGTGTCCACTCGCTGCGGTTCTCGTTCGGGGCTCCGATCGGCTACCCGCAAGGCGTTCCGGTGACGGAGGAGGCCGGTGGTCCGCCTGCCTTCTTCCGCCGGATCCAGGTCGTCTCGCCCCCTCCGACCAGGGCGGGCAAATCCTGGTACTCCGGAATGACCCTGTTCGATGAGCCGTTCCGGCCGGATGTGCCTACGGGTGGCGACCAGTTGGAGGCGGTCGAGCACGACGAGGGCAACCCGTCGCTCGACACCCCCGATCCGGCCTCGGTCGTGCTCGACGAATGGATCCGGATGGACCGGCTTGACGAGCCGCGGCCGGTGGAGGCCCTGGGGGAGAACCACGGGAAGTATCTCCTGTCGATCGATTACTGGAACCCCGGCGCGGACGGCGTGAAGCGATTCGTTCGTTACTACGGTGAGTATCGAAAGGACTGGACCCGAGTGCCGGAGGGGCGCTGGGTAGCGCTCACCTTCGACGCTTTCTACCCGCCAGAGCGCGACAGCGCCGACATCCTGATCCCCCTCGGCAGTTGCGACTCGCTCTGCCCTGCCTGACCGCCTTCGGCGCCGCTTCTTCGGGCCGGCCGACTCGACCGCCCGGTCGGCGCCGAGCTGACCGGCTCGATGAGTTCCGCAGCCAGGACGGGCCGGCTCTCGGGTGACTCGCCGTCCGTCCCCGGCTGCTCAATCGCCGCAGCCTCACCGACGAATCCCGCTCGACCTCAGGGAAGCCCTGTTCGCGGCTCGGGTCTGAGGCGGAGCGGCGAACCGGTCGGAGCTTACGACTTCCGGTCTTCACATTTCCGCAACGCGTAATTACAGTCATCGATGTATGGGAGCGCTCCCAAAGACTGTAGGAGGCGGCTGTGCGGCTTCGGAACTATGCGGTGGCGGGGGCTGCGGCGCTGGTCGCAGCCGGTATGGCGGTGGCGGCGGCCCCGCCCGCGTCGGCGGCCGCGGCCTGCACCGTGGAGTGGACGACCAACCAGTGGTCGAACGGGTTCACGGCCGAAGTGCAGGTCACCAACGGCGGCTCGGCGGTCACGTCGTGGACTCTGGGGTGGACGTTCGCGGGGAATCAGCGGGTCACCAACGCCTGGAACGCCACCGTCACCCAGACCGGCAGCGCCGTGACGGCGGCCAGCGTGGGGTGGAACGGGTCCCTCGCCACGGGGGCGTCGGCGCGGTTCGGCTTCCAGGGAACCTTCTCGGGGACGAACGCCAAACCCACCGAGTTCGCCTTCAACGGGGTGTCCTGCAGCGGATCAACCCCGACCCCGACGCCGACAACTCCTGTCCCGACCACGGCCGCGCCGACCACTCCGCCGCCGACCACGCCGCCCGCGACCACCCCGCCGCCCACGCCGGGGCAGGGGTGTGTGCCGACGGGCATCTGTGACGGCTTCGAGAACCAGACCGGCACGACCCCGGGCGGCAACTGGACGATCTCCACCCCGGACTGTTCGGGCGCCGGAACAGCGGTGATCGACCGTACGGTCGCGCACACCGGAACCACCTCGCTGCGCATCAACGGGGCCGCGGGCTACTGCAACCACGTCTTCGCCGGCAACACACAGATCCTCGGCACGGCCGGCCCGGTCTGGTACGTCCGCTACTGGGTGCGGCACACCACCGCGCTGCCGACGTCGCACATCACCACGGTGGCCATGCGTGACTCGGCGGACGGCAACCGGGACCTGCGCTTCGGCGGGCAGAACGGCGCCCTGCAGTTCAACCGGGCCTCCGACGACGCGACCCTGCCCGAGCAGAGCCCGGCCGGCGTGGCCCAGTCGGCGCCGCTGCCCACGAACACGTGGAACTGCGTCGAGTTCAAAATCGACGGCAGCAACGGCACCATCGAGACCTGGCTCAACGACACCTCGGTGCCCGGCCTGCTCAACGACGGCGTCCCCACCCACGACGTCGACGGCCAGTGGCTCAACCGCACGTGGCGCCCGGCCCTGACCGACCTGCGCCTGGGCTGGGAGAGCTACGGCGAGGGCGCCGACACCCTCTGGTACGACGACGTCGCCGTAAGCTCCCAGCGCAACGGCTGCTGACTACGAAACCGGGCAGAGCTCGTCGCAGTCACCCAGGGGGATGAGGATGTCGGCGCTGTCGCGATCCTTCGGGTAGAAGTCGTCGAAGCTGACGGCGACCCAGTCGTCCAACGGCGCCTTGGTCCATTCGACCCGATGGGTGGCGTAGTAGTCGACGGTCTGGGTCACTGTTGTGCCGGCCGCGGCGGCGGGGTTCCAGTAGGGGATGGAGAGCAGGTACTGACCCTCGTCATCGCCTGGCATGGTGATGGTGGCCTGCTCGCGACGGATGTCGAACGTCCAGTCGAGGACGACGGTGTCGGGGGTCGGCTGGTCGAGATTCGTAGCGCCCGCTGGGTGCTCGACCTCGGCGAGCCGGTCGCAAGAGCCGTCCGGATCGAACGGTTGCCCGTCGAGGGTGAGGCCCGTCTGCCACGGTGCGCCCTTACGGGTCGGTGGCGGTGAAGCCGCCTGCATACGGCGGAAAAGTGTCGGCGCCGGATTGTCCTCGGCCATCTTGGCCGGTGCGTACGCGTAGCCGACTGGTGCGGCGAAGGAGAATCGCAGGGAATGTCGGCAAGCTCCGTGCAGCTCGAATGCTGCGTCACTGCTCCATACAGTCACAGGTCGCTCCTTTCTAGGATCAGCTGGGGCAGAGTTCGTCGCAAGCGCCGAGGGGGATGAGGATGTCAGCGCTGTCGCGTTCCTTGGGGTAGAAGCCGTCGAAACTGACAGCGACCCAGGCGTCTGCAGGCTGTTCAGCCCACTCGACGCGGTGGGTAACGTAGTAGTCGACGGTTTTCTCCGTGGCGGGGCCCCAGTAGGGGATCGAGAGAAGGCGCTGGCCTTCGCCGTCGCCCGGAATGGAGATGGTGTGCTGGTCGCCGGGGATGTCGAAGGTCCAGTCGAGGACGAAGGTGTCGGGTGCCGGTTGGTCGAGGTTGGTGGCGCCCGCGGGGTGTTCGACATCGGCGAGCCGGTCGAGTGCGCCGACCGGGTAGAAGGGTTCACCGTCAAGGGTGAGCCCCGTCTGCCATGGTGCGCCGTTGCGGGCGGGTGGCGGTGAGGCGGCTTGCATGCGGCGGAACAGTGCCGGCGGCGGCTTCTCGTCGGCCACTGTTGCCGGCGCGTACGGATAGTCCAACGGCGCGGCGAACGAAAAACGCAGGGAATGGACGCACGCTCTCCGTATAGTGCGAAAGCGGCGTTACTGGTTGGTTGGCTCAAAGTGTCCACCCTTTAGGGGTCGAGGGACTGGTTCGCTGCCAGCAGTCGCAAAGCCGCGCGGGAAGGAACGAACGCGTAGACCGAGCCGGTGGTTGTGACAAAGCCGCCGAATGCCAGTGGTGGCACGCCCTTGACGCTTTCGCCGTGGCGACGGTGGGCGGCTTCGGCGCTGTAGCCGATCACCGGGTCCATGCCGTCGACGCGCCCCTCCGCGGCGCCGGGCTCGAGGTCGAACTTGGCGATCGTGCTCGAGGGGAACTCGGGATCGTTCGCCCAGCAGCGTTGCAGGAACTCGAACTGGTCCTCGATGCTGGCCATGTAAGCGTTGAACAGCATGCCCCGCTCGGCGGTGTCGGGCACGCGGCGGTCCATCGGAGGCCCGTACGGAATGCCTCGCCGCAGCAGCTTGTGACTGCGCTCGCGGAACATCTCATCACGGCGGGGGTTCATCTTGCGGATGTGGGCGTAGAGCGGGGTCCGTTCCCCGTCGGGGTCGTCGGCGTAGGTGAAGTCGTTGTCGCCGGAACCCGGTGTGGCCAGCGGTGTGCCGTCGAGGCGGCGGCCCACTGCCCGCGCGGCGATCTCCTCGGGCGAGGTGGTCTCGTCGCTGAGCTTCTCCATCTTGTCCCACCACCCGGCCACGTCCTGCCGCAGCCGGCGGAACACCTGGAACGAGCCGCCGCGCATCCAGGCCGCAGGCGTGGGCCGTTGCCCGAGGGTCTGCGGCCGCCGTTCGCCGACCAGGCCGAGCACAAACTCGCCCGCCGCCACGTCGGGCGTTCCGGCGGCCGCGCCGTCCACTCCCCGCACACCGGGATTCGAGATGCCTTCGACGAACCCGAAGTGCTCGATCGGCTTCTCGTCGGCGTTGCGAACGACGTTACCGACCTGCGCGCGGGGACCATCCGCGCCATGAGCGGCAATCGGCATCACGGAAAGTCCCGCTTCGCCGGCGAGGGCCTGTTCATCCAGTGCGCGGGAAAGAAGTGTTTCCTCGTCGTCGGCGGCCATGGTGAGCATCGCGTCGACCGGGGGCCGCCGGACCCCGCCGACCACCCACCTCGTCGGGTCGCTGTCGCCGATGTCGCCCAGCAGCGCGGGGGTGCTGGTGATTTGCCCCTTGTCGTCGAGCCGGTTACCCAGCGGACCCTTCCAGAACGCCTCGAACGGCACCAGGTCGGATGCGACCTCCGGGTGCAGCATGGTCAGTCCGGTGGCGGTGAGGCTGACGCTCATCAACGACCGGCCTGACGGAATGTGGGTACCGTCGCGGGCCTCGAGGACGTCGGCGGTGCAGTCGACACGATCGGCCGCGCCGGCCAGCCACGCACGCGCTCCGGTCCGGTTGCTGGCGAACGAGAGGAACAGGAACGCTTGGTGACGTCCGTCGAAAGGTTGCAGGATGTTGCCCTGAATCTGCCGCGGGTCGGCGAGCAGAGCTTCAAGGTCGTGCAGGTCTTCAGTCATGAACCCTTCCAGAGGTTTCAGTGGTGATTCGGGCGGTGCGCTCGGAAACGCGCACGCCGAACAGTCCGCCGCGTGACGACGAGTGAGCCTGGGAAGGGTGTCAGGACAGATGGGGAATCAGGCGCCGGCCTGGTTCAGGCGGGCAGACGTGACTGGTCGGTAGATCCATTTCAGGCTCCCATCGTGATGAGCGATGCGTTGCTGAAAGGTTGCGGCAGGGTCCTCAAAAGGCTGTGCCGGCTGACCGCCGACGAGCACACGAAGCCCTCCAAGGTCTAGATTGGATCATAGATCTTGCTTGTTCCAGCGGAAGGCCAATCTCGCGCTGGAGTGTGCCAGATCTGCGGGGTGGACCAGAGTTGGCATTGCGCCCTACGATCGGCGTTCCTCACTGGAATTCGCCGATGGCCTGCGGCCGGCGGATCCCCTTGCCCGGGGGTGTGCATCCTGACTACTGACCTCCACAGTCCTGAGCAGGTCAAGACTCGCTTCCCAGCCGGCGTGTGGCTGTTGCTGATCGGCGAGCTGATCATGGCGCTGGGCATCGGCATGACCCAGCCGTACGCGGTGGTGCTGCTGCACGACATCCGCGGCTACTCGCTGGCCGTGGCCACCGGCATCTGGGCTTTGGGCCCGATCGTCACCATCGCGGGCAACGCCGTCGCGGGGCCATTGATCGACCGCCGGGGCGGCCGGTTCGTCATGGTCATCGGCATTGTGCTAGTCGGAATCAGTCTGCTGGCGCTCGCGTACGGTCCGGGCCTGGCCTCAGCCATGGGCAGTGTCATGATCGGCGGGCTGGGCTTCTCGTTCGCGCTGCCGGCGCTCGCCACGCGGCTGGCGATCCTGACCCCGGAGAAGCTGCGAGCACGCGTTTTCACGACCGAGTACGTGATCATGAATCTCGGCATGGCGATCGGTGCCGCCGTGGGCGGTGTGGCCTTCGCCGTCTGGCCGCCGGACACGGAAACGGGCAAATCCGTACTGCCCATGCTGTGGGTGGCGGCAGCCGCCCTCAGCGTGGTCTACATCGTGGTGACCGTGCTGGCCGGACGTCAGATGGCGCCGCCGTCGGATGACACCGACGCGATGAGCAAGGGCGGGTACCGCCGGGCGCTGGGCAACCGGACGCTCGTGCGTATCCTGGTTGCCGCGGCCCTGCTGTCCACCCTCGGCTACGGCATCTACAACGCCGCTCCGTCAGTGATGGCGCTGGCCGCAGCAGATCCGGCCGCGCTGGGCTGGGCCGGCGTGGCGAACTCCCTGGCCATCGTAGTCGGGGCGCCCGTGGCGCTGCGGCTGGCCGACCGGATCTCCGCGCGCTCGGCGCTGCTCTGCACGGCCGGGCTGTGGGGCTTGGCTTGGGCGATATGCGTGCCCACAGTGCTCGGTGGTGGGCTGGGCACCCGAGCGGCTTTGACCGTCGCGTCGGTCCTGATCGGCTTCGGCGAGCTGCTGATCGCGGGCGCTCTGCCCACCCTGATCAACGGGATGGCGCCCGACGACCTGCGCGGCCGTTACAACGCCCTTTCGAACCTGGCGTTGACCGTCGGCATGGCGGCCGGCCCTTTGCTCACCTCCGCATCCGCCGTCGTCGACTCGACCGTCTCATTGCTCTATGTGGCCGTCGCTCTGGCCGCTGTGGCCTCTCTGCTGCTGTTGCGGAGGACGTCTGTCGCGGAGGCGAAAGCAGACGGGCCGCAGAGCTAACGGAACTGGGCCAGCGCCTCGGTGAGGCGGGCCCGGGTCCAGCCGGCATGCTGGGGTCCGGGCTCGCCGCGGTACGCCGTCTCGACCAGCATGACCAGGGTCAGGTGCAGGTTGTAGAGGCGGCGGCGGGCCTGCTCGCCGGGGGTCAGGGCCAGCTTGCCGTAGCCGCGGAGGAAGGCGGCCGGGTTGCCGAAGGAGGGCAGCTGGGTCGCCACGAAACCGGCCTCGATCAGGGGGTCGCCGTAGAAGGCGCGTTCGTGGTCGATGACGCTGACGATCACGCCGTCACGGGTCAGGACGTTGCTGTCCCACAGGTCCCACTCGACGAACCGGGGCTCGGTCACCGCGTCGAGACAGTCCGCGTGCGCGGCGACCAGGGCGCGGACACCGGCGTAGTCCAGCTCGACGCCCCGGCGTGCGCCGTCGTCCAGCACGGACTCGACCATGGCCACGAAGCAGGACCGCCAGGTGGCGTACGGAGGGTCGGTCAGCGGGCCGAACGCCGGGCCGGGGATCGTGTTGAGCTCACGGGTGATCCGCCCCAGGGACACGTCCAGCTTGTCCTGCTCACAGGCGGACAGCGTCGAGCGGATGACGCCGTAGTTGTCGGCGTTCACGTACGGCATCGAGAACCAGCCGGCCCCGCCGAGCTCACCTGAGGTGTCCGCGAAGTCGACCGCGGGCACCGGCACACCCGTACGGGATCGGATCAGCTCGAGCGCAGCCAGCTCGTTCGCCATCGCCCCGCGCTCGTAGGTCAGCACCTCGACCCCGGGCGGCGGGGCGATCTTGAACACCACGTGCCGGCCGTCGCGCAGGCGCACCCGGTACGCCACGTTGAACCAGCCGTGCCGCAGCTCGTGCGCCCACTCCGCCGTACCGGAAGGCACTTGATCGTCGCCGTAGGCGCGCGCCACCATCGCCCGCAGCGTGTCGAGCGACTGCCGGTTCTTGGTGATGCTCTCCATGGTGGATCAGGATGCCACGTGCGACGCCGGATGCTCGCCGGCGAGGGTGGATCAGGATGCCACGTGCGACGCCGGACCCTCGCCGGCGAGGGTGGATCAGGGTGCAACGTGCGGTGTCGGATGCTCGCCGGCGAGGGTGGATCAGGGTGCCACGTAGTCCGCCAGGTGCTCGCCGGTCAGGGTGGAGCGGGCGGCGACCAGGTCGGCCGGAGTGCCCTCGAAGACGATCGTGCCGCCGTCGTGGCCGGCGCCCGGACCCAGGTCGATGATCCAGTCGGCGTGGGCCATCACGGCCTGGTGGTGCTCGATGACGATGACCGACTTGCCCGATTCGACGAGACGGTCGAGCAGACCCAGCAGGTTCTCCACGTCGGCCAGGTGCAGGCCCGTGGTCGGCTCGTCGAGGATGTAGACGCCGCCCTTCTCACCCATCCGGGTGGCCAGCTTGAGCCTCTGCCGCTCGCCGCCGGAGAGGGTGGTCAGCGGCTGGCCCAGCTTGAGGTAGCCCAGACCCACGTCGGCCAGCCGCACCAGGATGGCGTGCGCGGCCGGCACCTTCGCCTCGCCCGTACGGAAGAACTCCTCGGCCTCGACCACCGGCATCGCGAGCACCTCGCTGATGTCCTTGCCGCCCAGCTTGTACTCCAGCACCGACGCGTCGAACCGCCGGCCCTCACACACCTCGCAGGTGGTGGCCATGCTCGCCATCACCCCGAGGTCGGTGTAGATGACGCCGGCGCCGTTGCAGTTCGGGCACGCGCCCTCCGAGTTCGCGCTGAACAGGGCCGGCTTGACCCCGTTGGCCTTCGCGAACGCCTTACGGATGGGTTCGAGCAGGCTCGTGTACGTGGCCGGGCTGCTGCGCCGCGAACCCCGGATCGCCGCCTGGTCGACCGCCACCACCCCGTCGCGCGGCGCCACCGAACCGTGGATCAGCGAGCTCTTGCCCGAGCCGGCCACCCCGGTGACGACCACGAGCACGCCGAGCGGGATGTCCACGTCGACGTCGCGCAGGTTGTGGCTGTTCGCGCCGCGCACCTCGAGCGTTCCCGACGGCTGGCGCACCTTCTCCTTCAGCTTCGCCCGGTACTCCAGGTGGCGGCCGGTGAGGGTGTCGCTGCCCCGCAACCCGTCCAGGCTGCCCTCGAACACCACCTGACCGCCCCCGCTGCCGGCGCCCGGCCCCAGGTCGACGATGTGGTCGGCGATCGCGATGGCCTCCGGCTTGTGCTCCACCACCAGCACGGTGTTGCCCTTGTCGCGCAGCTGCAGCAGCAGATCGTTCATGCGCTGGATGTCGTGCGGGTGCAGGCCGATCGTTGGCTCGTCGAAGACGTACGTGACGTCGGTGAGCGCCGACCCCAGGTGGCGGATCATCTTCGTACGCTGGGCCTCGCCGCCCGACAGCGTGCCCGAGGGGCGGTCGAGGGAAAGGTAGCCCAGGCCGATCCGTACGAAGGAATCAAGGGTTTCGCCCAGCGCCGTCAGCAGGGGCGCCACCGACGGCTCGTCGAGCCCGCGCACCCACTCGGCCAGGTCGCTGATCTGCATCGCGCAGGCGTCGGCGATGCTGATGCCCTTGATCTTCGACGACCGGGCGGCCTCGCTGAGCCGGGTGCCGTCGCAGTCCGGGCAGGTCTTGAAGACGGCGACCCGCTCGATGAAGGCCCGGATGTGCGGCTGCACGGCGTCGATGTCCTTGGACAGGTACGACTTCTTGATGTTGGGGACCAGGCCCAGGTACGTGAGGTTGATGCCCTCGATCTTGACCTTGGTGGCCTCGCGGTAGAGCAGGTCGTCCATTTCCTTCTTGGTGAACTTCTTGATCGGCTTGTCCGGGTCGAAGTACCCGACGCCGCGGAAGATCCGCCCGTACCAGCCCTCCATGCTGTACCCGGGGATGGTGATCGCGCCCTCGTTGAGCGACTTCTCCTCGTCGTACAGCTGGGAAAGGTCGATGTCGTTGACCTGGCCGCGGCCCTCGCAGCGCGGGCACATGCCGCCGAGCAGGCTGAACGAACGCCTCTCCTTGACCTCACGCCCGCCCTTCTGCAGGGTGACGGCGCCGGCCCCGCTGACCGAGGCGATGTTGAACGAGAAGGCCTGCGGCGAGCCG
The DNA here is from genome assembly GCF_004362215.1 of Paractinoplanes brasiliensis. Classification (NCBI taxonomy): domain Bacteria; kingdom Bacillati; phylum Actinomycetota; class Actinomycetes; order Micromonosporales; family Micromonosporaceae; genus Paractinoplanes; species Paractinoplanes brasiliensis. Next base: position 1,262,164 of record NZ_SNWR01000001.1, on the reverse strand, counting down.
ATGTACGGCTTGCCCAGCCGGCTGAACAGGATGCGCAGCATGGCGTTGGCGTCGGTGGCCGTGCCGACCGTGGACCGCACGTCGCCGCCCATCCGCTCCTGGTCGACCAGGATCGCGGTGGTCAGCCCGTCGAGCACGTCGACGTCGGGCCGGGCCATCGAGGGCATGAAATTCTGCAGGAAAGCCGAGTACGTCTCGTTGATCAGCCGCTGCGACTCGGCGGCGATGGTGCCGAAGACCAGCGAGCTCTTGCCCGAGCCGGAGACCCCGGTGAACACCGTGAGCCGCCGTTTCGGGATCTCGACGCTGACGTCCTTGAGGTTGTTCACGCGTGCGCCGGTCACGCGGATCATGTCGTGGCTGTCGGCGTCGTGCATTCCCGGCTCCCTCGTTCGTCGGCTTCCCCGGAACCCTAAGCCGGACGACCGGCCCCGTGCTTCTCGATTCCTGATCGAGGAGGGAGTAAGTCTGCCAGGTCGCCGGGGGCCGGTGGGGGCGTCCAGCCCTGGATCGCTCGGCGGGATGGGCTGCTCTTCGACTGCGTGTCGAGGCGTACCGGCGCGGTCTTGGGGGTACGGCGTAGACATGGTTATCAAGAGCGAAACTCGCAACGCGATGGCCGACAGCACGTTCGCGTTCCCCCGCGTCCGCAAGGAGCCGCTGAACGACGCCAAGCACGTGCGCAACGCCATCGCCCGGTTCGATCAGGTACGCGACGTCAGCGACGACGAACGCGACGAGGCGTTCCGCCGGATCAAGAAGGCCGCCCGCAAGCACGGTGTCGAGGTCACCGAGAGGAGCTGGCGTGACCTGGGCAAACCCGGCACCGCCCGCCGCTCGTCGGACGAGCCCCGCCCGCAGGCCGCCAAGAAGGAGCTGTACGCCGAGGCGCAGAAGCGCAACATCAAGGGCCGCTCCACCATGACCAAGGACCAGCTGATCGAGGCGCTCCGGTCATAGCCGGGGCAAACGGGCCCTGTCCCTGAGGTGCTCGGGCACCAGTTCGACGAGCTGGTCGGGGCGCAGGGGCAGGTCGAGCAGGCTGAGCTTGACCCGCGAACGGGTGCCGTGGATGTCCTTGTCGAAACGGACCACGTTGACGGCGTGGGGGCGCATGCGCAGCACCATGTCGGCGCCCGCGGGAACCGTGAACGTCTCGGCGCCGTCCAGCGACAGGCGGGTCTCGTACTCGGGGGCGCGCAGCAGGATCGTCTCCTCGCCGCCCAGCACGATCGGGCGGGTGATGCCGGACATCGGCGCGACCGGGGTGAGGCCGATCAGCGGGGCCGACGGCGAGATGATCGGGCCACCGGCCGCGTAGTTGTAGGCGGTCGAGCCGGTCGGCGTGCACACGACCACCGCGTCGCTGCGGAAGTAGCCGTGCCGTACACCGTTGATCTCCAGGTCGAGCGAGACGGCGGTCCACGGGCGGCTCGCCGTCAGAACCACGTCGTTGAAGGCCCGCGCCGGCGAGTCGTGGCCGGTCAGCTCGAGGCAGCTGTGCGGCTCGAGACAGAAGTCGTCGGCCATCAGACGGTCCAGCGCCGCGGGCAGGCCTTCGGGGGAGACCTCGATCAGGAAGCCGATGTTGCCGTGGTTGACCCCCAGCACCGGCGTGGGGCGGCCCGCGACCAGCCGCATCGCGCCCAGCATGGTGCCGTCGCCGCCGAGGCTGAACACGACGTCGGCCCGCTCGGCCATCTCCGCCTCGTCCATCGGCTCGACGCCCTCGAGGCGTACGGCGTCGGAAGGTTTTGCCACGACCCGGACGCCGTGGTCGCGGGCCAGCTCGACCAGCGTCCCCACCGATTCGCTGACGTCGTTGCGCGGATGCACGACCAGCCCGAGCACGTTGTTCCTCATACCCATGAGTCGACCATGCCACGGGCCGGCACTCCGGTGCGGACGGCACGTCGAAGCCGCAGCCGGATTCGAACCGGCGTACACCGCTTTGCAGGCGGGCCCCTGACCACTCGGGCATGCGACCGTGATCTTGCGCTTCTGCGCTTCTGCGCTTTTTGCGCTTCCTGCGCTTCCTGCGCTTCTTGTGCTTTGGTGCGCGTCCCTGGTGCCGACCCAGGTCTGCCGAAAGGCGACGGTTTTACGGACCGCTGGACGTGCCGCCGTCCACGACGCGCGCAGGTGACTGACCGGAATCGAACCGGCGACCTCCGGGGCCACGACCCGGCGCTCTCACCAGCTGAGCTACAGCCACAGTGCCCGTACCAGGATTCGAACCTGGGACCTTCCCCGTGTGAAGGGGACGCTCTCCCGCTGAGCCATACGGACGGGGTTGGTGCGCCGCCGGGGAATCGAACCCCGAACCCACGGATCAAGAGTCCGTTGCTCCACCTGTTGAGCTAGCGGCGCTTGTCCTTGCTGGTTGCGCTGTCGCGGAGACGGGGCGAGTCGAACGCCCACGGGGTTTCATCCCCCAACCGCTTTCGAGGCGGCGGCCGGCGCCCATCGGCTGGCGTCTCCTGGTTTGGTGCGTGAGTTTTGGTGCGTGGACCCGGCCGGGGTCGAACCGGCCACCTCCGCTGTGCGAGAGCGGCGCTCTACCTGATGAGCTACGAGCCCGTGATGCCTTGCGTACTCGGGGCGCGATTCGAACGCGCACTGGCGCCGTTCTGAGCGGCGTGCCTCTGCCGTTGGGCTACCCGAGTGTGAGCCGGCGGCGGGACTCGAACCCGCTACCTGCCGATTACGAAACGGCTGCACGACCTGTCGTGCTGCACCGGCCCGGTGCTGCTGGTGCTCTGAAGTTGCTGGTGCTCTGAAGCTGCTGGTGCTCTGGTGCTCTGGTGCTCTGGTGCTCTGGTGCTCTGGTGCTCTGGTGCTGGGTGCTGGGTGCTGGGTGCTGGGTGCTTTGTGGTGCGTGCCCTCGGCGCGAGTCGAACGCGCACTGGCGACGTCCTCAACGTCGTGCCTCTGCCTTTGGGCTACGAGGGCGGGGAAGCGGCAGGCCGGATTCGAACCGGCGGCCTCCACCGTGGCGGGGTGGCGCTCTGGCCTGGCTGAGCTACAACCGCAGGTGGACCTGGGCGGATTCGAACCGCCGACCCCCGGTCTGCCGAACCGGTGCGCTACCGACTGCGCCACAAGCCCATCAGCCCGCGATGAATGTGCGGGCGAAACAGTCCGGAGCCCCCGAGTCGAACGGGGTTTCTCACACTCCCAAGGTGCGCGGGTTGCCGTCTCCCTCGCTCCGGATCGAATGTGCCATCCGCTGTGGAATTGTCAAAGAAACGGCAGCCTGAATTGACTCTCGGCGCCGGTCGAAGAATGTCGTTGGAAAACAGAAAAGCCGCCGTCCCTCGCGGGGTTCGGCGGCGTCGGACCGGCTTGCGCCAGCTATGCCACCGGGCCCCCGTAGGGCTTGCCAAGCAGTGCATACGAGCAGTTCAGAGCGACGTCTGGACAGGGCAGGGCGACGCCCGAGCCGCACAGGGCCGGCTGATGGACTGCGCTCGTGACATGCTGCGACATCGGACTCTCCTCTCTCCTGGTGTCCCGGTGGTGATAACCAAACTAGAGCCTCGGCGCCGTGATCGCAACGAATTTATGAGCGAGGTGAAAATTGTCGGTTGTCAAGCGGCCCTGTGGACAACTCGGCATTGTGGACAACTCAATCGAGGCGGTCGGCGGAGTGTAGGTTCGGGCGCGTTCTTCCTTTTACCCGGTGGTGGGCGGGGGAGGCGGTGGCTGCACAGGGGGTGCGAGGTGATCAAGGCGAAGCTCCCGGCGCCGTGCAGGAACTGCTCGGGCCGGCCCGGGCCCGACTCGGCTGCCCCCGATCGTTGACCCGGTTCGGGTCGGCCCCTGCTCCAGTGTCTCGATCGCGGCGGCGCGTCCCCACCTGCGGTAACGATGCGTTTCGATGGCTGGGTTATCTAGGACGCTAAGGTGTGGACCTGCATCTCGATCGCCAGCCCGAGGGTCGACGGGCCTTATCCCCAGGGCTGCAAGTCCATCCAGTGGGTGACCGGCCTGATCTTCAAGGCGTCGATGCGCGACCACTCGGTCAGCCCGGCGGCTCGGCCGGGTCACCACGATGCTGGAACACCCGAGCGCGCTGGCCCGGCCCCGATTCCTGCTACGGGCGATGGCGATCGGCGCCCGCGCCTGACGTGCCTATGGCCCGCGCCACACCCTGTCACGTTCGCTTTCGCCGCCTCGTCCCCGTCATGAACACGGACAGTCGAGGGAAGGACGGACGCGATGAGGATCGCAGTGGCCGGCGGCACCGGCATGGTTGGCGAACTGGTGGTCGAGCGGGCGCGGGCGGCCGGTCACGAGGTCGTGGTGATCTCCCGGTCGCACGGCGTCGACCTGACCACCGGCGCGGGACTCGACGAGGCGCTGCAGGGTGTCGACGCCGTGATCGACGTGGCCAACGTCGAAACCCTGAGCCGCAAAAAGGCGATCGACTTCTTCGAGACGACCACACGTCACCTGCTGGCGGCGGAAGAGCGTTCCCACGTACGCCACCACGTGGTGCTGTCGATCGTCGGCGTCGACCGGGTCGACTCGGGCTACTACGCGGGCAAACGCCGCCAGGAGGAGCTCGCGTTGGCCGGCCCGATCCCGGCCACGGTGCTGCGGGCGACCCAGTTCCACGAGTTCGCCGCCCAGCTGATCGCGCGGGTCCCCGGCCCGGTGAAGGTGGTGCCGTCGATGCTGACCCGGCCGGTCGCCGCCGCCGACGTGGCAGCGGAACTCGTACTGCTGGCCGAAGGTCCCGCCCAGGGCCTGGCGACCGACCTGGCCGGCCCCGAGGTGCTGAAGATGCCGGCGATGGTGCGCCGCGTGGCCCGGGGCAAGCTGGTGCTGACGGTGCCGGCCGGGCGCGCGATGTCGGGTGGCGGGCTGCTCCCGGCCGGCGACTTCCGCCGTGGCGAGGTCACGTTCGACGAGTGGGTGGCCGGCCGGTGAAACGCTGGGCGGTGCTGATCCTGGCCGTTTCGGCCGCTGTGGTCGGCGTGTGGGCGGCCGCTTTCCCGCTGTCGTTCCACACCGATTTCCCCGCGCCGGGCCGCCATTGGGTGTCGACGCTCGGCCCGTACAACGAGCATCTCGTACGCGATGTCGGCGCCCTGTACCTGGCCCTGCTGGTGCTGAGCGTGTGGGCGTGGCGGCGCCCGACCCCCGAGGCCATGCGCGTCACCGGCGGCGCGTGGCTGGTCTTCAACTCGATCCACTTCCTGTGGCACATGCTGCACCTGGAGATGTTCCCGGCAGTCGACCGGGTCGGGAACGCCGTGGCCCTGGGCGGCGTGCTCGCCCTGTCGATCGTGCTGCTGCTGCCGGAACGGGCCGCCCGGGACACGTACGCCGGCGGCGGTGTGATCACGCCGGAGTAGGGTCACCTTCCGTGGGTGCGGAGATCGTCAACGAGGTACGGGACGGGGTCGGCTGGGTCACGATGAGCAACCCGGCCCGCCGCAACGCGCTGTCCACCGCGATGCTCGGCTCGCTGGCGGCGGTGGTCCGTGAGTTCGACGAGACCGGCGCCGTACGCACGATAGTGCTGCGCGGCGCCGGCGAGACCTTCACCGCGGGGGCCGACATCTCCGAGTTCGCCGCGCACCACGACGCCACCGGCGCCCGCGAGACGTGGGAGCGGACGCTGACCGGCCTGTTCGAGACGCTGAGCGGGCTCACCACCCCACTGATCGCCATGATCCAGGGGCACTGTTTCGGCGCCGGGATGGCCCTGGCCCTGAGCGCCGACATCCGGATCGCCGCCGAGGGCAGCCGTTTTGCGATCCCGGCGGCCCGGCTCGGCATCGGTTACCCGTACGCGCTGACGCAGACGCTCGTGCACGCGGTCGGTCCCGCCAACGCGAGCGAGATGCTGTTCACCGCCCGCGCCTACACGGACTCGGAGGCGCTGAACGCGGGACTGATCACGAGGCTGGCGCCGGCGGCGGAACTTGAGGACGACGTGCTGCGTACGGCCTCGGCCATCGCCGCCAACGCGCCCCTCGCCGTACGGGCGGCCAAGGCCTCGATCAAGGCGGCCGCCCACCCCGCTCTGGCGGCCCGTGCTCAGCAGTTGATCGCCGAGACGACGGGGTCGTACGACGAGTTCGAGGGACAACGCGCGTTCATGGAGCGGCGTCCACCGGCGTTCGAGGGTCGGTGACACTTATTTCACGGTCTATATTGACGACTGTTAGTAAATCTTCCTAATCTTTGGTGGCCCGAAGTCATCCCCACGGCGCGACCCCCGCGCCGGACACGAAGGGTCACCATCCCCATGGCCATCAGAAGAAGCCGCTGGTCAGCGGCCGCCGCGGCATGCGCGGTCGCCGCCGTCGGCACGATCACCGCCCTCGCCGTGCAAGGCCCGTCGCAGGCCGCCGTCCTGCCCAACGGGTTCAAGAGCGTCGGCTACATGCCGTCGTGGGCCGGCAGCGTCACCAGCATCCAGTACTCGAAACTCACCCACATCAACTACTCGTTCGCGTTGCCCAACGCCAACGGCACCCTCCGGCCGATCGAGAACACCTCGAAGCTGCAGCAGCTCGTCAGCCTCGGACACCAGAACAACGTCAAGGTCTCACTGGCCATCGGCGGCTGGAACGACGGCAACGACAGCGACTTCGAGTCCCTGGCCGGCAACGCGGGAACCCGTACGACGTTCGTCAACAGCGTCATGAGCACGGTCCGCCAGTACGGGCTCGACGGCGTCGACATCGACTGGGAGTACCCCGACCCGGGCACCTCCGGCAACAACTACACGGCGCTCATGCAGCAGCTCAGCACCGCCCTGCACAACGAGGGCAAACTGCTCACGGCCGCGGTCGTCAGCGAGGGCGGCACCGCCAACGGTGTGCAACCGGCGGTGTTCGGCTACGTCGACTGGCTCAACATCATGGCGTACGACGGTGGGTCGCCCCACGCCAACTACGACTGGGCCGTCGCCTCGGCCAACTTCTGGAAGAACCGGGGGCTGCCCAAGGCCAAGACCGTGCTCGGGGTGCCCTTCTACAGCCGGCCGGGCTATCTGACGTACGCGCAGCTGGTCGCCCAGGACCCCGCCAACGCGAACCGTGACTGCACCCCGTCCGGCGAGTGTTACAACGGCCTGCCCACGATCCGGCGCAAGACCCAGTGGGCCATGGCCAACGCGGGCGGCATCATGAACTGGGAGCTCTCGCAGGACGCGACCGGCGCCAACTCGCTGGTCAGCGCCATCTACGAAACCGTCATGAACGGCGGCGGGGGCCCCACGACCCCGCCGCCCTCGGGCCGCACCGGCCGCATCACCGGCATCGCCGGCAAGTGCGTCGACATCGCCGCCGCCAGCAGCGCCAACGGCACGGCGGTGCAGCTGTACGACTGCAACGGCACCAACGCCCAGAACTGGACGGTCGCCACCGACGGCACCATCCGCGGCCTGGGCAAATGCCTGGACATCACGGCGGCCGGAACCGCCAACGGAACCCTGGTGCAGATCTACGACTGCAACGGGACCGGCGCCCAGCAGTGGCAAGCCCAGTCGAACGGCACCTTGCGCAACCCGGCCAGCGGCCGCTGCCTCGACGCGTCCGACAACAGCTCGGCCAACGGCACCCGCCTGCAGATCTGGGACTGCGCCGCCACGGTGAACCAGCGCTGGACCCTCCCCTGACCGACCGTCCTCCCTCCAGCAGCGCGGCCCGCCTCACGAGGCGGGCCGCGCTGTCTCCCTCACCGCCGCTGCGCTGTCTCCCTCACCGCCGGTCGCGCCGCCCCTATCACCGCCGCTCGCGCCGCGGCTATCACCGCCGCTGCGCTGTCTCCATCACCGCCGCTCGCGCCGCCCTCCGCGCCGGACGGATGCGAGTCCGCGCCCGGGCTCGACCGGCTGATGGACCGTGAGCGTCAGATCGTCGCCACCACCGGCCGGCCGGAACAAACCGAGCGAGATGACGGGCAGGCGCAGCCCACTTCGCCCGTGGTCGCGCGGGGCCCGAGCAACCACGAGATCGCCGAGCACCTCGTCGTCGGCCCGGCCACGGCCCGCACGCACGCACGTGAGCCGATCGACGACCAGCCTGGCGCCCGCAGCCGTGCCCAGCCGATCGACGACCAGCCGGGCGCCCGGAGCCGCGCCCAGCCGATCGACGACCAGCCGGGCGTCCGGAACCGCGCCCAGCTGGTCGTCTTCGCCTGTTAATCCGGCCTCGCCCGAGCCCGGACCCGCGCGAGCGCCACTGCGCCGAGCACTATTGCCGTCGGGCCGAGGACGAGGGCCGCCCAGCCGCCGACCACGCCGTTTCCGGTGCCGGGGCCGCCGTCGGCCGTGGCCACGACCAGGACGCCCGTCGCGGTTCCGATCGCGCCCGCGATCACGGCCCGGACGGAACCGGCTCTGCGGGCGCGGGCCAGGGCCCACAACGCGGTGATGACGCCGGCCAGCGCCAGCAGGGCGGCCACCGTCGCTATCAGTCGATCCATGGTGAACATGGGGCCTCCTTTCGCCCCTGCATCGTGGCCGGGTGGGCTCGATCGGGCATCGTGCCGACGCGGACATTTGACTACTGCGTTCGCAGTAGTCGTCGACGCCTGCGTCCGTACGACGCGCTCCGGGGACCCGCCGGTTAATGTGCCCGCATGGACAGGGCGTGGGATTGGGTGGTCGCGGTGGGAGTCGCCGCGATCATGCTGATCACTGGGCTGTTCACCACCGGGCTGGAGCTGGTCGGCTATCCGCTTCTGATCGTCGGCGGCCTCGCCCTGGGCGAGCGGCAGCGAGCGCCCGTCGTCGTCTTGATCGTCACCGGAGCTTGTGCGGTGGGCTATCAGGCGGCCGGGTACAACGCGTTCGCCGTGGCCTATCTGATCGCTGTGTATTCGGCGATGCGGGCCGGGCATCGGGTCGCCACGGTGGTGACGAGCGCGGTCGTGTTGTTGTCGCTGCCCGCCGCGGCCATGGCAACCGGAGCGCAGGACCTGGGCGAGGCGTTCGGGCGGTCGCGCTCCGTGCTCGAGCTGGCCTGGCTGATCGCGGCCGGCGCTGCGGGGGAGGCGCTGCGGCAAGCCGAGGATCGGGCCGATGAAGCCGTACGGACCCGCGAGGCGATCGCGCGCCGACGGGCCGACGAGGAAAGGTTGCACATCGCGCGCGAGCTGCACGACTCTCTGACCCACCAGATCTCGGTGATCAAGGTGCAGTCCGAGGCGGCTGTGCACGTGGCCGAGCGGCGGGGGGAGCCGGTGCCCGACGCGCTGCTGGCGATACGCGACGCTGGGCGAGCCGCCTCACGTGATCTGAGGGCGACTCTCGAAGCCCTGCGCGACGAGGCCCACGCGCCACCGCACGGGATCGACCAGATAGCGGAGCTCGTCAGGCGGGCACAGGGCGCCGGAATCGCGACCACCCTGACCATCGAGGGCGAGCCGGAGGAGGTGCCGTTCGCGGTCGACCGGACGGCGTATCGGATCGTGCAGGAGTCCCTGACGAACGTTGCCCGGCATGCGTCGGCCGACAGCGTCGTGGTCCACCTCGGCTTCCGGCCCGGGGCGGTGACGATCCGGGTGGTCGACGACGGCAGGGCCACACCGGAAACCGTTTCGGAACCGGGTATCGGCCTGGTCGGGATGCGGGAACGGGTCGCCGCTCTCGGGGGCGACCTGCGGGCCGAGCCACGTACGGGCGGGGGCTTCACCGTCGACGCCGAGCTGCCCTGGGACCGTACGGGATGATCAGGGTTCTGCTTGTCGACGACCAGCCGCTGATCCGGAGCGGTTTCCGGGCGCTGCTCGATCTCGAGGACGACATCGAGGTGGTTGCCGAGGGCAGCGACGGGAACGAGGCGCTGGCTCTGGCCCGGCAGCACGTGCCCGATGTCGCGCTGGTCGACGTGCGGATGCCCGGCGCCGACGGGATCGAGGCCACCGGGCTCATCGCCTCGGATCCGGCGCTGGCCGGGGTACACGTCGTGATCCTGACCAACTACGGGCTGGACGAGTACGTCTTTCATGCGCTTCGGGCCGGGGCGGCCGGGTTCCTGGTCAAGGACATCCGCCCGGAGGATTTCGTTCATGCTGTGCGGGTTGCCGCTCGCGGGGAGGCGTTGCTGGCGCCGGCGATCACACGGAAGTTGATCGATCGGTACGTCACGCGGCCGCCCCGCCCCGAGGCGAACCTGAACGAACTGACCAATCGCGAGCGGGAAGCCGTGGCGCTGGTCGCGCACGGGCTGGCCAACGACGAGGTGGCCGCTCGCATGGCCATCACGACGATCACCGCCAAGACCCACATCAACCGGGCGATGACCAAGCTGCGAGCCCGCGACCGTGCGCAGTTGGTGGTGATCGCTTACGAATCCGGCCTGGTGAAACCTACTCCATCAAACTGATTTGATGTAATGTGCGGGAAGCGGAAGGAGGGGCCATGAGCGACAGCGTCGTAAGCGTCCGCTATCTGGTGGACGACGTTCAGAGCTCGATCGACTTCTACACCACGCATCTGGGGTTCAAGCCGAACAACACGTTCCTGCCGGCCTTCGCCGACGTGACACGGGGGAATCTGAGGTTGCTGCTGTCCGGCCCGGCGAGTTCTGCCGGACGGGCGATGCCCGACGGCCGGCGTCCGAGCCCCGGCGGCTGGAACCGTCTGCACCTGCTGGTCGACGACATAGACACCGAGGTGAGCCGCTTGCGCTCGGCGGGGGTCGTCTTCCGCAGCGACGTCATCACCGGTCCGGGCGGCCGCCAGATCGTCCTGGACGACCCGTCGGGCAACCCCGTCGAGCTGTTCCAGCCCGCCGGCGCTCGACCCGCTGGCACTCGACCCGCCGGCAGGTGACCCGCCGGTTGTGCCGGCCGCCTGAGCCCCGCGACGACTGGCCGCATCGGCGCGTCGGCGTTCAGAGTCGGGTATGACGGGTTCTCACGCTGCTGCGGGGCGACCTCCCGGAACGTCCGCGATCCAGGTGCTGACGCGGTCGAGCAGGCCGGCGTCGACGGGGCGCGCGAGCTGCGCGCGATAACGGCCCAACCCGGGCCTGCCGGGGTCGGTGCGCAACAGGTGGGTCAGGTCGGACGGCACCTCGCCGGTGAACGGGCCGTTCACCAGCGTTCCGATGCGCGCCACGTCGGCCGGGTCGACCTGGATGTCCTTGCCGCCGGTGATGGCCAGCACGGGGCGGTCGATCGCGGCCAGGGCGGGGGCGGGGTCGTACGCCATGTACTCCCGCAGCCAGCGATCGGTGAGACGCGAGCGCGGCACCCGCGGAGGCGGGTCGAGGGTCGACCGGCGCACCCGTTCCCGCTCGCGGGCCTGACGACGAATCAGCAGCGCGCCGAGTAGCCGGGGCAAGGTGGCGGCGATCCGGGTGCTCTGCCAGGCCATCACCTGCTCACCGGGCTGCGCGGACCCCGCGAGCAGCACGTATCCCGCCGCTCCGGTCAGGGTGGCCGCGACTACCGCGCCGGTCGAGTGGCCTACGACGACGACGCGTTCCGGGTCGATCGCGGGATGGGCTTTGAGCGCGTCCAGGGCGGCCTGGGCGTCGCGGCGCTCGTCGTGGAAGCCGGTGCGCAGGTAGTCGCCGTCGGATTCACCGACGCCCCGCTTGTCGTAGCGCAGCACGGCGATGCCGTTGGCCTGCAACGCTTCCGCCAGCGCGGGACCCAGGCCGAGGGCGATGCCGGGCATGGCGGAGTCACGGTCGAGCGGCCCCGAGCCGTTGATCAGCAGTGCGGCCGGGCAGCGTCCGTCACCCGCCGCCGGCAAGCCGCACGGGCGCGAGTTGCCCGTGGGTGGGGGGAGTGGGGCGTCTGCGTTGGGTCGGCGGGGCGGGTGTGAGTCGCCCGTCAGCGAGGGGAGTGGGGCGTCCGCGTTCGGTCGGCGGGGCGGGAGTGAGTTGCCCGTGGGTGGGAGGAGTGGGGCGTCCGCGTTCGGTCGGCGGGGCGGGAGTGAGTTGCCCGTGGGTGGGAGGAGTGGGGCGTCCGCGTTCGGTCGGCGGGGCGGGAGTGAGTCATCCGCGGTCGGCGGGCGCAAGTCGTCCCCGGGCGGGTGTAGGTCACTTGCGGGTGAGGGTGAGGCGTCTGCGGGCAATGTGAGTGTGCCGGCGAGCCGGATCCCCGCGTACGAGATAAGCAATTTTATTCTCACTTCTGAGAACCAATACTGGTGACGCTAACATTCTCGATCGTGGGAATCAATGCGTTGGAGACCGTGCTTCACCCCGTCCGGCTGCGGATCGTGCACGCCCTGCTCGATCGGGAGATGACCTCGCGGCAGCTCGCCGCAGAGCTCGACGACGTTCCGCAGGCGTCGCTCTATCGGCACGTCGGGCGCCTGGCCGAGGCCGGGGTGCTGCGGGTGACCCGCGAGGAACCGGTTCGCGGCGGCACCCAGCGGACGTACACAGTGGTCGAGTCGGCGGTCACGCTCGGCCCGGACGACTTCGGCGGCGCCTCACCCGACGACCACCAGCGCTACTTCGCCGCGTTCGCCGGGGCGCTGGTTGCCGGGTTCGACAAGTATCTCCGTGACGGGGCCGCGCCCGTCCGGGACGGTGTGGCCTACCAGCAGGTCCCGATCTGGGCCACGCCGGCCGAGGCGCGCGAACTGTCCGCCGCCGTCACCGAGTTGCTGCAGCCCCTGCGTACAGGGAAAGGAAAGCGCCGCCGGAGCACCTTTGCCATGGTGGTGCACCCGTCATGAATCGAGGCGCAGGATCGTCTCCTCGATCTCGGCGCCACGGCCGGCCGCGAACCCCACGTCGGTGCCCACGTCGACGAAGCCGGCCCGCCGCAGAACCCTGAGCGAGCCGAGGTTGTCGCTGGCGGCGCGCGCATGCAACGGGCGTACGGGAACCTCTTGCAAGAGGAGCGCGAGCGCCCGCCCGGCGATGCCCTGACCCCAGAAAGCGCGGTCGATCCAGTACGTGACCTCGGTGTCGCCCTCGATGACGAACGCGGCGATGCTCCCGACCAGACGTCCGTCGAGGGTGACGGCGCGGTTCGTCACGTCGGGACGGCTCCTGATCCGGGCCATGTGCGCGTCGAACACCGCTCGGTCGTCAGGGTCCTCGCGTACGAACGCAGCCATCCGCCGTGCTTCCGGATCCCGCATGTGTTCGAACAGCGCGTCGAGGTCCGAGTCCTCGATCGGCCGCAGCGCCACCTCAGCCATACCAGCCTCCCCGTCGTCCCGCCGATTCTGCCGTTGCCGGGAAGATCACGTTGCCCCGCGACCCGGCAGATCTAGGCTTTCAGGCATGACAACCCTTGCTGCCCGTACGATCGAGGCCCTGCGCGCCGAGCACGACGCCCTCGCCTCGCTGGCCGATTCCCTGACGCCTGAGCAGATCGAGGGGCCGTCCGGCGCCTCGGAGTGGACCGTCGCGCAGGTCTTCTCCCACCTGGGCAGCGGCGCCGAGATCGGCCTGGCCAACCTCAAGGCCGAGCTCGGTCAGGCCGAGAAGCCCGGCCCCGACTTCAACCAGAGCGTCTGGGACCGGTGGAACGCGCTCAGCCCGCAGGAGCAGGTGTCGGACTGGCGCGGGTCCGACGAGGCGTACGTGAGCGCTCTGGAGTCCTTGACGCCCGAGCAGCACGACAACGAGCGCCTCAACCCCGGCTTCCTGCCCGAGCCGGTGTCGGTGGCCGGGTTCGCCGGGCTGCGGCTCAACGAGGTGGCCAACCACACCTGGGACGTCCGCGTCGCCGTGGACCCGGCGGCCGGTCTGCTCGACGTCTCGACCGGCGTCGTCGCCGAGCACCTCGGCGGCGAGCTGGGCTTCATGCTGGGCTGGATCGCAAAGGCGGACGCGCTCACCGAGCCTGTCGTCGTCGAGGTCGCCGGAACCCCGTACCGCATCGTGGTCGGCGACAAGGCCCAGTTCACCACCGAGGCGCTCGACGCGACCGCGACCTTCACGGGCCCGCTCGAGGCGGCGCTGCGGCTGCTCACCGGGCGGCTCGGCCCGCGCTACACCGCGGACGCCGTGCAGGTCACCGGCAACGTCACGCTCGACGAGCTGCGGACCGTCTTCCCCGGCTTCTGAGGGATGATGACCCACACAAGATCAACGAGCTGAGTAGATCTCCACAGGGGCCCGCCCCACCGGGGGAACCCCCGCCCTCGCCAGTGTAGAGGCGGGGAGCGATCTTGGTGGGGGGCCTGTGGACAACCCTGGATTGTGGATAACTCGGGGGTGTCAGCCGGCCAGGGAACCCCAGGTGGGGGACTGGCCGGCGGGGGAGCGCAGCTGCGGCACGTTCCACGGGTTGTCGTCGCGCAGCGGCTCGGGCAGCAGGGACGGCGGCGCGTCCTGGTAGACGACCGGGCGCAGGAAACGTTCGATCGAGGCGGTGCCGACCGAGGTGGTGGTCGGGTTGGTGGTGGCCGGGAACGGGCCGCCGTGCTGCATGGCCGGGGTGACCGCCACACCGGTGGGCCAGCCGTTGAACAGCACGCGGCCGGCCAGCGCCTGCAGGGCGGTCACCAGCTCGCGCAGCCAGTGGCTGTCCTCGCCCGCGGCCACGTGGACGCCGGCCGTCAGCGAGCCTTCGACCAGCTCCGTCAGGGCCGCGCCGAGCGGCTCGCCGGGGGTGTAGCGAACCACCACCGACAGTGGCCCGAACGCTTCCTGCAGCAGCGTGTCGCGGTGCTTGACGAGGGTGGCCAGGTCGGTTTCGACCAGGGTGGGGGTCACGCCGCCGGCGGTCACCGAGCCTTCGACCGTCACGGTCACGCCGGGGGTGCCGAGCACCTCGTCGCGGCGGTGGGTGTAGCCGTCGGCGATGCCGGGGTGCAGCAGCCGGTGCGGGGTGACGCCGTCGAACGCGGCCGCGGCGTCGAACTCGCCCGGCACGAACAGCAGGCCGGGTTTGGTGCACAGTTGGCCGGCCGAACCGGAGACGCTGGCGGCGAAGCCTTTGACGATCTCGGCGGACCGTTCGGCCAGCGCGCCGGGGGTCACGACGACCGGGTTGAGGCTGCCCAGTTCGCCGTAGAACGGGATGGGCCGGGGCCGGGCGGCGGCGATCGCAGCCAGGGCCCGGCCGGCGGTGAGCGAGCCGGTGAAGGCTGCCGCGGTGATCCGTTCGTCCTTGAGCGCCGCGACGCCTTCGTCCTGGCCGTGGATCACGCCGAGGGCGCCGGCGGGCAGGACGGTGTTCAGGACCTGGGCCGTACGGTCGGACAGGCGGGGGTGTCCTGGGTGCGCCTTGACGACCACGGGGCAACCGGCGGCCAGGGCGGACGCGGTGTCGCCGCCCGCGACGGAGAACGCGAACGGGAAGTTGCTGGCCGCGAAGTTGAGCACGGGGCCCAGCGGCACCAGGTAGCGCCGCAGGTCGGGCCGGGGGCCGAGGACGAAGTCCGGGTCGGCGGCGTCGAGGCGTACGGCCATGTAGTCGCCGGCGGCCGCGACCTCGGCGAAAAGCTTGAGCTGCACCGCTGTCCGTTTGATCTCGCCGCGCAGGCGGGGCTCGGTCAGGCCGGTCTCCTCGGCGGCGAGCGGGACCAGTTCGTCGGCGGCGGCGAGCAGCGCGTCGGCCGCCGCCACCAGGAACTGCGCGCGCTCCCACGGGGGCATCTGGGCCAGTACGGGGGCGGCCGCGGCCGCAGCGTCAAGTGCACTCATCACTGTTCCTCACGAAGCGGAGCCGGTCGGTGTGCGGCCACCATCGTCTCCCAGACCGCGGCCGGGCGAAACGGCCGGACGGGATCATTTCCGGTACGTGCCGCGCCTGATCAGTTGCGCGGCGAACCCTGCCGTCGCCACAGGAACCAGAACCGCCGCACCCACAGCAACCCGCCCCCATCGTCCCGGTCCGCCTTCGGTGCGTGGCCGCGAGACGTACACGTTGCCGTCGTGCGGCTCGATCGTCTGACGGCTCAGGCCGCCCCAGCGCATCAGCGGCCCGGCCAGCGCGTCGTACAGCGGGGGCATGGCGGTGAAGCCGAACTGGATGAGCCGGTTGGTGGCGCCCACGGAGGCCTCCGCACGGGGCTTGCCGGCCAGTTTCGCGATGCGCGCGCCGACCCGGGCGGCGGAGTCCACCGGCGGCGGCGGACGGCCCACGAACCCGGCGTAGTTGGCCGCGCCGGTGTAGATCGGGGTGTCGACGCTGCCCGGCGCCACCGCGCACACGTGGATGTCCTTGGCGTCGCGGGTCTCCTGCCGCAGGATCCGGGCCAGCCCGCGAGCGCCCCACTTCGCGGTCACATAGGCCCCCACGTACGGCACGGCGACGTGGGCCAGCACCGAGCCGGCCAGGATCAGCGTGCCGTGGCCCTGGGCGCGGAACTGCCGCAGCGCGGTGCGGGCGACGTTCGCGGGGCCGAGCAGGTCGGTGGCGATCACACGGTCGAACACCTCGGGAGGCAGATCCTCGAATTTCCCGTACGCCATGACGGCCGCGGTGTCGACCCAGACGTCGATGCGTCCGTGGCGCTCCACCGCTGCCCGCGCCAGCGCCGACAGCTCGTCGCGGTGCGTCACGTCGGCCGGGACGACCATGGCCCCGTTCCCGCATTCCGCGGCGACCGCCTCCAGGTCCTCCCGCCCGCGCGCCGCCAGCACGACCCGGTCCCCGCGCCGGGCGAACGCCACCGCCGCCGCCCGCCCGATGCCGCTGGACGCGCCGGTCACCACCACCACCCGTGAACTCATGGTCGCTCTGCATACCCGTCCGCGGCCCGGGTATCCGGGTCGGCATGCGAGCACTCACCTGGCAAGGCACCGGCAAAGTCGCCGTGGAGAACGTTCCCGACCCCGTCATCCAGGAACCGACCGACGCGATCATCCGGATCACGTCCACCGCGATCTGCGGTTCCGACCTGCACCTGTACGACGTGCTCGGCATGTACCTGGACTCGGGGGACATCCTCGGGCACGAGCCGATGGGCATCGTCGAGGAGGTGGGCGCCGGGGTCACCCACATCAAGCCCGGCGACCGGGTGGTGATCCCGTTCAACATCTCGTGCGGCCACTGCTGGTTCTGCCGTAAGGGCTTCTTCGCGCAGTGCGAGACCACCCAGGTCAAGGAGCAGGGCAAGGGCGCCTCGCTGTTCGGCTACACCAGGCTGTACGGGCAGGTGCCCGGCGGCCAGGCCGAGTACCTGCGCGTGCCGCAGGCCCAGTTCGGGCCGATCAAGGTGCCGGACGGCCACCCCGACGAGCGTTACCTGTTCCTGTCCGACGTGCTGACCACCTCGTGGCAGGCGGCCCAGTGGGCCGACATCGAGCCCGGCGGCACCGTGCTGGTCACCGGCCTCGGCCCGATCGGTCAGATGTCCGCCCGGATCGCCCGCCACCTGGGCGCGGGCCGGGTGCTGGCGGTCGACAACGTGCCCGAGCGGCTGGCCATGGCCGAGCGGCACGGCATCGAGGTGCTGGACTTCGACAAGATCGACGACATCGGCGCGGCCGTACGGGACGCCACCAGCGGCCGCGGCGCCGACTCGGTGATCGAGGCCGTCGGCATGGAGGCGCACGGCACCCCGTTCCAGTCGGCCGCGATGAAGGCGGCCGGCCTGCTGCCCGACCCGCTGGCCCGCAAGGCCACGGAGACGTTCGGCGTGGACCGGATGGGCGCGCTGCGCACGGCGTTTGATTCCGTACGGCGGGCCGGCACCATCTCGATCATCGGTGTTTACGGGGGCGAGGCCGACCCGTTCCCGATGATGGACCTGTTCGACAAGGGCGTCACGATGCGGATGGGCCAGGCCCACGTGAAGCAGTGGGTCGACGACATCCTGCCGCTGCTCACCGGCGACACCGACCCGCTGGGCGTGGACGACCTGGTCACGCACCGCCTCCCGCTCGACGAGGCCCCGCAGGCGTACGAGATGTTCAAGAGGAAGGAGGACGGCTGCATCAAGGTCGTCCTGAAGCCCTGACGAACGAAGGATCGGGCCCCCGCCGCGGCGGGGGCCCGATGTCGTTTGTTGTTACTGGTCGCTGCCCGAGCCCGGTTCGGCCATCCGGCGGTGCATCTCGCCCTTGAGCTTGTCCGGCATCACCTTGGACGCCGCACCCTGCACCTTGGTCTTGACCGAGCCCGCGACGACCTTTTCCTTGTCCTTCAGCATGGCCTCGAAGCCCTGCTTGGCCACCACAGCCGGGTCGTCCTTCTCGCTCGTGCCGACCCTGGTGTCGTCCATCTGGGCGCGGTGGAAGAAGTTGGTGTCGGTCGGGCCGGGCATCAGCGAGGTGACGGTGACGCCGGTGTCCTTCAGTTCTGCCCGCAGCGCCTCGGCGAACGACTGCACGAACGACTTGGACGCGTTGTAGACGGCCTGGTAGGTGCCCGGCATCATCGAGGCGATCGACGACGTGAACAGCACCTGACCGGCGTCGCGGGCCACCATGCCGGGCAGCACGCGCTTGGCCAGGTGCACCGTCGAGGTCACGTTGACGTCGATGACATTGAGCTCCTCGCGCAGGTCGGTCTGCGTCACGAAGTCGCCGCCGATGCCCCGCCCCGCGTTGAGGGCGATCGCGTCGACGGGCCGGCCCGTCGACGCGATCGCCGCGTACAGGTGCTCGACGCCCTCGTAGTGCGCGAGGTCAGCCCGTACGGCTGTCACCTGGTTCTGCCCGTCGCGGCGCAGACTCGCCGCGGCCTGCTCGATGCCCTCGTCCTCGGCGCAGATGATCAGGTCGTAGCCGTGCTCGGCGAACTGCTTGGCCAGCTCGAACCCGATCCCGCTGGAAGCGCCGGTCACCACCGCGAATGCATTCGTCGACGTTGTCATGGGTTTCGCATGCCCGCTCGGGACGGTTTCAACCGAGGGCCCGCGGCTACGATGCAGCGGTGATCCTGCCGAAGGTCCGCGACCCCCGGTTCATCACGATCCGCCGGGGCGGGACCCTGACCGACGAACGTCATCACCTGCTCGCGCTGTGGGCCGCCGGCTGTGCCGAGCACGTGCTCGGCCTGTTCGAGGCGGCGCGGCCGGACGATCCGCGGCCCCGCGAGGCGATCGAGGCCGCGCGGGCGTGGGTGCGCGGCGAGCTCAAGATGATGGAGACCCGGGCGAGGGGTGGCCACGCCATGGGCGCGGCCCGTGACCTGCGCGGGGCGGCCCGGCACGCCGCGTACGCCGCCGGTCAGGCCGCCGTCGTGGCGCATGTTGCCGCGCATGAGCTCGGCGCCGCCGCGTACGCGATCAAAGCGGTTCAGGCCGACGCGGGCGAGGACGCCGGTCGGCAGGAGTGCGCCTGGCAGCGCGAACGGCTGCCCGAGCCGATCCGTGAGCTGGTGCTCGACGATCAGCGGCTGCG
Organism: Paractinoplanes brasiliensis; assembly: GCF_004362215.1. Taxonomy (NCBI): domain Bacteria; kingdom Bacillati; phylum Actinomycetota; class Actinomycetes; order Micromonosporales; family Micromonosporaceae; genus Paractinoplanes; species Paractinoplanes brasiliensis. The sequence goes on along the minus strand of NZ_SNWR01000001.1, from coordinate 1,242,920 downwards.
CAACGACATCTGCTGGTCGGTGTTCACCTGACCGTGGTCAGCAGGAAGCCGACCAGCCGGCGGGCCTGCACGGCCGGGTCGGTGGCCGGCGCCGCGCCCCCGTCGGCCTGGGTGGTCAGCGCGTGCATCATGGCGCCGCCGATCACCGTGTTGAGCAGCAGCGTCACCGAGGTGGCGGCGGGCAGCTCACCCCGGGCGATGCCACGCCGCACGATGCCGCGGGCGGCCTCGATCTGAGCCTTGCGGGTGGCCCCGTAGTGCTCGGCGATGCCGGGAATGGTGGCGGCCTCGAGCATCAGGCGCAGCGCGGCGCGGCCGGCCGGGCCCGCGTACACCTCGAGGACCTGGGTGGCCAGCTCGACCAGGTCGCCGTGCAGGGTGCCGGTGTCGACGTCGCTGACGTGCGGCAGGCTCGCCGTCAGGGCGTCGGTGAGCAGCGCTTCCTTGCTGTTCCAGCGCAGATAGAGCGACGCCTTGCCGACCCCGGCCCGGCGGGCCACCGTCTCCATCGCGAAGCCGGCCCACCCCGCGTCGCCGAACAGGTCGAGCGCGGCGCGGGCGATGCGACGGTCGACCTCGGGGTCGCGGGGACGCCCGCTGCTCACCATCTGCGGGCCCCCTGATCGCGCATTGCTGAACGGTTACCGTCACGATACACTGCGGTTAAGTGAACACCAAGCGTTCAGTAAAGGTGTGGCCATGAAGGACGGGCCGGGAACGATCCTGGTGGGCATCGACGGTTCGACGTCCTCGCTGCGCGCGGCCGCCTACGCCGCGGGCCTCGCCCGGCGCCAGGGCAGCAAACTGGTGGCGCTCTACGTGCGTACGCATCCCTCGGCCCTGCTGCCCCTGGCCGACACCGGCGGCGCCGTTGCCACGGTGATCGACACGCAGGACGCGGTCGAGCAGGAGCTGCGCGCCATGTTCGCCGAACGCCTGGCCGACCTCGACCTCGACGCCCACCTGGTCGTGCGCACCGGCGAGCCGTACGCCGAAATCCTCGACACCGCCCACGAGCTGCGCGCCGACGCCGTCATCGTGGGCCGCTCGGTCCAGGCGCTGCACCGCATCACCGGCTCCCTGGGCTCGAAGCTGGTGCGCTGCGGCCGCTGGCCGGTCACCGTGGTGCCCTGACCGCAGCGCCGCCCACCCCATCAGGGCAAGGGCCAGATCCCGTACGGCCGCCGGCGGCGTCGAGGGCCGGGCGCAAGGGGAGCAGGGCCGCGCGCACCAGATCGGGCAACGACCCGGAGGGGACGACGAAGCCCGGCAGCGCCGCCGGCACGCTCACTGACCGCAGCCACTGCTGCAGCGCGACCCGGGCGGCAGCGCTCACGGCGGCCGCGAGCACCTGGGCGGTCAGCGGATCGACCCCCGGGCGCCGCTCACGGATGGCCTCCTCGACCGGCCCCTCCACCGCCGTGAGCGCGCCGGCGTAGTGCTCCCGCAGCGCCGGGCTCGCCGTGATCATGGCGAGGGCCTGGGGTGACGGGCCGCCCTCCTCGGCGCAGGAGCCGGCCACCGCCTCGACGACGGCGTCACCCAGGCCCACGGTGGGTGGCCGCGACGTCACCGCGGTCACGAGCCGGGCGGTCCGGTCAGCGGTGACGGCGGCCACGATCGCCTGTTCGCGGCTCGAGAAGTAGTTGTTGTAGGTGCGCGGGGAGACGCCGGCGGCCTCGGCGATGTCGTCCACCCGTACGTGCTCGGGGCCGTGCTCCAGCGCGAGCCGCAGGGCCGCCGCGCTCAACGCCGCCCGGGTCGCCTGCTTCTTTCGTTCACGGAGGCTCACGGGACCCAGCCTCGCACGAAACTTGCGTGCACGCAAAATTTTGCCTAGCCTCCCGGAGGCATGAGAGCCAAGGGCATCGCCTACGACACCGGGTTCGTCCAGAACGGGCGCGCCTCCATCGACCACCTCGACCCCGACTCCGTACGGCGTGACCTGCGCGTCATCCGTGACGAGCTGCACTGCACCGCCGTGCACCTGGTCGGCGGCGACCCGGCCCGGCTGGAGCTCGCCGCCGGCATCGCGGCCGCCCTGGGACTGGAGATCTGGTTCTCGCCGTACCCGCTGGACCTGACCACCGACGAGACCCTGGCGCTGTTCCGCGACTGCGCCGAGCAGGCCGAACGGATCCGTGCCGCGGGGGCCGAGGTCGTGTTCGTGGCCGGTGTCGAGCTGACCCTGATGATCCGCGGCCTCGTCGACGGCGACGGCATCGGCGACCGCGTCGGGAACTTGTTCGCCGACCCGCGGCGGCGCATGCCCGAGGCCCGCGACCGGCTCGACCGTTTCCTGCGCGCCGCCGTGCCGCAGGTCCGCGAGCGTTTCCGCGGCAAGGTGACCTACGCCGCGATCCCGTTCGAGGCCGTCGACTGGGAGCTCTTCGACTTCGTGACGCTGGAGCTCATCCGCTCGGCCGAGGTGGCCGAGCAGTTCCCTGACGCCGTACGGGATCTGGCCGCCCAGCCGAAGCCGCTCGCCGTCACCGGTTTCGGGTGCGCGACGTGGCGCGGGGCGGGTGACGTGGCCCAGCGCAGCATGGAGATCGTCGAGTACGACGACGGCCTCCCGGCGCGGCTCGACGGCGCGTACGAGCGGGACGAGCCCGGCCAGGCGCGATACCTGACCGAGATGCTCGGCATCTTCGATCACGCCGGCGCCGACAGTACGTTCGTCCACCTGTTCGCGCTGCACAACTTTCCGCACCGCCCCGGCGGCGACCCCCGCGACGATCTGGACCTGGCAAGCCTCGGCGTCGTCAAGGTCTTCGACGACGGCCACTGGGAGCCCAAGGCCGCCTTCGCCGCCGTTGCCGCCGCATACGAGCCTTCCACAAACAGTCGTTTGTGTTAGCGTGTCGGCATGTCGGATCTGGATGCGGCGTTCGCCGCGCTCGGCGACCCGGTGCGGCGGGCCCTGGTGAGCCGGCTCGCCCACGGGGAGGCCACCGTGACCGAGCTGGCCGAGCCGTTCGAACTGACCCAGCAGGCGATCTCGCACCACGTCGGCGTGCTGCGGCGGTGCGGGCTGGTCGAGCAGCGGCGCGAGGGCACCCGGCGGCCGTGCCGGTTGCGGGCCGAGCAGCTGGCCCGGCTCGGCTCATGGATCGACGAGCAACGGCACACCTGGAACGACCGGCTCGACACCCTCGAGAAACACCTCGCGCCGTGATCCGGGGTGACGAGCTCATTGCCGTACGCCGCCTGGCCGCTCCGCCGTCGCGCGTGTGGGCGGCCTTCACCACGCCGGACGGCATCGCCGCGTTCTGGGGTGGCTCGCACGCCACCGTGCCCCCGGAATCGGTGACTGTGGACCTGCGCGCCGGCGGCGAGTTCGCCCTCGACACCGTCGGCCCTTCCGCACGCCGCCGCCTGCGTTTCGTGTATGTCAGCGTCACCGAGCCCTGCGAGCTGGTGTTCGACGAGCCGCTCACCGGCCTGCGCACCACCGTCACCCTGCGCCCCGACGGCGACGGCACCGACCTCACCGTTCATCAGCGGGGCCTCCCGCCCTCGCTGCGCACCGCCCAGGCGGACGCCGGGCTCGCGTCGATCCTCGAAGCCCTCGCCACCCACTTGGAGAAGCCATGACACCCCAGCAGAACCTGGTCGCCGACTACTTCGAAGGGTTCCGGTCGAGCGACCACCCGCGCATCCTCGCCACCCTGACCGACGACGTCGAATGGGTCATCCACGGCCACCGCACCACCCACGGCAAGGCCGAGTTCGACAGCGAGATCGAGAACCCGGCCTTCGAGGGCAGCCCGGCGCTCGACGTGCAGCGCGTCTACGAGGACGGCGCGGTCGTCGTCACCACCGGCGAGGGCCGCGGAGTCAGCGTCGGCCACGGCCCGTTCCGGTTCGCCTTCAACGACGTCTTCACCTTCCGCGACGGCCGGATCGCCCGCGTCGACTCCTACGTCGTTCCGCTGCCTTGACTCCGACCCTGCCTGGTGCCCTTCTGCCGGGCGCATCCACCTGCGCGGCCGGCCCGGGCGGGTTCCAGCGGTCCGGACGTGCTCCGTGAGCGTGCGGCTGCACCGGGTTTTCGGGCGCGACCACTCACTCAGGCCGCCCGGGTGGGTTTCGCGTTCTGGACGCGCCGGCGGCCTGCGAAACCCGCCCGGGCCCTCGGCGTGAGCGACGGTCCGAACCCACCACCCCGCTACGACATCCGGTTCTTGATCTTGACCTGTTACTTGCCGCGGAAGACCGGTTTGCGTTTGTCCAGGAACGACTGCAGCCCCTCGGCCGCGTCCTCGCCGGCGAGGACCTGCTGGACGGCCTCCCACTCGACAGCCATCGCGCCCTCCATGTCCAGCGGCGCGCCCTTCAGCATCGAGGTTTTGAGCAGGCCGATCGTGGCTGTGGGCTTGGCGGCCCAAGCGGCGGCACGTGCGGCGACCGCCTCGGCGAAACCCGCGTCGGGCAGGACCTCGTCGATGAGACCGAGCGACAGGGCCTCGGCGGCGGACAGGCGGCGGCCCTCGATCATCAGCAGTCTGGCGCGGTGCAGGCCGAGCAGGCGGGGCAATCGCTGACTGCCGCCCGCGCCGGGGAACAGGCCCAGTTGCATCTCGGGGAAGCCGACCGTGGCCGACTCGGCGGCCAGGCGCAGGTCGCAGGCGAGGGACAGTTCGGCGCCGCCGCCCAGGGTGTGGCCGTTGAGGGCGGCGATCACCGGTTTGGGGGCGAGTTCGAGCAGGCGCTGCACCTCGATCCAACGGCGCATGCGCACGTGGTTGGCGAGCGACAGGTCCCGCATCACCGCGATGTCGGCGCCGGCGATGAAGAAGCGGCCGACGCCGGTGAGCACGATGACGCGTACGGAGGGGTCGTCGGCCAGGGCGGGGACGACGGTCAGGAATTCCTCGATGAGAGCGGGGTTGACGGCGTTGGCGGGCGGGCGGTCGATCACCACGGTGGCGACCCCGGCCGCCACGTCGACGTTGAGGAAGGTCATCGGTGTCACTCCAGGACGGTCGGGTCGGCGGTGATGCCGAACTCGGTCAGGACGGCGTGGGTGTGCTCGCCCAGCAGCGGCGCCGGACGGTCGACCCGTGCCGGCGTACGGGAAAGCCTGAGGACGCTGCCCTCGTGCTTGACCTCGCCGGCGAGCGGGTGCCGCAGCACCGGATAGAAACCGCGCGCGGCCAGCTGGGGATCGAGATCGGTCAGGTCCTCGCCGTTGCTCACCACCGCGGCCGGGATGCCGTGCGACTGCAGCAGCTCCGCCGTCTCCGCGGCGCCCCGCGTGCGGGTCCAGGCGGCCAGCTCGGCGTCGATGCGATCCTCGTCGGCCTTGCGTTCGGCCAGGTCAAAACCGGTTTCCCGGACGCCGGTGAGCCGCGCGAGAGTCCGCCACTGCTCGTCGTCGAGCACCGCGACGGCGACCCACCGGTCCTCGCCCAGCGCCGGGTAGACGCCGTGCGGGCAGCGGTGGGCCAGCCGGTGCGGCCAGGCCGGCGTGGCCCCGGCCGGAACCGTGCCCAGCTGCTGCTCCAGCACGGCCGGCCCCATCGACGCGGCCATCGCCTCGAGCTGCGACAGGTCGACGAAACCGCCGCGCCTTTCCCGCAGCAGCGCCACGATCGCCAGCACGGCGGCGTTGGCGGCCACCATGTCGCCCAGCCCGAACGTGAGCCCCTGCGGGTCGCCGCCCGGGTCGGCCGTCTCGTGTGTGAGCCCGGACATCGCAGCCAGGGTGTCGGCGAACGTGACCGCGTTGCGCCACGGCCCGTCCTGCCCGACCCCGGACATCGACACCGTGATGACGCCAGGGTTCACCTTGCTCAGTGACTCGTGGTCGAGGCCCCACCTGGCCGTCGTGCCGGGGCTGTAGTTGTCGATGACGACATCGCACCGCGCGGCGAGCCGGCGGACGACGTCCTGGCCCTCGGGGGTGCGCATGTTCACGGCGATCGAGCGTTTGCCCCGGTTGAAGTTGAGGAAGTAGCCGCCGTCGTCGTGTGAGGCGCCGGGCCGCAGCCGCATCGAGGGCGCGAACCGGGTCGGGTCCTGCCGGTGTGCCGACTCCACCTTGATGACGTCGGCGCCGTGGTCGGCGAGCTGACGGGTCGCGTACGGGCCGGCAAGCACCCACGTCAGGTCGAGCACCCGCAACCCGGTCAGCGCCGGCTCACCCGTACGACCGGTCCGCCACGTCTTCGAACCCGGCTCGGAGGCGGGCAGCTTGACGGCGTAACCGACGTCGGTGAACCCGTCCACGTCGATGAAGAAGTCACGCGACCGCAGCTGCGGGTTCTCGGCGAGCTGGTCGGCCCGGCTCACCTCGGCCCACGGCAAGGCGCGCCGCCGTCCCTGCTCACCGAGCGTTCTCGCCGTACGCCGGGACGCGAACCGGGCCACGACCTCGTCCACGTGGGGGCGGGAGTTCCAGCGGTACACGGCGTCGGCGTACTTCTCGTCGGTCAGGTCCTCCGCCTCACCCGCCTCGGCCATCCACGCCAGCAGATCGGTCCACATGCGGTTGCTGCCCGAGTAGCCACCGGCGGCGTGCCCGTCGGCGGCCCGGAACACGCGGTGCGCGACATGGCCGTAGATTCCGCCCGTACGCCGGGGGAACGCGCCCCCGTGGATCCAGGCGATCGCGCCGGTCTCGAGCGTGGCCGCCACCGCTTCCTGCGCGGACACGTCGATCAGCTGGCCGGCGCCGTCCCGGTCCCTCGCGATCAGGCCCAGGCAGGCGCCGATCGCCGCGTGCGCGCCCGCGACCTGCAGCGCCGACTCGCGCGGCGGCGGTTTGGGCGGCCCGTCGGGGCGGCCGCCGAGCCAGGTCATGCCACCCGCGGACGCCGCGATCAGGTCGTCGGCCAGCCAGTCGCGGCGCGGGCCGGTCAGGCCGAACGAGGTCACCACGACGTGGACGAGGCCGGGCCAGCGGGACTCGCCGTCCTTGGTGAGGCCGCGCAGCTTGGCGACCGGGCCGCTCTCCACGATCACGTCGGCTTCGGCGGCCAGCGCGTCGAGGTCGCCGGTTGCCGCCGTTTTCGTGCCCGCGTACCAGTGCAGGGCGGCGGCTCGGTCGGCCGGGCCACTGCCGGGAACCCGTACGACGTCGGCGCCCAGTCCTATGAGGGCACGTATCGCTGCGGCGCCGAGCTCGTCGGTCAAGTCCAGGACTTTCACTGCGGATCCTTTCCAGTCGACGCCGTACGCCTCAGGTGCTCGAGGTCAGCGGCCGCGGCCACCACGGCCGGGTCGCGCAGGGCGGGTTTGCTGACTTTGCCGGAACCGTTGCGGGGCAACGACTCCAGGACGGTGATGTAGCGGGGCCAGGCGTGGCGGGGCAGGTTTTCGCGGCACCACGCGTGCACCCGCTCGGGGGTCAACCCGGCGGCGTGGGTGTGGTCCGGCGCCGCTTCGGGCGGGTGCGTCCGGACCGGCGTCGCGCCGGCCGCGCGTGTCTCTTCCGGTGTGGCGCCGGCTGCGTGTGTCTGGTCCGGCGTTCTGCCGGCTGCGTGTGTCTGTCCCGGTGTTGCTCCGGCTGCTGGGGCCACCGCGACGAGCAGGTCCTCCTCCGTGAACTCGGAGCTGACCCCTACCGCGGCTGCTTCCCGTACGCCGGGCATGGCGGCAACGGCCGACTCCACGTCCCACGCCGAGATGTTCTCGCCGCGGCGCCGGACAACGTCGGAGTGCCGACCGCAGAAGACCAGCCGCCCGCCCTCGTCGAACCGTCCCAGATCCCCGGTCGTGATCCACTCCGGCGGTTTGCCGGGCACCCCGGCGTAACCCAGGGTGCTGATGTGCCGGTGCCGGGGCCGGACCGTGATGCCACCCACCTCACCCGGCGGCACGGGCCTCCCGTCGGCGTCGCGCAGCGTGACCTCGTACTCGGGAAGCGGTTTTCCGGCCGTGCCCGGCGTGACGTCCCCGATGCGGTTGGAGGTGACGTCGCCGAGCTCGGTGCACGCGTACGCCTCGATCAGCTGGACGCCGAAGCGGGACCGGAACTGCTCCACCAGCCGGCGCGGGGCCGGACCACCGTAGGCCCGGGTGACCCGATGCCCACCGTCATCGTTCGCCGTACGCAGGAGGATCGCCGCGACCGCACCCATGAAGTTGAACGCGGTCACTCCCTCGTCCCGGCAGATGGTCCAGAAGGCCGACGCGGAGAACCGTGGCACTGCCAGCAGCCGTGCGCCGCTGACCAGAGCGGCGAGCAGGCCGGTGTGCCGGATGTTGACGTGGTTCCATGGGAAGGCGTTGTACAGAACGTCATCAGGGCCGTATCGCAGCGAGTCACTGACCCGCCGTGCGTGCCGCACCCCGGCGAAATGCGGCAGCAGCACACCCTTGGGCCGTCCGGTGGTGCCGGACGTGCTCAGCACGAGCGCGGGATCGCCCGGTTCCGGGAGACGGGGGAGCGGACCCTGGGGCAGGTCGTCGAGAGTGCCCGGACCGCCGCCGTCGTCCACCGTGTACACGACCTCGGCCAGGGTGGCCAGGGACGGGTTGGCGGCCAGCGCGGCAGTGCCGAGCAGCGCTATGGCAGCGCGCGGCTCGCCTCCGGTCCGCGCCCCGCCTCCGGGCGTGTCGAAAACGTTCGTGTCGCGTGTCCCGCCTCCGTGCTGCCGCCTGCCTTCGGACGTGACGAGGGTGTTCGTGACCAGGGCGTTCGTGCCGAATGGCCTGCCTCCGGGCGTGTCGAGGGCGACGGGGACCTCGACACGCCCGGCCCGGGCCACACCCGCGACGACTTGTGCGAGGGCGGCGCCGGGGCGCAGGCAGGTGAGCACCGGTGCTTGCGGGCCGAGCCCGAGCCGGGGCGAGGACAACTGCCGGGCGATCCGTTCCGCCCCGCCCAGCAGCTCACCGGCCGTGATGCTGCCCGCGCCCAGGAACGTCGCCACCACGGCGGCGGGGTCGTCCTCGGCACGGCGGGTCAGGACGTCGACCAGCGTCTCGGGCCGCCCGGTCACACCGGTCATCGGGCCAGGTTGACCCATACGCCCTTGGTCTCGGTGAACTCGTCCAGCGCGTACGTGCCCATCTCGCGGCCCCATCCGGACAGGCCGAACCCGCCCCACGGCGCGCCCGGGTCGATCAGCGGCAGCTGGTTGACGAAAACGGTGCCGGCGTGGATGCGGGCGGCCAGCCGGTGCGCCGACGTGAGGTCCTGCGTCCACAGCACCGCGGCCAGGCCGTAGTCGGTGTCGTTGGCCCGCGCGACGACCTCGTCCTCGTCCTCGTAGCTGAAGATCGACAGCACCGGGCCGAAGATCTCCTCACGGGCGATGGTCATGTCGTCCCGTACGCCGGAAAAGACGGTCGGGGTGAAGAAGTAGCCGTCGTCCAGGCCCGGCCCGGAGGCGCGCTTGCCGCCGGTGACCAGCTGGGCGCCCTGCTCGACGCCGCCGTCGACGTAGCCGGTGACCCGGTCGAGGTGTTCCTGCGAGACCAGCGGGCCCAGCACCGTGTCGAAGTCCAGCCCCGGCCCGATCTTGAGGGTCTGCGCGGCGGCCGCGATCTTCTCGGTGAACTCGTCGGCCCGCTCGGCGTCGACGTAGAACCGGGTGTACGCGCCGCACGCCTGCCCGGTGTTGAACAGCGCCCCCTGCAGGTTGCCGGCCACGGCCGCGTCGATGTCGGCGCCCCGGGTGATGATGCTCGGCGCCTTGCCGCCCAGCTCCAAGCTGACCCGCTTCAGGTCGGCCGCGGCCGCGCCGGCGATCTGCTGCCCCACCTCGGTCGACCCGGTGAACGAGATCTTGTTGACGCCGCGGTGCGCCACCAGCGCCTTGCCGGCCTCGGGCCCGCCGGTCAGCACGTTCACGACCCCGGCCGGGATGCCCGCCTCGAGGCACAGGGCGCCCAGCTTGAGCGTGCTCAGCGGGGTCTGCTCGGCCGGCTTCAGCACCACGGTGTTGCCGGTGGCCAGGGCCGGCGCCAGCTTCCACGCGGCGATCGCGAACGGGAAGTTCCACGGCGTGATCAGCCCGACCACCCCGAGCGGCTCGCGCCGCGTGTAGTGCAGCGTGTCCGGCACCGAAACCGACGACAGCTTGCCCTCGATCTTCGTGGCCCAGCCCGCGTAGTACCGGAACACCTGCGCCGCCAGCGTCACGTTGACGTTCGTGGTCAGCGCGATCGGCATGCCCTGGTCGCGTGTCTCCAGCTCGGCCAGCGCGGCGGCGTCCCGTTCGATCAGGTCGGCCACCTTCCAGAGCAGCCGCCCCCGCCCGTCCGGGCTCAGATCACGCCAGGCCGGATCCTCGAACGCGGCCCGAGCCGCGCCCACCGCGGCGTCCACGTCGGCGCTGCCCGCCTCGGCGAAGTCGGCCAGCTTCGTCCCGCCGGCTGGGTCGAAGGTCTCACTGACCTGCCCCGACGCCGCCGGAACCCACTCCCCGCCGATCAACAGCTGTTCCGCCACGGTGCCCTCCCTCACCGGCGGCACGCCCGCCGCGCCACCGAGGCCCCGAGCATCGAACGACCCCCGACCAGGGTCAACGCGATCGGACCGCCCACCGGACCGCTCGGATGGCCCACCCGGCGCGGGTTGGGCAGGGTGGCCGCATGGGAGCTGTGGTGATCACCGGTGGAACGAGCGGCATCGGCTTGGCGGTGGCTTCGGCCCTGATCGCCCGGGGCCGCCCAGTTGCCCTCCTGGGCCGCGACGCCGCCCGCTGCGAGGCCGCCCGGGTGGCCCTGACCTACAGCGCGCTACCCAGCAGCGGCGCGCTCCCAGCTCACGGCGTGCTCCCAGCTCACGGCGACGTGATCAGCGGCGTGCTGCCGGCTCGCGGCGACGTGATCAGCGGCGTGCTGCCGGCTCGCGGCGACGTGATCAACGGCGCGCTGCCGGCTCGCGGCGACGTGGCGGACGGCGTGCTCACCACCCGCGGCGACGCGGCCAAGGGGACGATCCCGGCTCGCGGCGACACGGCCGGCGGCAGCGTACTGGCCGTTCCGGGCGACACGACCGACCCCGAAGCCCTGTCCGCCCTGGTCAGCGAGGCCGAACGCCGCTGGGGTGCGGTCGACGGCCTGGTCACCGCCGCCGGGCGACTGGCCCGGGGCAGTCTGGAGACGCTCTCCGACGCCGACTTCCGAGCCGCCTGGGAAACCAACGTGCTCGGCACCTGGCAGGCCATCCGCGCCGTCGCCCCCGGCATGACCGCCCGCGGCCACGGCCGCATCGTCACGATCGGCTCGGTCCTCGGCTCCACCGGCGCCCCCGAACGCGCCGGCTACGCCGCCACCAAAGCCGCTGTCGCCGCCCTGACTCGTTCCCTGGCCCTGGAACTGGCCGGCACCGGCATAACGGTCAACTGCGTCGCCCCCGGCCCGATCCGCACCCCCATGAACGCCAACGATGCCGCCACCGACGCCGCCGCGCAGGCCGCTTTCACCGCCAAGGTGCCGCTCGCCCGCTGGGGCACGCCGGACGAGGTAGCCCACGCGGTGCTCTGCCTGCTGGACCCGGCCGGCAGCTTCACCACAGGCAGCACATGGCATGTGGACGGCGGCTACACCGCTCAGTAGCAGTTGAGCAACCCACGCCCAGAAGCCAGGGGCCCGCCCCAACCGGGGGACCCCCGCCCTCAGCCATTTTATCGGGCGCGGCTGATCTTTGCGGATGTTCGAGGGCCGTCCGGTGGACAACCCTCGAATGTGGAAAACGCGCACCGGCGGCCGATCTTGTGCTGGTGCGTCGGCGTCGGCCCACGAACGAGCGCGAGTGCTGCACAAGCGAGCGAATCGGGTATGCGGGCGCTGCGCAAAGGGGGCGGCTTGGGCCGGCGGACGGTTTTTGAAGCCGGGGCGGGTTCGGTCCTGGACGCTGCGCGAAGCGGGGCTTTGTTTACAGGCCCGCGCAAAGTGGGCCGTGATCTCGGCCATTGAGCCGGACACCGCGAGACCCGGCACATGGCAGAGGCCCCTTCCCCGCGTACGGGAAAAGGGGCCTTCGACCTGAGGTATCAGAAGATCAGGTTGAACTGGTTCCAGCCGGTGCCGATGGTGATGTTGGTGGAGGGGTCGATCCAGCTGCCCTTGCCGTTGCCTCGGTAGAGCTTGAGCTCGCCGGCGGCGTTGCGGCCGATGACGTCGGTGAAGCCGTCGCCGGTGAAGTCGCCGGGGGAGAAGATCTGGTTGAAGCTGTTGAAGCTGGTGCCGACGACGTCGGGGTCGGTGCCGTTGAGCCAGCCGCCCTTGCCGTTGCCGCGGTACAGGTGCAGTTCGCCCGCCGAGGTGCGGCCGATGACGTCGGTGAAGCCGTCGCCGGTGAAGTCGCCGGGCGAGAAGATCAGGGTGAACCTGTTCCAGCCCGAACCGATCTTGATGTTGGTGGAGCCGTCGATCCAGGCGCCCTTGCCGTCGCCGCGGTAGAGCAGCAGTTCGCCGGCCGCGTTCCGGGTGATCACGTCGGTGTGGCCGTCGCCGTTGAAGTCGCCCGGGGAGAAGACCGCTGTGAAGCTGTTCCAGCCGACGCCGATGGCGTTGGGCGAGCCGCCGTTGGACCAGCCGCCCCTGCCGTTGCCCCGGTACAGCTTCAGCTCGCCGGCGGCGTTGCGGGCGGCCACGTCGAGAACGCCGTCGCCGGTGAAGTCGCCGACCGGGAAGATGTGGTTGTAGGTCTGGAATCCGGTGCCGATCTGGATGTTGGTCGACGGGTCGATCCACGAGCCCTTGCCGTTGCCCCGGTAGTACTTGAGCTCGCCGGCCGGGTTGCGGGCGATCACGTCGGCCCAGCCGTCGCTGTTGAAGTCGTTGCGCCACGCGTCGAGCGGGTAGTCGACCGGCTCGAAACCCGGGTCGGTGATCTCGACCGGCTGGTCGGTGATGGTCAGGTCGTCGATGAGGCCGCGGAATCCGCCCGCGTTGCGCGGCTGGTCGTAGCCGACGACGACCGTGGTGATCTGCCTGTCGCGGAGGCTGCCGAGCGGCACGACCACCTGGTTCCAGCGGTCCGCGACGATCTTGCTGCACTGCTGGGCGGGGTGGACGCGGGTGCCGCGCTGGTCGGTCAGGCCCGAGTCGCGCAGCGTGCTGCCGTCGCTGAACACCAGGTCGATCGAGACGCAGGTGCTGTTGCGGGTCTTCACCTCGGGACGGGTGGCCGTGCTCTGTGGCCGGATCCAGTATGACAGCGTCGTCGACGGCTTGACCGCGATCCGGCTCACGGTCATCGACTTGAGATACGCGTACGAGGTGAGGGTGTTGACGTCGGCGCCGGAGTAGACGAGCGCCGACGTCCCCGTGTGACCGGCCCCGGACGCCACCGCAACCGTGGGCGTGGTGACGCCGTCGATGCTGCCGCTGACCGGGGTGGTCGGCTGCACGTCGGCCGTCTCGAACCCGGTCGCCAGGTCGAGGTCGAACTGCCCTGCCCGGACGAAGTCGTTGAGCTCTGCCGGTGTGCCGGCCAGCGCCTTGGCCGCCCACCAGGCCAGGTTGTTGTCGCCGTTGGTGGTGGCGGCCGCCTTGATCTGCAGGGCGAGGGCCCGGTCGGCCTGGTGGGCACGCTCGAGCGCGATCGCGATGTCACGGTCCTTGGCGGCGTGGACACCGGTCTCGATGAACGCCTTCCACACGGCCGGGTCGAGGCTGCGCGCGGCGGCGACGGCTGCGGCCTGCACCTCGGTGCCGTCGGCGGCGAAGTTCCACACCTCGGTGACGAAGTCGCGGTCGGGCAGGCCGAGCAGCTGGTCGGTGACCGTCATGCCGATGCGGTTGGCGGCCAGCTTCTTGGCCGCGCGGGCCCGTTCCGCCGCTTTCTCGGCCTCGGTCTTGGCGTCGTCCGCGGCGATCCGGTCGTCGACGTCCTGCCGGGCGGCGTCGGCCATCCCGGTCGCGATGAAGACGCGGCGGTCCTCGTCGCTGCCGTCACGGGCGGCACGGGCGGCCGCCTTGACCTTGGGCCACTTGGCGTCGTCGACGAGCCTTTCCCAGATCAGCCGTACGAAGTCCGCGTCGCTCCCGTTGAGCAGGGCGGCGTCGGCGACCACGTCGATGCCGGCCGCGGCCGCGCTGCGGGCCAGGTCGCTCTGCCGCTTCGCCTCGGCCTCCTGCCGCTCGCGGGCGACGTCCCGGTCGAAAGCGGCGAACACCCCGGTGACGATGAAGTCGTATGCGGCAGCGCTCTCCACGTCCTCCGAGAAGGCCAGCTCGGCGGCGGCACGCACTTCGAGGTGGTCGCTGTCGGTCTTGACGTGGTTCCAGATCGCGATGACGAAGTCACGGTCGGTCTTCTCGATCAGGGCGAAGTCGTCGCCCCGGCCGAACTTGATCGCCACGGCGAGTTTCTGCTCGTACGTGGCCTGGCTCGCGGCCTGCGTCGCGGTCACGGGCCGGGGCGCGGCCTGCGCCACGGCCGGCGTAACGACCAGGAAGGTCGCCACGATCCCGGCGGCGAGAAGTCTTTTGGGCAGCATGAAGTCGGTGTTCCCCCGTGTGAAGTTCGATCGAAATCGATTCGGGGGAGAGGGTAACGGATCGACTGCCGTGAGGATGCCCCGCGCGCATCGCCCGTGTCTCACCGCTTCGAACGCTCGCGCCGGACCCGGTTTTCCGCGTGTCGAGGCCGGTGACGAACGGGGTGCCGACGCCCGGTCCGCCGGGAAGGCGAGCCCGGGTCAGACAGTCAGGCCGGCCGTCACGATCGCGTCGGCGACATCCGGCCGCGTTACGCCCGGGCGTCGTAGCCGGTGATGAAGGGGGTGTCGACGCCGAGTTCGCCGACCTTGCGGGCTCCTCCGGGGGAACCGAGGGGAGCGGAACGGCCGGGCAGGGTGACGGTGAAGAAGGTCTTCTGGTCCTCAGCGAACTGGGTGCGGCCGGCGTCGCCGCGGGCTTTGCGGTCCACGAAGATGGCCTCGACCGGGCATTCGACCTCGCAGGCGCCGCAGTCGATGCACTCGGCCGGGTTGATGTAGCTTTTGCGGTCGCCGACGTAGATGCAGTCGACGGGGCAGACGTCCATGCAGGCGCGGTCGTTGACGTCGACGCAGTCCTGGCCGATCACGTACGGCATGTCAGGCCCCTTCGGTGGAGTGGCTGGGGGGAAGAGCGGCTTCGGTGGAGTGGCTGGGGGAAAGAGCGGCTTCGGTGGAGTGGCCGGGGAAAAGGGCGGCCTCGGGGTCGAGTTCGACCGCGGCGTTGTTCACCGCGGTGGCGACCTCGCCGAAACCGACGGACATCAGCCGCACCTTGCCGGGGTATTCGGTGACGTCGCCCGCGGCGTAGACGGCGGGGACGTTGGTGCGCATGCGCTGGTCGACCACGATGGTGCGGCCGGACAGTTCCAGTCCCCAGCCGGCCAGCGGGCCCAGGTCCGAGATGAAACCCAGCGCGGCGATGACGCTGTCGGCCCGCAGCAGGGAGTCGCCGACCCGTACGTGGGAAAGCCGGCCGTCGCCGATGAGCTCGGTCACCTCGCAGTTGGTGCGGAACACGACCCCGGCCCGCTCGGCCTCGGTGATGGAGGCGGCGTGGGCGCGGAACCGGGCCCGCCGGTGCACGACGGTGACCGAGCGGGCCAGCGGGACGAGCGCGTTGGCCCAGTCGATCGCGCTGTCGCCGCCGCCGACCACCACGACGTCGCGGCCGGTGTGGGCGCTCAGGTCGGGCACGAAGTACGACAGGCCCCGGCCCAGGAACTCCTCGCCGGCCGGCAGCGCCCGCGGGGTGAAGGTGCCGATGCCCGCGGTCAGCACCACCGCGCCCGCGTCGACGATCGTGCCGTCGGAGAGCGTCAGCTGCGGCCGGCCGGCCTCGCGGCCCAGCCCCACCGCCTGCCGTTCCAGCAGGTAGCGGGTGCCGAAGGCGTCGGCCTGGGCGGCCAGCCCGTCGACCAGCTCACGGCCGGTGACCGCGGGCAGGCCCGCCACGTCCCGCACGACCTTCTCCGGGTAGAGCGCGGCGATCTGGCCGCCGGCCTGGGGCAGCGCGTCGACCAGGACGGTGCTCAGGCCGCGGAAGCCGGCGCAGAACGCGCCGTAGAGGCCGGTCGGGCCGGCCCCGACGATGACCAGATCCGTGTGGATCGTCGTGGGTGTCATGCCAGGAACGTAGGAACCCGCGGGCCGCCTGCCGACCCGGGCGGACCGGTGAGCGGAACGCGTTCCGGTGGGCGGACTCCCGGGCTGGGGCCGGGGCCGGAACGGTGATTCGCTCCACCCATCGCAAGCACGATGGGAGTCTGACCATGGTCGCAGAAAGCACGCCGGCCCCGCGGGCCGACCGCCCCCGGCGCCCCTCGCGGCGCGGCCGGCTGCCCGGGCGGCAGGACTGGTCGAGCTGGCCGCACTACCAGCAGGCGGCGGCCGGGTTCCGCGGCTACTGGTACCCGGTGGCGTTCTCGTCGCGGATCACGAACAAGCCCACCGCTGTCACGCTGCTCGGTGAGCGGATCATGGTGATGCGGGACCGCGGGACCGTGTACGCCCTCAAGGACCGTTGCCCGCACCGCGGTGTCCCGCTGAGCTACGGCAACCAGCAGTTCCCGGGCACGGTGAGCTGCGTCTACCACGGCTGGACGTTCGACCTGAGGACCGGCGACCTGGCCGCTGCCATCACGGACGGGCCGAACTCGCCGATCTGCGGCAAGGTCACCCAGCCCACGTTCGAGACCGCCGAGCGCCTTGGCATGGTGTGGCTGTTCGTCGGCGACGGTGAGGACGCCCCGCCGATCGACGAGCAGCTGCCCGAGGAGCTGGTCGGCAACGCGGCTGTCGTCGGCGCCCGGATCCAGCCCCGCGAGGGCAACTGGCGGTTCGCGGCCGAGAACGGCTACGACGAGGGACACGCGAAGTACCTGCACCGTACGGCGTTGTGGCGGCTCTTCAAGGCGATGCCGGTGCACAACGACACGCGCATCGTCAAGCGCGGCCGCTGGATCTACCGCGTGCAGGACAACCAGTACTGGGAGGCCGACTTCCCCGGCCTGGGCAGGTGGAGCGGCAAGGCCTGGTACAAGGTCGACCCCACTCGCCACGACAAGAACAAGGTCAACCGCAACATCGGGAACACCGGCGGCGCCGCCAAGGTCAACGAGGTCATCGCCGCACAGGACTTCCCGGGCTTCGCGTCGATCTCGATGCCGGGTGTGCTGCGCATCGCGTACCCGGGGTTCATCCACTACGAGTTCTACGTGCCGGTGGACGCGGACAACCACCTGTACGTCGGCGTGATGGTCAACTTCGCCCGGGGTGTGGCCACGCTGCCGTTCTACGCCAAGTACCTGGGCGCGATCCGGTGGCTGTTCCACGGCCAGTTCTCCGGCCAGGACAAGTGGATGGTCGAGGTCACCGACGCCCCGCCGGAGCGCCTCTACCGCCCCGACGAGTCGCTGCTGCAGTGGCGCAAACTGGCCGAGGACGTCACCGAGGAGCGGGTCGGGCGGCTCAAGGAACAGGGCATCACCGCCGAGGACGGCAAGCCGGAGGTGACCCGCTGATGGGGATCGTCCTGGGCGTCGGCGCCTCGCACTCGACGCTGATGAACACCCACTGGGACAGGGTGGCCGGCGTCGGCCGGGCCGAACGGTTCCGCGACGCGCTCGGCGCCGCTCGCGACGCGATCGCCGAGGCGCGGCCGGACAACGTCGTCATCATCGGCTCCAACCATTTCCGCGGGTTCTGGCTCGACCTGATCCCGTCGTTCACGCTCGGGGTGGACGAGGTGATCGCCGCCGGTGAGAGCGGCACCCCCAAGGGCCCGCAGAAGCCGGACCCGGCGTTCGCGCAGGCGCTCGCGGAGCAGCTGGTCGAGCGCGGCACCGAGGTCGCGATCAGCGCGCGGATGACGATCGACCACGGGCAGAGCCACGCCGTGCAGTACCTGCTGCGCGACCTCGACGTGCCGGTCACCCCGCTGGTGGTCAACGTGTTCGCCACCCCGCTGCCGACCGTCAAGCGCTGCGTCGAGCTGGGCGGCAACATCGCCCGCGCCCTCGAGAACAGCGACCGGCGGGTCGTGGTCGTCGCCTCGGGCGGGCTCAGCCACCAGTTGCCCTGGCCCAGCCGCTGGCAGGACCCGGACGGCGACGACGAGGAGTTCCTGGTCGAGGCGTGGCGCAACGGCCGCGGCGAATGGGAGAAGTACGACAAGCGCCGCCGCGAGATCATCGTCGGCGCGCGGCCCACGCTGTTCCCCGAGTTCGACGAGGCGTTCCTGGGCCGGCTCGACCGCGGCGAGCTGAGGCACTACGCCGACTGGACGACCGCGCGGATCGGGGAGGAGGCCGGCAACGGCGGTCAGGAGATCCGCACCTGGCTGACCATGGCGGCGGCGCTCGGGTTCGCGCCCGGGGAGACCCTGGCCTACAGCCCGATGCCGGAGTGGCTGACCGGGATGGGCGTCGGGGTGATCCGTCCCGGCAGCGCGGCCGCCGGCGAGCTCGGCGCGGAGCGTGTCCGGTGAGCGAGCTGCTCACCGAGGTGCTGCGCCGCATCACCCCCGAGCGGCTGCGCGCGGCGGCGCAGGCGATCACCAGCATCCCCAGCCCGACCGGCAAAGAGGCCCCCCTGGCCGAGTGGCTGTCGGCGGAAATGTCTGAAATAAACGGACAGGTCCTGCGAATCGACAAGGATCAAGCCAATGCCGTGGGCCGCGTGAGAAGCCGGCGAACCGGCCGAGACCTCATGCTCTACGCCCCCATCGACACGCTGACCACGGGCGAGGAAGAAGAGGACGTCCCGTGGATCGGCCGCGAGCTGCGCCCCGACATGCGTCCGGAGGCGACAACGAACGGAGACCTCGTACAGGGATTGGGGGCCGGCAACCCCAAGGGTCACGCCGCCTGCGTCTTGGTGGTCGGACAGGCGTACGGGGAAGCGGTTGAGGCGACAATGGCGCAGCCCAAGGGTGATCTGGTGCTGGCCTTCGGCGCCGGCGGCATGCCCACCGACGCGATCGACCCGACGGGACGGCAGAACACCGGCCACGGCGTCGGGGCGTCGTTCCTGCTCGAGCGCGGCTGGTACACCGACCACGCGATCATCGCCAAACCCGGCGACTTCGTGGCCCACGACGAGGTCGGGCTCTGCTGGTTCGAGCTGACGGTCAAAGGCCTTCACACGTACGCCGGAAGCCGCCACCGTCTCCCGTACTCCAACCCGATCGTCACCGCCGCCGAGGTGATCACGCGCCTGGAACGCTGGCTCGAGGACTTCCCGGCCCGGCATCGCACCGCCACCGCGGCCCCCCAGGGCATCGTCGGCTCGGTCGCCGGCGGTTGGGAACGCCTGCTCGCCGTGACCCCGGCCCTGTGCAGGATTCGGCTGGACATCCGGCTCGCGCCAGGTCAAGAGCCTTTGGCCGTACGCCGTGAGCTCGCGGAATTCGTGCGCGGAGTGGCCGGGGAACTCGGCGCCGAGATCGGCTGCGAGCTGGTCAACCACATCCCCGCCTCGGCGACCGACCCCGGAGCGTGGGTGATCACCGAGACGATCCGCGCGTGGGAGGCGGCGTCGGGCCGGCCGCACACGCCGATCCCCGGCAACAGCGGCGCCACCGACGCCAACATCCTGCGTGCCCGCGGCATCCCCACCGCGCGGGTCGGCATGCCGAAGGCGCCCCTGCCCGGCATCGACTTCGCGCTCGGCATGAACACCGTGCAGGTGACCGAGATGCTGCGGCTCAGCGAGATCCTGGCCCGCGTCGCGGTCGCGAACTCCGAGGAGGAACGATGAGCAAGGCGCCCGGCGGCAAGTACGCCGACGGCTACTACTACCTGGACATGGGTTCGGGCCTCGACACCGTGTTCCTGCACGGCGGCGGCCCGGGGTGCACCGGGTGGAGCGACTTCGGCCCGGTGGCGGAGCTCTTCGCGGCCGACCGGCGGGTCGTGATCCCCGACATCCTGCAGTACGGCCGCTCCGACAAGGTGCGCATCACCGGCCCGATGTGGGACTTCCACGCCGCCGGCCAGGTCAAGCTGCTGGACACGCTGGGAATCGAGCGGGCCGACTTCGTCTGCAACTCGTGGGGCGGCACGATCGCGCTCAACCTGGCCGCCAAGTACCCCGGCCGCGTACGGTCCCTGGTGATCACGGGCAGCATGCCGGTCTTCTACGGCCCGCTCGCGCCGCTGCCGGAGAACGGCCACCGCGGGCGTACGGCCCGGGACGTCTACTACGGCGGCGAGGGCCCGACCCGCGAGAAGATGCGGCAGCTCATCACCCGTCTGGAATGGTTCGACGGCAGCAAGCTCCCCGATTCCACGCTCGACATGCGCTACGAGCAGAGCCTCGACGAGGGGGAACGCGCGCTGGCGGCGATGTCGGACTCGCCCCGCGGCGACTGGCAGGACCTCACCGCCGAGCTGGGGCGGATCCAGGCGCCGACGCTGTTCATGTGGGGCCGCGAGGACGCGTTCCTCACCCCTGACTACCCGATGATGCTGGCCCGCATGGTGCCCAACGGCAACCTGCACGTGATGGACCACGTGTCGCACCACCTGCAGGAGGAACAGCCCGAGCGCTACCACGCGATCGTGGCCGCTTTCCTGGCCGACTGCGCCCGCCGAGACAAGGACAACTGACCATGAAGACCCTGTTCACGCTGATCGGCGTAGCCCTGCTCGTGGTGGCCGGCCGCGAACTGGCCAAGCGCAGCAACACCCAAGTCCACCGCATCAACCAGCCGTAGGAGCACCGCCATGACGATCTGGACCGACCTGAGCCCGGTGCCCTTCTCGCTCTCGTACGTCGACGCCGGCGGCGTGCGGACGAGGACCCTGCGAGCCGGTGACGGCGCCCCCGTGGTGTTCCTGCACGGCACCAGCGGCCACCTCGAGGCGTTCACCCGCAACATCGCCGCGCACGCCGAGCACTACGCCGTCCACGCCATCGACATGCTCGGCCACGGCTACACCGGCAAGCCCGGCCACCCGTACGAGATCCCGCTCTACGTGAAGCACCTGCTCGACTATCTCGACGCCGTCGGGGTCGAGAAGGCGCACATCGTCGGCGAGTCGCTGGGTGGCTGGGTCGGCGCCCGCGCCGCCGCCGACTTCCCCGACCGGGTCGCCAGCCTGCAACTGCTCTGCGCGGGCGGCACGGTGGCCAACCCCGAGGTCATGCAGCGGATCGACTCCAGCACCCGGCAGGCCGTGGCGACCGACGACGTCGAGCTGACCCGCAAACGGCTGCGGCTGCTGATGGCCGACCCGGCCGACGCCACCGAGGAACTGGTCGAGGTGCGGCACCGGATCTACCACGAGCCCGGCTTCGTGGCCGGCATCGACAACCTGCTCTCGCTGCAGAAGATGGAGATCCGCCGGCGCAATCTGCTGACCACCGAGCAGATGGCCCGGATCAGCCGGCCCACGCTGATCGTGTGGGGCCGCAAGAACCCGTTCGGCGACGTGCCCGAGGCGCAGGCCATGCACGAGGCGATCCCGGGTTCGCGGCTGGAGCTGTTCGACGACACCGGGCACTGGCCGCAGCACGAGCAGGCCGCCCGCTACAACCCGCTCAGCCTCGAATTCCTCGCGAAGGTCGCCTGATGCGGGCCCTGCGCGTGCACGACTGGGGCAAGGACCCGGTCGTGCACGAGATCGAGGAGCCCGTACGGGGTGAGGGCGAGGTCCTCGTGCGGGTGGAGGCGGCCGCTCTCGCGCACTTCGACCTGACCGTGGCGTCGGGGAACTTCGCGCTCAAGCCGCGGCTGCCCTACACCGGCGGCGTCGAGGGCAGCGGCGTCGTGATCGAGGCCGACGACCTTGCCCCCGGCACGCAGGTGATGCTGCGCGGCGGCGGTCTCGGCCTGCTGCGCGGCGGCACCTGGCAGGAAAGGGTGAGCGTGGCCCGCAAGGCGGTGACCGTGCTCGACCCGCGGCTGCCGCCCGAGGTGGCGGCGACGTTCTTCGTGCCCACCACGACCGCCGCGGTGGTGCTGCACGACGTGGCGAAGCTGCAGCCGGGCGAGAAGGTCGCCGTGGTCGGCGCGGCCGGGGCCGTGGGCGCGAGCGTGGCCCAGCAGGCGCTGCTGGCCGGGGCCGAGGTGACCGGGTACGTGGGCCGGGACGACCAGCTCGACCTGGTCCCCGGCGGCGTCACGGGCGTCGTCCTGGGGGAGGAGCCGGACGAGAAGGCCGACCTGCTGGTGGACACGCTCGGCGGCGAGGGGCTGATCGGGCGCAGCCGCTGGGTGCGCCAGGGCGGCCGGGCCGTCGTGGTCGGTTACGTGGCCGGCACGCGGGTCACCATCGACCTGCCGAACTGGCTGCTCGACGACGTGGCCCTGCTGCCGGTCAACATGATCCGGCACGAGCGCCGGGCCCGCGAGCTGGCTCCCGCCCTCATCCGGAAGCTGGCGGCGGGCGAGCTGTCCGTGGCGGTCGAGTCCGTGTCCCTCGGCGACGCCGTCGACGCGCTGCGGCGGATGCGCTCGGGGCACGTACGGGGTCGTGCCGTTCTGTCGTTCTGAAACCCCTGGTCCGGCCGGCGGGACGTGTTCCGCTGGCCGGACCGTTTCGTTGATGGTCGCGGCGCGGGCGACGAGATTGAGGTGATGGAGGCCACCGCACCGAACTGCCTGTTCCAGCCCGACCCCCGCGAGCCGCACCCCGCCCCGGACAGCAACAGCGTGCTGGGCAAGGTTCGCCGCATCCTCGAGGTGTTCGGCCTCGACGACGAGACGCTGAGCCTGAGCGAGCTGGCCCGCCGCACCGGGCTGGCCAAGGCGTCGGTGCACCGGCTCAGCCAGGAACTGGTGCAGTGGGGCCTGCTGGAACGCCGCAACGGCGAGTACCGGCTCGGCATGCGGCTGTTCGAGATCGGCCAGCGCGTGCCCCGCCAGCGGATCCTGCGCGACCTGGCCCGGCCGCTGATGATCGACCTGGTGCAGGCCACCCACGAGACCGCGCACCTGGCCGTCGCGGACGGGCTTGAGGTGCTCTATCTGGACAAGGTGTCGGGGGAGCACGCGCAGATCAGCCGGCCGTCGCGGGTCGCCGGGCGGATGCCGCTGCACTGCACGGCCACCGGCAAGGCGCTGCTGGCGTTCGGCCCGCGGCACCTGCTCGACGAGGTGATGACAGCGCCGCTGACCCGGGTGACGCCGCGGACCACGGTGGCGCCGGGCCTGCTCGCGCAGGAGCTGCAGAAGGCTCGTGAGCAGGGGTTCGTGGCCGAGTACGAGCAGACCCGGATCGGCTACATGAGCGTGGCCATCCCGCTGACCGGGGCGACCGGCGCCGTCGTGGCGGCCCTCTCGGTGACCGCCCCGACGACGCGGGCCAAGGTGGATCGGTACGTCGGCCTGCTCAACCTGGTCGGCCGGCGGATGACGAAGCTGCTCAGCGCCCAGGAGATCTGAGGGCCGCGACGATGTGCCCCGCGGTCTTGGCGGCGTACGCCTCGATCGAGACCATCGGGTTGACGCCGGGGGCGGTGGGCAGCGCCGAGGCGTCGGCCACGTAGACGCCCTTGACGTCGAACAGCTGCCCCTCGCCGTCGACCACCGTGCCGGTGGCACAGGTGCCCGACTGGTGGGCCGAGAGCGTCAGCACGTCGGGTCCCTCCAGCTTCGACAACACGGCGACGAACTCGTCAAAATCCTCGCCCTCGCGCCAGCGTGGGTCACCCGGCAGGAACGTGAAGATCTCGCGGGCGCCCGCCGCGCGCAGCAGTTTCGCCAGTTCGACGTGACACCGCCGTACGACCTGCAGGTCCACCTCGTCGTCCAGGTCCCAGTGGATCAGCGGCATGCCGTCGGGGCCGAGTTCGACGCGCCCGGAACCGTGGTCGCGGGCGAAGCCCCACACCCCCGACACGTGCCGCAGCCGCAGCTGTTCGCGCTTGTGCGACTCGCCGTCGTGCCAGGGCGTGAGCGCCGTCCAGAAGCCCAGGCCCATCGGGGCCGCCTCCACGACGAAACCGTGCTCGCCGGCCACGTGTTCGTAGTCGTGGCTGACGCTGGTCAGGATCTGCCCCTCCCAGCCGCGCACGTCGGAGTCGAAGACCCCGCTCATGAAGTACGACGGGTGCACGTGCAGGTTGTTGCCGACTTCGGGGCCGCCGATGCCCGAGGCGAGCAGCAGCGCCGGACTGGCCAGGGCCCCCGCGGCCACGACGACGACCGGCGCGCGCACCTCCACTTCCCGGTCACCGACCTTCGCCCGTACGCCGGAAGCCCGCCCTTGATCGTGCAGGATCTCCCGCACGTCGCAGTTGGGCAGCAGCCGTGCGCCGTCGTCGCTGGCGTCCTGCAGGAACGTCTTCATGGTCGACTGCTTGCATCCGCGCAGGCAGCCCGCGTTGCATTCGCCGCAGTAGCGCGACTCGTCGTCCCGGGCGTTGCGGGCGAGTGTGGCCCAGGCCAGCCCGGCCGCCTCGAACCCGCGGATGAGGATCTGGTTGACGTGGTTGTGCACGGTGTTCGACGGTTTCGCGTTGATCCGTTCCATGACCGCGCGTACGTGCTCGTCGAAGTCGTCCAGCCCGCGCATGCCGCGCTGCCGCCACTCCTCGACCACGTAGTCCGGTGTGGGCAGGCAGGCCATCGAGTTGACGGTGGTGCCGCCGCCGACGGTCGACCCGGCGAGCAGCCCGACCGACGCGCTGGCCGACCACAGGAAACCGCCGCCGAGATAGAGGTTGGGGAACGACAGCGCCTCAAGTTGCGGCAGATCCGGCTCGTTGCGGTAAGACCCCTTCTCCAGTACGAGGACCCGCAGCCCCGCCTCGGCCAGGCGCGCCGCCGCGACCCCGCCACCGGCGCCCGAGCCGACCACGATCGCGTCGGCGGTCAGGTCGTCGCCGGCCGTGATCGTCCGCAGGGTCTTGGGGAACTCGGCCTCGCTCGGCGTGGGCAGCAGCGGGCCCGGATAGCCGATGGCCGGCCAGGCCGGGTTCTTCGCGTCCTCGTCCGGCCCGGTGTAGAACATGGCGAGCACGGTGCTCTGCAGAATGATCGCCCCGGGGAAGGTGCGGGGATCGGAGAGGGCGTCCCGCCAGCGTCGGACGCGCTCGTCCTCGGCGGCCCCGGCGAAGTCGTCGCCGAGCGCGCCGAGCGTGGTCGCGATCTTGTCCTGCACGTGCGGCGCGAGCATCGGGATCACGGCGGCCGCGATCGTGTCGATGCCGCTGTCCGAGGCGCTCAGGCTCAGCAGGGTGGCCGCCTCGGCGCTGTCACCGGCGGTTGCCGGGACGCGGGGGATCAGGGTGTCGCAGACGGCTTTCAGAACGTAGGTCATGGCGTTTCCTTCCGGCCCGGCGGCCGCTTTCACGCGAGGTCTCCGAGGAACTGCAAAGTCGCGGCTGCCACCTCGTCCGCCTTCTGTTCCATCAGCGGGATGGTGCCGCCCTCGATGACGGCGGTCTTGACCCGTACGGCGTTGGTCAGGTTCTTGCGCAGGCGGTCGACGTCGGGCAGCGCGAACGGGTCCTCCGACGCGCCGATCAGCAGCACCGGCGCGGTGACCAGGCCGATCCGGTCCTCCATGACGTAACGGGCGCAGGCCCGGTGCCCCTCGGCCGGGTCCACACCCGGGGCGAGCGCGTCGCGGATGAACCGGTCGAGCAGGTCGGGCCGCCCGGCCGGGTAGTACGGCTGCCGCAGCGCCCACAACTTGGTCAGGTGGCTGCCGTCCTCGGCGGTGCCGGCCTCGTCGACGCCCGGCCCGCCCGCGTGGCTTTCCCGGTACGCGGCGTCGGTCCACGGCGCCGACGACAGGATCAGCGCCTCGACCCGCTGCGGGGCGGCCGCTGCCATCTCGATGGCGACCGCGCCGCCGGTGTGGTGGCCGAGCACGGTTGCGCGTTCCACGCCGAGCGCGTCGAGCAGCCCGTACG
Source organism: Paractinoplanes brasiliensis (assembly GCF_004362215.1). Classification (NCBI taxonomy): domain Bacteria; kingdom Bacillati; phylum Actinomycetota; class Actinomycetes; order Micromonosporales; family Micromonosporaceae; genus Paractinoplanes; species Paractinoplanes brasiliensis. Next base: position 1,217,145 of record NZ_SNWR01000001.1, on the reverse strand, counting down.
CGCCCTCCGCGATCGCCTCGATGGTCTGCGGCGCGGGCAGCGGGGCGCTCAGCCCGAACCCGCGCATGTCCATGGCGATCACCCGACGGCCCTCGGCCAGCAGCGGCTGCACCTCGCGGAACTCGTCGGACGAGCGCGGCGTCTGGTGCAGCAGCAGCACGGCCGGGCCCTCGCCCAGCTCGGCGTAGTGCATCCGGCCGTGCGGCGTGGCCGCGTATCCGCGGATCGGCGCTGGGCTCATGAGGCGGTCCCTCCGTACGGGAAAAGGGTCTTGGGTCTCCACAACACGCCTCCCGCGGCACACGCGCCTGCCCGGTGGTCCGCTCACCGGACTGCGGGTGTTCTTTCCGCCCCGGCCGATCTTCGGCAGGCCGTGGTTCGGGCCACAGTCCGTTCAGCGGAACACCTCGCTTAGGCAGGTAACACACCGGTGCCAAGGTGAGCCGCAATCCGGTAGCCGGGAGGTGAACTCACCCCCGCCCGCAGGGAGGTACGCAGAGCCGCGAAAACGGCTACGCCGCACTGCAAGGGAGAAACCGACGGTGACTGCACAAGCGGCGCCTCTGGTCGAGGTTCGCGGAGTCTCGAAGAGGTATCCGGGCGTCCTCGCCCTCGACAACGCCGGGCTGGCCGTCAGCGCGGGCGAGATCGTGGCGCTGACCGGCGAGAACGGCTCCGGCAAGTCGACCCTGTCGAAGATCATCGGCGGGGCCGAGCAGCCGGACGGCGGGGTCGTGCTGGTCGACGGCGTCGAGACGGTGATCGCCAACCCGGCCGTCGCGCTCAGGCTCGGCATCGTGATGATCAGCCAGGAGCTCACCCTGGCGCCGCACCTGACCGTGGCCGAGAACGTCTTCATGGGCCGGCTGCCCCGCCGCGGCCGGGTCGTCGACTGGGCGGCCGTGCGGCGCCGGGCCCGCGAGGAACTGGCCGCGCTGGACGTGCACGTCGACGTCGGCGCGCAGGTCGGGGACCTGTCGGTGGAGCTGCAGCAGGAGGTCGAGATCGCCCGCGCGGTGTCGTCGAAGGCCCGGCTGCTGATCCTCGACGAGGCCACCAGCTCGCTGTCCGAACACGCCACCGAACGGCTGCTGGCGCTGGTCCGCGAGCAGGCCAGGCGCGGCGTCGCGGTCCTGATGATCTCGCACCGCATGCCCGAGCTGTACTCGACCGCGGGCCGGGCCGTGGTGCTGCGCGACGGCAGAACGGTCGGCACGGTCGCGCTGCCGTCGACCCCCGAGTCCCAGCTCGTGCGGATGATGGTCGGCCGCGAGCTCAACGACTACTACGGCTCCCGCGACTGTGTGCCCGGCGACGTCGTGCTGCGGGTGCGCGACCTGGCCTCGGCCGACGGCGCGCTCGCCCCCACCTCGTTCGAGGTGCGCAGCGGCGAGATCGTCGGCGTCGCCGGGCTGGTCGGCTCGGGCAAGGCCCAGCTCGGCATGGCTTTGGGCGGCGCCATCGCGGCCACCGGCGACGTGCGGGTCAACGGCGCCCCCGTCGCGCTGGGCGACCCGCGCAAGGCGCTCGGCGCGGGCATCGGCCTGGTGCCCGACGACCGTAAACGCGCGGCCCTGCTGCCCACCCGCAGCGTCGCGCACAACATGACGCTGACCTGGCTGCCGCAGCTGTCGAAGCTGGGTGTCGTGCCGACCCGCACGGAGAAGAGGCGGGTGCGGGAGGCGATCGCCGAGTACGGGGTGAGGACGTCCTCGCCGGCCAAGCTGATCACGCAGCTGTCCGGCGGCAACCAGCAGAAGGCGATCCTCGGACGCATCTTCGCGCTGGGCTGCCCGGTCTACGTGCTCAGCGAGCCCACCCGCGGTGTCGACGTCGGGTCCAAGAGCCAGATCTACGCCCTGTTGCAGAAGCTGACCGAGGGCGGCGCCGCCGTCGTGATCATCAGTTCCGAGCTGCCCGAGCTGATCGGCCTGGCCGACCGGGTCCTGGTCTGTTTCCAGGGCGCGGTGCGCGGCGAGGTCAGCGGCGAGCAGCTGCGGGAAGAGGTGCTGAACGCGATCGCGGTCAGCGGGCACGTCCACGAGGAGTCGTCATGAGCACGGACACGTCGATCCGCCCCGCCGCTTCGCCCGAGGCCGGCCGTGCCCGCGCCGGCGCCGGGGTGCTGACCGGTCTGTGGCGGGCGTCCGGCAAGAGCACGGGCGTGCTGGCCGGCCTTCTGCTGCTGGTCGTCTACTTGTCGATCACCCAGCCGATCTTCATGACCTGGGGCAACATCACCAACATCGTGGCCGGCAACAGCGTCGTGCTGGTCCTCGCGGTCGGCGCCACCTTCGTGATCATCTCGGGCGGCCTGGACCTGTCCACCGCCTCGGCGGCGGCGGTCACGGGCATGTCGTACGGCATGTTGCTGCAGCACGGGATGAGCGCGTGGGTCGCGGTGGCCGGGGCCCTGGCCGTCGGTCTGCTGCTCGGCGTCGTCAACGGCGTCCTGATCTCGTACGTGAAGATCTCTTTCCTGGTCGTCACCCTCGGCACGCTGTCGATCTTCGAGAGCGCGGCGCTGGTGATGTCGCAGGGCAAAACCATCAACGTGTTCTCCCTCGAGGGGTTCCAGCCGGTCTACAACCTGGTCAACGGCAAGGCGGCCGGGATCCCGTACCTGCTGGTCTTCGACGTGCTGCTCGTCGTGGCGGCGGCCCTGGTGCTGCGGTACACGACGTTCGGGCGCGGGGTGTACGCGCTCGGCTCGAACCGGGAGGCGGCCCGGCTCAACGGCATCCACGTGGCCCGGACGACGCTCAGCGTGTTCCTGATCGCCGGCCTGGCCGCGGCGGTGGCCAGCCTCATCCAGGTCGGGCGGCTCACCGGGGCCGGTCCCGGCATCGACTCGACGCTGCTGCTCACGGTGGTGGCCGCGGTCCTGATCGGCGGCACCGCCTACACGGGCGGCGACGGCGGCGTGGGCGGAACGGTCCTCGGCGTCCTGTTCCTGGGCGTGATCCAGAACGGCCTGACCCTGAGCGACGTGTCCACCTTCTGGCGTGGCACGGTCAACGGCGTGGTGCTGATCGTGGCTGTCGCCCTCGGAGTGGCCCGCGACCGCGGCTGGCTGCGCTTCAACCGCACCACAACCCCTGCATCGTCATAACCCGCCGGCGCCTGCTTCCCTACGCTTTCCTGAATCGCACATTTCGGATTTGTGCGATACGCACTATCGCCCCACCGCCGGCGGAACTTCACCGCTTGCCGGCTGACGTGACGGAGGACTTCATGCCGCAAGTACAGGACCAGGCGATCATTCAGGCGGTCTGCGACACGTTCGCACCGTCCCTGGACGCCCCGTCGGGTGCGGACGACGCCACCATCGCGTTCTACCGTGACGGCGCCGTCGCCCGGGGCATCGACGTGGCCGTGGCCGCCGCGGTCGGATCGCTCGATGCCCTCACCCGCGGTGCTGTCGCCGGCCTCGTCACCCGGCTGGGACCCGCCTTCGCCGAGAGCGATCTGGAGACCCGTACGGCGACTCTGCTCGCGGTGGCCGACGAATCGATGCGCCTTCGTCTCGGCGTACGGCAGCTCAAAGCCATGACCCTCGCGACGCTGGTCGGGGCCGTGGACGAGACGGGCACCAACCCGACGTGGCCCGCGCTGGGCTATCCAGGGCCTGCCTCCAAGCCGCCCGCGACCCCCAAGACCCTGCCGCTGGAGGCGCTCCCGGCGGGTGAGGCCACCCTGGAAGCCGACGTCGTCGTGATCGGCTCGGGCGCCGGCGGTGCGATCGTGGCGGCGCGCGCGGCCCAGGCGGGGGCGTCGGTGCTCGTCCTGGAGGCCGCTCAGTACCGCAACGAGGCCGACTTCCGGCAGATCGACTCGATCGGCGCGGCCCAGATGTTCCTGCGCGGCGGCTCGCTGTGGTCGTCGTCGGGGCAGATGGGCGTGCTCGCGGGCGCGACCCTGGGCGGCGGCACAGTGATCAACTCCATGGTCTGCCTGCGTACCCCGCAGCACATCCGCGAGCTGTGGGCCTCGTACGGGCTGGAAGGCCTGGACGGCCCGGACTTCGACAAGTTCACCGACCTGGTGTGGGACCGGATCGGGGTCAACACCGAAGCCACCCGGTACAACGCCAACACCCGCGCCATGATCACCGGGCTGGCGTCGCTGGGGTACCGGCACGAGCGGCTGCCCCGCAACGCCGCGCTCGACGACGACGCCACGATGTGCGGCTACTGCAACGCCGGCTGCCAGCAGGGCAAGAAGCGCTCCACCCTGCACACGTACCTGCGGGACGCCGTCGACGCCGGGGCGCGGATCGTCGCCGGCGCGCACGTCGACCGGGTCATGACCGCCGACGGGCGGGCTTCGGGTGTGCTCGCCACCGTCACCACCCCTGACGGCCCCTGCGCGCTCACCGTCAACGCCCGCAACGTCGTCGTCGCGGCGGGCGGCATCGAATCCCCGGCGATCCTGCTGCGCTCCGGCATCGGCGGGCCCGCGGCCGGCAAGAACCTCACGCTGCACCCGGCCTGGATCGTCACCGGCGTCTACGAGGAGCCGGTCGAGGCGTGGCACGGCCAGATCCAGTCGGCTGTCAGCTTCGACCTGACCCGGGCCGTCGACGGCGGCGGCTTCCTGGTCGAGAGCCTCGCGCTCAACCCCGGCACGTGGGCCGGGCAGTCCCCGTTCACCGACGGCCGCACCACCCGCGACCAGCTGCGCAAACTGCCCTACTTCGCCACCTGGCACGGCGTGTCGCACGACCACGGCAGCGGCGAGGTCCACCTGGACGCCGACGGGCGGGCCGCCGTGCACTGGGACCTCGACGACGACGTCGACCACCGGATCGCCGTACGGGCCCACACCGAACTCGCCCGCATGCACCGCGAGGCCGGCGCCACCGAGATCTTCACCTTCCACTGGAGCGACCAGCGCTGGCGGCGCGGCGAGGACTTCGACGCGTACCTCGCGCAGCTGGCCGGCTCCCCGATCAACGACCACACCGCTTTCTCGGCCCACCAGATGGGCTCCTGCCGGCTCGGCGCCGACCCGGCCACCTCGGTGGCCGACGGCTGGGGACAGCTTCACGACGTCGCGGGCGTCTGGATCGGGGACGCGTCCGCGTTGCCGACCGCGCCCGGCGTCAACCCCATGATCACCGTCATGGCGCTGGCCGAGCGGACCGCCTCGGCCCTCGTCACCTCTCTCTAGCGCTCGCTTCTGTTGTGCTTCGCCCCCTCGGAGGAATCGTCATGCCCATTTCCCGGTGGAAACTTACCTCTTGTTCGCTTTTGGGACTTGCCGCCCTGCTCGGCGCCACTGCATGCGGCGGGGGCGACGACGCCTCGGCCTCGGGCGGCGGGAGCGGCCTCAAGGTCGCCTACTCCAGCCCCGTCGCGTCGCAGCCGAGCCAGCAGTTCCTGACCGACGGCCTCAACGCCGGCGCCAAGGAGCTCGGCTGGGAGGTCAACGTCGTCGACGCCAACCTGTCCGCCGACGCGCAGGTCTCCAACGTGCAGACCATGGTGCAGCAGAACGTCGCCGCGATCGGCCTGTGGGCGCTCGACTCGGGCGCCATGGAGGGCACGTACGCCCAGGCCAAGAACGCCAACATCCCGGTCATCGGCGTCAACTCCGAGGGCCAGAACGTCACCTCGACGGTGTGGTGGGGCTTCAACCTCTGCGACACCGAGGAGGCCCCGTTCAAACAGGCCGCCAAGCAGATCGCCGAGGCCCGCCCCGGCGGCAACGTGATCGTCCTCGGCGGACCACCCGTCCCGTCGATCCAGCAGAACGTCAAGTGCTTCGCCGACGCCGCCACCGCCGCCGGCCTCAAGGTCATCAACCAGAGCGACAACACCAAGGACACGGCCGCCGCGGCCGCCACGCTCACGGCCGACCTGTTCAGCAAGCACAAGGACGTCGACGCCGTCTGGGCCTACAACGACTCGACCGCGCTGGGCGCCTCCACCTCGGCCACCCAGGCCGGCCTGAAGATCAGCGACGGCAAGAGCGAAGGCGTCATCATCCAGGGCGCCAACGGCGACTCGGACGCCATCGAGGCCATCAAGCAGGGCCGCATCACCGGCACCTGGGACCCGGACGCGTACGCCACCGGCATGGCCGTGCTGAAGGCCATGGACGACGCCAAGAAGGGCGCGACCGGCAAGCGGTACGTGGTGACCGCGAAGTACTGGGACAAGAGCAACATCGCCGACTACAAGAGCACCGACCAGCTCGGCTACACCCTGTCCACCCTCCCGGTCACCACGAACTGACCCTGAACCAGCTGGCCCCGGCCAACGGCGACCGGGGCCCGCTTTTCCGTCTAGGCTGCGCTTGTGAGGGAGCCGTCACCCGAGATCACACAACGCGAGCTTCGAAACGATGCCGGCGCCATCCTGCGCGCGGTCGAGCGCGGCGAGTCTTGCACGATCACGCGCAACGGAACACCGATCGGTTGTCTCATCCCACTCGGGTGGCGTACCTACGTTCACCGCGAACAGGTGATGGCCGCCTTTGCCGCCTCCCCGACAGTCGATCCCGAGCGGTTGCGTGCCGACCTCGACGCCGCCGCCGAGCAGGACCCGTTCGACCGCGACCGGTGACGCCACACGCGGCCTGATCGACACGAACATCGCGGTGCCCTGCCGCTTCGGCAGCGCGACGGTGACGCCACTGGCCCGGTCTTGACTCAGCCCTCGTACGGGCCTGTGCGGCCCACTACGGAAGCGCCCCCCCATAGATCGATGAAATCGAATATTGTCAGGTTCCATGGGCCTGACCAGGAAGCAAGTTCTCACGATGATGGGCGCCGCGGCCGCCGCCCCACTGGCTGCCGGGGCGGGCAAGCCGCGAGTGATCCGGCGGGACGTCTGCGTTCTGGGCGGTGGCTCCGCCGGGACGTACGCCGCGGTCCGCCTGGGTGATCTGGGCCGCGGCGTGGTCGTGGTGGAGGCGCGCGACCGGCTGGGCGGCCACACGGAGACCTTCCACGATCCGGCGACCGGCGGCACGATCGACATCGGTGTTGTCGTTCTCGAGGACGAGCCGGTGGTCCGTGACCACTTCGGCCGGTTCGGCGTCGACCTGGTGCGGCTGGCCGGGGGTGAGGGCGGCACGACGGCGTACGTGGATTTCCGCACCGGCCGTCCCGTCGATTACACGCCCCCGGCGCCGGTCGCGCTGCCCTCCTATTACCAGCAGATCCTTCCGTACGGGCCGATCGACACCGTCGTGGACCTGCCCGACCCGGTGCCGGCGGAGCTGGTGGCGCCGTTCGCCCGGTTCGTGGCCGAGCGTGACCTCGGCTCGATCGTCCCGCTGGCTTTCGCGTACGGGCAAGGGATCGGTGATCTGCTCGGGTTGCCCGCGCTGTACGCGCTCAACCTGTTCGGGCAGGGCGTGGTCGGCAAGCTGCTCGGCGGAGGTTACGTCACCTCGGCCGCGCGGGACAACAGCCTGCTCTACGAGCGCGCCGCCGAGCACCTGGGTGACGACGTGCTGCTGAACACCCGAGCCGTACGGGTCGAACGCACCCGTTCCGGCGTACGGGTGCTGGGTTCGAGCCCGGACGGCCCGGTGCTGATCGAGGCGGGCAAGCTGCTGGTGACCGTCCCGCCGCTGGTGCGCAACCTCGCCGCCGTCGACCTGGACGCCACCGAGCGCTCGATCTTCGGCACGTTCACCGCCGGCGGCTACTACACCGGTGTCGTACGCCTCTCCGGCCTGCCCGCGGGTGTCGGCCTCGACAACGCGGCCGCCGAGACGCCCTTCCATCTGCCGCCGCTGCCCGGCCTCTACATGGTCGCGCCGAGCGCCGTGCCCGGGCTCTACAACGTCAAGTACGGCAGTCCGTCGCCGCTGCCCGACGCGGTGGTGCGCCGCGAGATCCGGGCCGGCATCGAGCGGGTCGCCGCCGCGGGAACGTACCCGGTCCGCTTCGAAGGGTTCGCCACGTACGCCGGCCACGTCCCGTTCGAGCTGCGTGTCGGCCCGCGCGACATCGCCGGCGGCTTCTACCGGCGCCTGAACGCGCTGCAGGGCCGCAACCGCACATACTGGTCGGGCGCGGCCTGGCACTCGCACAACTCGGCCCGCATCTGGCTCGGACTGGAACGGCTGCTGCCCGCGATCGCGGCCTGAACACCCTCGTCCCGGTTCTGAACGAGGTGAAGGGGAGAAAAGCTACTGGGTTGTCGACCGCGACGATGCCCAGACGGTCACGCTGTATCAGCTGTCGTCCGGCGCCACCTACGTCGAACGCGCCAAGATGCCGCTGGCGTGGCTGCTGCAGACCGCTCCCGGCGACCACCTCGACTGGCGAACCTCCCGAGCACGGTCCGTTGACCGGACCCGAAAGCGCCGTCGTGCGGTGGGCGCTGGGAGGGTTCGGGGATGAACATCATCGGGTATCTCGACCGGCTCAGTTACGCGCCCGGGGCCACGGTGCACGGGAAGTTCAGCACGCCGGCGAGCGGGTTCGGCGCGGGGCTGGCGCGGCTGATCAACGGGGACGCGCATCCGCTCGGGCCCGGCGTGGACATCCGGGACGTGCCGTCGGTGCTGGACGGGCGGGAGTTCGCGGGGCGGGTGCAGCCGATTCGGGCCGGTTCCTACGTCCGTACGGAGGAAGGGATGTGGCCGGACGGCGCCGAGCTGCTTATGGCGATCAAGCCGACGCTTGCCAGCGGGGCTGGGCATCCGCAGACCGTGGTGGCGTTGACCAGCGGCGATTCTGTGGTGGCGGAGGTGGTGATCGACGAGGGGCAGGCCTTTCTGCGTACGGGGGAAGGGGTCGCCGCCGCGGGGGAGGTGGTGAGCAATCGCTGGTACGGCCTCGCGCTGAGCCTGGCCGGGTCGACCGCGGAGCTGGTTCTGACGTCTTCTTACGGCGATAAAGTCAGCGTCCAGAGAAAAATCAGCATAAGTCGGTTTTGGGGTAGCGGTGCTGGGACTGACGGCGGCGGACACGAGGGTGCGGCCGCCGAAGCGGGCGCCGACGGTTCGGTGAGCAGTGCGGCAGGGCGGCGCACAAGCGTGACCTTCGCGGCTGACCACGCCGGGCAGAACCACTTCAACGGTCGTATCGATCACCCCACGCTGAGCGCCGGCGGCACGATCGTCGCGGACTGGGACTTCGGCCCGAGCGAGACGTTGCGGCAGATCGCGAACCGGAAAGGTCCCGGCTTCCACGGCGAGTCCGTCAACTTCCCGATGCGGGCGTGCCTGGGCATCAACGGCGTCGCGGAGGATGTCGACCCGCGGCTCGCGCCCGGGGCCTACCAGGCCATCCACTTTCACGACGACGACCTCGACGACGCCGGCTGGGAGGACGACCTGACGCTGGAGCTGCCGGAAGACCTGCCCAGCGGCGTCTACGGCATCCTGGTCACGGCCACCGACGGCACCCGGGACACGGTCCCCTTCGTGGTCACGCCGGGTGACAACCCCCGCAAGCGCGCTCTCGTCGTGTTACCGACGTTCAGCTACCTCGCGTACAGCTGTGAGCACGTCATGGCCGACCCGGGCGCTCGCGACTACCTCAAGGGCGTCGGCGTCGGGGAACCGCCGGAGTTCGGTGGCAACGTGCACGACTCCTATCTGCTGGCGCACGGGCTGCGCAGCCTCTACGACGTGCACACCGACGGCACCGGGGTCTGTTTCACGAGCACGCGGAAACCCCTGCCCAACGTGCGCCCGGAGCACCGCTGGGCGGCCGTCGCCGGCGGGGAGACGTCGGCGCACCAGTTCAGCGCCGACCTGCACCTGATCGCCTGGCTCGACGCCGAGGGGTTCGACGTCGACGTGATCACCGACGAGGAGGTGCACCGGGAGGGTCTGGCCGCGCTGGCCCCCTACCGTGTGGTGCTGACCGGCAGTCACCCCGAGTATCCGACGACCGCGATGATGGCCGCGTACGAGTCGTACCTGGAGCAGGGCGGCCGGCTCATGTACCTGGGCGGCAACGGCTTCTACTGGGTCACCTCGATCGACCCGGAACGCGAGCACACCATCGAGATCCGGCGTACGGCGGGCATCCGTGCCTGGCAGCCGGAGCCCGGCGAGTGGCATCACGCGACCACCGGCGAGCTGGGCGGCCTGTGGCGGCTGCGCGGCAAGGCGCCGCAGAAGATGCTCGGCGTGGGCATGGCCTCGCAGGGTTTCGACACGAACCGGCCGTACGAGGTGGTCACCCCGGTGCCGTTCGTCTTCGCCGGGATCGAGGGCGCCAAGACCATCGGTGACTTCCCGTCGCTGGTCAACGGGCACGGCGCGGCCGGTGTCGAGATCGACCGCGCCGACCGCGCGCTGGGCACCCCCGACGACACGATCGTGCTGGCCACGGCGACCGGCTTCTCCCGGGCGTACGGGCTGGATCCCGTGGAGGTGCAGCTGCCCGACGGCAATTACGACGGCACGACCAGCGACAAGGTGCGCTGCGACCTGGTGCTGGTGCCGAAGCCCAACGGCGGCGCGGTCTTCTCGACGGGCAGCATCGCGTGGTGCGGCTCGCTGCTGGCCGGCGAGCGCCGCAACGACGTCTCGATCGTCACCGGCAACGTGCTGCGGGCGTTCCTCGACCAGGAGTCCCTGATATGACGCTCACAGAGCTGTGCGCTGCTCGACCGCCCGGTGGATCAGCCCCGCGGTCGCCCGCACGATCGGCAGCAGGCGGGGCACGACCAGCTGACTGGTGGGCAGGGTGATCGACACGGCGGCATAGATCTCCCCGTACGCGTCCCCGACCGGCACGGCCAGCGAACTGTGCCCGACCAGCATCTCCTCCAGCTCGACGGAGTACCCGCGCCTGCGCACCTCGGCCAGCTGCCCCTCGAGGGCCTCGAACGTGGCGACGCTGCGCGTGGTGGGCCGCATGAGCCCGTGCCGGTGCAGGTCGTCGAAGGCCGCCCGCCCGTCGGGCCGCAGCGCCAGGAACAGCTTGCCCGAGGCCGAGCAGCTGGCCGGCAGCCGCCCGCCGACCTCGGAGTGGGTGAGCACGTTGGCCGCGCCCGCGATCTTTTCGAGGAACAGCACATGGGTGCCGTCGGGGACGATCAGGTGGACCGTCGCGCGGGTGGCCGCGTACAGGTCGACCAGGGCGGGACGCGAGACCCGGCGCAGGATCGCGGCCACGGGCACCCGCTGCCCGAGTTCGAAGACCCGCATGCCGAGCTGGTAGCTGTTGCCGACCCGGTCCAGCAGCCCCCACTGCACCAGTTCCTGCGCGAGCCGGTACGCCGAGGCCTTGGGCACCCCGGAGCGGCGGCTCAGCTCGGTCAGCCGCAGCTGGATGGCCCCGGCGCCGAACGCGGCCAGCAGCAGCTGCGCCTTGCCCAGCACGGATTTCGGGGTGCCGGTCTCGTCGTCGAGCTCGACGCCGGGCGGGATGCGGAAAGCGAGGTCGGTCACGGGACACTCCCTCCACGTCTGTGGATCTTGTTTGCCGACCCTAGACCCGCGTTGCGTAGTGTTGCCGTTGCCGGGCAGACAGTAATTTCCGTCCGTTCGGACCGGGTCCGGTGACCGGAACGCGCGTCTTGCCGCCGGCTGCGCGGCCCGGCGACGCTCGGACCCGAGCCGTCCGACCTTGAGGAGTGTCATGCAGCGATTCCGTCCCGGCGCGGACTACCGGATGTTCGTCGGCGGCGACTGGATCGCCGCCAAGGACTCCTTCGAGGCCGTCGACCCCAGCCTCGGCAGCCCGTGGGCGGCGATCGCGAACGGCACGGCGGCCGACGCCGAGGCCGCGGTCGAGGCGGCCCGCAAGGCGCTGCCCGCCTGGCGCCGGTCGACCCCCGCCACCCGGCAGGGCATCCTCACCGCGATCGCCGACCGGATCGAGGCCAACGCGGAGATGTTCGCCAGCCTGCTGCCGACCGAGAACGGGCGTCCCGTCCGCGAGGTCGCCATCGCCGACGTGCCCGCCAGCGCGGCCGTCTACCGCTACTTCGCCGGCCTGGTCCGCTCGCACCGCGGCGACCAGATCCCCGTCGAGGACCCGCACAGCCTGATCTACACCGTGCGGGAGCCCCTCGGTGTGATCGCCGCGATCCTGCCCTGGAACTCGCCGCTGATCACCACCGCCAACAAGCTCGCGCCCGCGCTGGCCACCGGCAACACCGTTGTCCTCAAGCCCAGCGAGTTCGCCTCGGCGAGCGTGCTCGAGTTCGTGCGGCTGATCGCCGGCCTGCTGCCCGCCGGGGTGCTCAACGTCGTGACCGGCGGCCCGGTTGTCGGCGCCGCGCTGGCCGGGCACCCCGACGTCGCCAAGGTGACGCTCACCGGCGGCGGCCCCACGGCCCGCGCGGTGATGGCGACCGCGGCGAACGTGCTGACCCCGACGACCATGGAGCTGGGCGGCAAGAGCGCGATGATCGTGGCCGAGGACGCCGACCTCGACCGGGCCGTCGCCGACGCCGCGATGGGCATCTATCTGGCCAACGGCGAGGCCTGCATAGCCTCGTCCCGGCTGCTGCTGCACGCCGCGATCGCCGACGACTTCCTCGACCGGTTCGCCCGGCTGGCCGCCTCGATCAAGGTCGGTGACGCCCTCGACCCGGACACGCAGGTCGGCCCGCTCGTCTCCCGCCCCCACTTCGACCGCGTGCTCGGCCACCTCGCGAAGGCCCGCGACGAGGGCGTACGGGTCCTGGCCGGCGACGAGGAGCTGACGCTCGCGCCCGAGAACAGGAACGGTTTCTTCGTACGCCCGACCGTGCTGCACGACCCCACCGGGACAGCCGACATCGTCACCAGCGAGGTGTTCGGCCCGGTGACCGTGGCCGAGACGTTCACCGACCACGACGAGGTGGTCGAGCGGGCCAACCGCACCCGGTACGGCCTGGCCGCCGGCGTGTGGACGAAGGACCTGGCCCGCGCGCACACCATCGCGGGCGCGCTCGACGCCGGCATCGTCTGGGTCAACAAGTGGTTCGACCTGCCCGCCGGCGCCCCCATGGGCGGGGTCAAGGACAGCGGTTTCGGCCGCGAGCTGTCCTGGGAGACGATGCTGGAGTACAGCGCCCCCAAGACGATCAACATCGATCTCGGCGCCCCGCGGTTCCCGCTCTGGGGCTGACCAGGGCGTCGCCCAATCCCGTACGGCGGTGGAGCACCGACCGCCCCGAACGGGCCCGTTCGACGAGCCCGGCGTTGCGCAGCATGGCCAAGTGGCGGCCGACAGCGCCGGCCGTCCGCGCCCGCGGCGTCGGCTGAGGACGTTGTCCGCGCGGGCGGGAGGCCGGCGGCGCTGCTCGTTCCGGGCGGCGGGCAACCTAAGGATCACACGGTGACGGCCGATGGACCGGTATGGGCTTCGAGGGCAGCGTCGGGGTGCTGGCGCCGTTCGTCGGGGGCACCTATTACGGCCGTCTGGTCGCCGGCACGGTTGCGGCCGCCGCCGCGCGCGGGCGGGGGCTGATCGCCCTGCAGACGCTGGACGCGGGGGCCGACATGGTCGTCTACGGCGGCACCCCCAGCTTCGAGGCCCCGGTGGCCTGGGACCACATCGGCGGGTTCGTCGTCTTCGCCGACGCCGTGCAGCCCGCCTACCTGCGCCGGCTGGCCGGGGCCGGCAAGCCCGTGGTGCTCGTGGGGCACACCGTCGCCGGGCTGCAGCGCCCGGTTGTGCTGCCCGACAACGGCAACGGGATGCGGGCCGCCGTGACGCATCTGATCCGCGAGCACGGCTGTACCCGGCTCGCGTTCACCGGTTACCTCGAGGCCAGCGACATCCGCGAGCGGTACGACGCCTACCTCGGCGTGCTGCGCGAGCACGGCCTGACCCCCGGGCCGTTGCTGCCCGCCACCAGCAACATCGAGGGCGGCATCACCTGGACCGCGAAGGACCTGCTGCGTGACGGCAAACCCGACGCCCTGGTGGCCGCGACCGACCGCAACGCCATCGGCGCGCAGCGGATGCTCGCCGCGGCCGGGCTGACCTGCCCCGGCGACTACCTGCTGACCGGGTTCGACAACATCGACGAGGCCGCGTTCATCCGGCCCGAGCTGGCCAGCGCCGGCCAGCCGCTCGACGCGATGAGCCGCCTCGCTGTCGACATGCTCGTGCGCGAGCTGGACGGGGAACGGGTGCCGCCGGTCGAGCACCGGTTGCCGACCCGGTTCGTGCCGCGGACCTCGTGCGGCTGCACCGCCTTCGCCGAGCGGCTCCCGGAGCTGCCGATCGCCGACCCGCTCGCCCGTCTGGCCCACCGGCTGGCCGGCGTGGTCGTGTTCGGCGCCGGCGTGGACCCGGAGGCGACCGCCGCGATCGTGGCCCGCGCGTTCGAGGCGTCGTCCGTCGTGCCGGCGGCGGAGGCGCTGAACGACCTGCTCGCCACCAGCCCGGCCCAGGAGACCCTGCGGGTGATCTGCCGGGCGGTGCAGGAGTACGCGGCCGCCGTGTCGGCCGACCCGCGCAGGGTGCAGGACATCGTGCTGTTCCTGGGACGCTCCTACAACCGGCGGCAGCTCGGCGACCAGCTGCACCTGCGCTCGCTGATCAGCGTGAACTACGACCTGAGCATGGCGCTGCTGCACCGCCGCGACGCCGACCCCCGCGACCCGGCGTGGCTGGCGCTGACCCCGGCCACCGCGGGCTCGATCGCGCTGCGTGACCGGGCCGGCGAGCTCATCCGTACGGCGGGCTGGCGGCGCCACCACGACGGCCCGCCGATCCCGCCCGGCCCCACCCCGGTCGAGGCCTTCCCGCCGGTCGAGCTGGTCGGCGCGGCCCGTCCGGGCGAGGCGGTGTTCGTCGTACGGGCGAAGGTCAAGGACAGCGACCGCGGCTGGCTGGCCCTGGTCGACGAGGTCGAGAACCGGGTCGACGACGGCCGGGAGCTCGTCAACCAGTGCGCCGCGCTGCTCACCGTCGCCCTCGACCTGCGCGAACAGGAGGCCAAGCTGCTGTGGGCGGCCCAGTCGGACCGGCTCACCGGACTGCCCAACCGTTCCTCGTTCACCGCCGCGCTGCCCGCCGTCCTCGGCCGTCCCGGCGCCGTTCTCTTCCTCGACCTCGACGGCTTCAAACGCGTCAACGACACCCTGGGCCACCACGCCGGCGACGAGCTGCTGGTGCGGGTGGCCGGCCGGATCAAGCAGTGCCTGCGCGAGGGCGACCTGGCTGCCCGCTTCGGCGGCGACGAGTTCGTGGTGCTGCTGAGCGACAGTGTGCCCGGGCCCGAGCAGGACCGGATCGTCGAGCGGCTGAGGACCGCGATCAGCGCGCCGTACCGGCTGGGCGGCCGGACCGCCCGCGTCGGCGTCAGCATCGGGGTGGCCGACTGCGCCACCGGCGCCGGCGTCGAGCAGTTGCTGCGCGACGCCGACACCGCGATGTACCGGGTGAAGGCGGCGGCCCGGCGCCGCGCCCGGCCCCTGCCTATCCGCTGAACCTCTCCCGGCGCAGGGGAATCGGGTTGTCGTCCGGCACGACCCGCCAGGCCCGGTCGGCGAGGGGTTCGAGCAGCCGGGCGGCCTCGTCGCCGAGCTTGTCCCACGGTCCCGCCGCCAGCTGATCGGTCAGTTGCTCGACCCAGTCGTACGCGTCCCGGCCCTTGCCGGTGGCGGCGCCGTCGGCGGCGACCCAGCCGCGTTCCTCGAGCCGGTCGGTCGCGGCCCGCCATTCGTCGTCGGTCCAGCCGCGGGCGGGCTGGGTGACCTCGCGCAGGCGGCCGCCGTCGAGGGCCGCCCGCCAGGCCAGCGACTCGCAGCCGTCGATCCCGGCCGTGAGCAGGGCCGCCACGTGCCCGTCGCCGCGGTGCTCGCGCAGGATGGTGGCCGCGTGCCAGAGCCGCCCGGCCGGGTCCTCGGGCCAGGGCAGGTCGGCGTGGGCGGCGGCGAGCACCCGGCCCGGCATGTCGGCGGCGCGGGCGGCCTCGGTCAGCACGTCGGCGGCCGCTTCGACCGCCGTGGTCGGCAGACCCGTGAACAGGTCGGTCAGGGCGGCGGTGGCTCCCGCCGTACGGGCGGCGACCGCCGCGGGCGGGCTGATCCGTGACCACACCCCGGGCAGGGCCTTCGACACCATGGCCGGCGCGAACCCGAAGAAGGCCGCCGTCACCGGTCCCGGACCGACCGGCCCGAGCGCCGCGGCCCGCCCGGCGAAGTAGCGCCGCCAGAACCCGGTCAGCCCGACCTCTTCGAAGGCCGCCGCGCTCTGCGGAGCGAAGTAGGCCACGGCGTGCAACGGCTCGAAAAGCGCCCACATCCGGCGCGCGACAGACATGTCCCCATCCCAGGCCCTGGGCCCACTGTGGTCAACGTCCGAGATCACAAGTCTTCAGAAAGCGGAAGGGCGCAGGTCACGGCGAGGTGAGGTGGTTGTGCCGGCACTCAGGCGACCTGATCCGGCCAGTGCCGCGCGCTCCCGCGCCGACAGCCGGTGCGTGGCGAAGGTGAGCAGACCCAGGCTGACCAGGCCGATGACCACGTACGCCGGGATGGACGCGAACGAGTCCCACGAGGCGTGCAGAACCACCGCCACCGCGAAGGTCAGCACGAACCGGGCCACGGCCCGCAGGCGCCAGTGCTGGGTCGCGGCCGCCCACAGGGCCGTCGCGGTCAGACCCGTCCAGGCCATGTGCGCCGCCGGGCTGAGCAGGCCGCGGAGCAGCAGCAGCCCGTCCACCGCGTGCAGGTCGCCCTGGCTCTGCACCAGCGCGACGAACGCGTACCCCATCGTCTCGAGGGCGGCGAAACCGGCCCCGCTGGCCACGCCGATCAGCAGGCCGTCGGCCGGGCGGCGGTGCCGCAGGAACAGCAGCACCAGCAGCGGGGCGATCAGCTTGGCGCTCTCCTCGATGCCGCCGACCGCCAGCATCGGCAGGGTGCCCAGATCGCGCAGGGCGTCGAACTCCCCGGTGCCGGCGGCGGTGATGCCGACGACACCGCCGACGAACGCGATCAGCGCGACCGTCCCGCCGCCGACCGAGAAGCTGAGCCGCCGGCCGCGGATGAACGTGACGAAGGCGGCCGGGACGATGGTTGCGCCCAGCAGCAGCAGGGCCGGGACGAGGTTGGGGTTCTGGGTGTCGACGAGTGTGCGCCGGACGATCTCGAACAGCGCCGCGCCGACCGCGAGGACAAGGAGCCACATGACAGGTTCACCTCTTGCATCCGCTGGGTTGTGGACGCTGAGGTAACCGGGCCCTGAGCTGCCCAACCGCGGCCGGCCGACTT